>JAJZUU010000019.1 GCA_021848325.1 Pseudomonadota bacterium | reverse complement strand
GTAAAGCCGCTGAAGCGGCAACAGCCACGCTCTCGTCGCGCCTCGCCCTGCACCCTGCAAACCGCACACTCCAACCCGGTCAACTGCCGTTTCTAGGAGCCTGTCGGACTTGAAGAATCGAAGCGAAAATTCGGCTGGTCGAGGACAGATTTTGTCGATTTTGCAGGTCAATAGTCGTTCTATTGACCAAAAAAGCGGCGAAATATGGACCGGTCAGGCGGATTTGCAGCCGATTTCCTTTAAGTCCGACAGGCTCCTAGGATCATGACTATCGACCCCCACGCGGGGACTGCCGGTCCCGGCCTTTGACGGGAAAAGGGGTAAGGGCAGCAACTCATGTCGTCTATATATGTAGCGCAACAACCGGCTGTTGATCCCTCGCGTCCCCGCCGCCTGGGGCTGCCGTTGCTGGTCTTGGCCGCGAGCCTGGCGACCGGGGCATGCGCGTCGCCGCCGGCGCGGCCCCCTATGCAGCGCAGCGCGGCGCCGCCGTCGACCCGGGTCTATTTCTATCCGACCGCCGGCCAGAGCCCGGCCCAGCAGGATCGCGATCGCTACGAGTGCTATCTTTGGGCCGTGAAGCAGACCGGGTTCGATCCCGGCCAACCCCAGCCCATGGCACCGCCGGGGGTGACGGTCGTGCCGATGCCGCCGCCGGGCAGCGGCACGGTAGCGGGTGCGGCCACCGGCGCAGTGATTGGCGCCGCGGTTTCGCGGCCGCGGGAGGCCGGGGAGGGCGCGCTGGTCGGCGCCGTGGCGGGGGCGCTGATCGGCGCCTCGTCGGACGCGGCGCGCCAGGAGCAGGCCGATCGGCTACAGCAACGCTATAATAATGAGGGGGCTGCACAGCGTGAGGCCGTTGCCGACCAGCAGGCGCAAAACTACCGCCGCGCCATGGCCGCTTGTCTCGAGGGCCGCGGCTACATGATCCGCTGAGAGGTTGTGAAGAAACCGTCGCGCGGCGGGTATATTCACAACCTCTGAGGCAAAAACACCCTGGTGACCACATTCGACGAAAACGAGGGGCTGACATGAAGACCTATCACCTGGCGGCTGCAACCGCTGCGCTGGCACTCTTGTCGTGCACCGCGATCGCTCCGGCATGGGCCGACCGGGACCATGGAGGCGAATGGCACGGGGGGCGCCAGGACCATGGGGAGCGCGGCTATCGGATGGATCACCGCTATCACCATGACCGCTACTATCCCCGCCGCGGCTTTGCCGTGGACCGGCTGCCCTTCGGCTACCGTGCCGTTCCGTTCCGCGGCGTACGCTATTTTTTTAGCGGCGGCGTGTGGTACCGCCCATTCGGACCGCGCTTCGTCGTAGTGACGCCTCCCCTGGGGCTCGCGATTTCGGTATTGCCGCCGTTCTACACCACCCTCTGGGTGGGCGGCGTGCCCTACTATTACGCCAACGACGTGTACTACGCGTGGAGCCCCGCGGAGCACACGTACGTTGTCACGGAAGCGCCGCCGGAAAGTCAGGTCTCCACGCAGCCGCCGTCATCGCAGCCGCCCTCGACGGAGCAACTGTTCATCTACCCGGAAAAGGGGCAAAGCCAGCAGCAGCAGGCGACCGATCGTTACGAATGCCACCATTGGGCGGTGGGCCAGACCGGCTTTGATCCGACGCAGCCCCCTGGCGACATGTCGGAATCCCGGCTCGGGCAGAAGCGCGCCGATTACCGTCGCGCCATGACGGCGTGCCTGGCGGCCCGAGGCTACAGCGTAAGGTAGCGTTATCCGCCGTCCGACTTTCCCCGGCCGTCTGCGGCAGCGGCTACGGGCAGTTGGATGGTCACCGTCAGGCCCCCCTCCCGCCGGTTTCTCGCCAAGATCGTGCCGCGGTGGGAACGGATAGCCCGCTCGGCGATGGAAAGACCCAGCCCATACCCGCCGGTGGTGCGGTCGCGGGCATCGCCGACGCGCACAAAAGGCTCGAACAGGTGCGGCAGCATTTCTTCCGGAACGCCAGGGCCCCGGTCGCTTATTTCTATCAGCCATTGGTCGGGCCGGTCTTGGTCGCGCCGGGACGAAAGAGTGATGGCGGAACCTTGGGCGGTATACCTGACGGCGTTGCGCATGACGTTCTCCAGCGCGCTGTGCAACAGGGCCGGGTTTCCCTGAATCACGATCCGCTCGCCATGTTCCAGCACCACGGCGCACTGACGGGCGCGCGCCTCCAGCGCGGCATCCGATGCCACCGTCTCCAGTAGCTCCTGGAGGTCCACCGGCTCCATCGGCGGGGTCTGCGCGCCGGATTCAAGGCGCGCGAGCGCAAGCAGCTGGCCGATGAGGTCGTTGAGACGCTCGGCCTCCCGCTCGATCCGGTCCAGCTCCGGCCCGGCTTCTTTGCCGGCGCGCCGGCGCGCCAATCCGAGTGCCGCCTGCAACCGTGCCAGCGGGGAACGCAGCTCGTGGGAAACATCCCGGAGCAATTGCTTGTGGGAAAGCATCAGGCTGCTCAACCGTTCCGCCATGCGGTCGAAGGCAAAGGCGAGATCGGCGATTTCGTCGCGGCGCCCGCCCAGCAGGGGGGCGACCCGGTGGCTCAAGTCGCCTTCCGCGTAGGCCTCCGTGGCGCAGCGCAGTTGTTCGACGGGCGCAGTCAAGTAGCGCACGAGAAGGAAGCACGCCAGGCCGCCGACGAGGGCGGCCAATATCAGCGGCATCGCCAACACCCGGGGCCGGCTGAGGAGGCGGCCAAGGGTGACGTTGTGAAAGTCCGGCATGAGCCAGAACTGGGTATGGTCGTTGAGATAAACCACGGCAGGGAGCGCGCCATCGCGCGCTTGCTGCGCTCGTTTGATATGGCGGGACAGGTGCGACAACACTCCCTGTTGAACTTCTCGCCCCAGGAGATCGGCGCCGTTTCCGTCGAGGACCAGTATCGGGATCAGATCCTGGTTGTCCGCCTTGCGCGCCCATTTCTTCAGACCATCGATCCCGTTGCGCTGAGCCGCCATTTGCGCTTCGGCCACCTCCCGGGTCATACGCCCGAAGGGTTTGGCCGCCTGATCCTGTTCGCGAAACTGGTCGAGATAATGGGACGCGGCAAGCAGCGTCGCCCCGGCAAACAGGACCAGCGCCACCCAAAACGACAGGAAAAACTTCCAGAACAGCCGGTGCATACGGTCTCAGCCTCGCTTCGCCACGTACTGATAACCGATCCCGCGCACGGTCTTGATCCGCTCCGCGCCGTCCGCAAAGGGCCCCAGTTTTTTGCGTATGCTGCTTACGTGCATGTCCAGGCTTCGGTCGAAACGGGTGCGCTTGCGGCCCAGGGCCAAGTCCGACAGGTCGGACTTGGAGACCGCGCTCCCGGCCTCCCTCAACAACACCTCCAGCACCGCATATTCGGTGCTGGTCATGCCAACCGGCCTGCCGAGGCGAAACACCGTCCGGGAACCGAGATGCATTTCCACGTCCCCCACCCGCAGGATGTCCCCCGAAAGCTGGACCTCCTCCCCCTTGTGGCGCGATTCGGCACGCCGCAATATGGCGCGAATCCGGGCCGCCAGCACCCGGGGGTTGCACGGCTTGCCCAGGTAGTCGTCCGCGCCCAATTCCAGGCCGACGATGCTGTCCACGTCCTCGTCGCGCGCGGTCAGCATGAGAACCGGCGTGACGGACCAGGTACGCAACTCGCGCAAGACGTCGAATCCGTTTTTGCGCGGCATCATCACGTCCAGAATGACCAGGTCGAATTGACCGGCCTTGGCTGCGGCCAGGGCCGCTTCACCGTCGTGGGCGGTGATGACGGTGAAGCTTTCGGCGGCAAGATACTCCGCGAGCATCTCGCAGAGCTCTGCATCGTCGTCCGCCAGCAAAATGCGCGACATCGTCATGTTCCAGCAAGGACAGCAAGGACAGCAAGGAGCTGACACCATGATGCCACAAGCGGCGGCAGTGGGGGCACCCCCTAACCGCCGCCTTTACGAAAGTTTACGCAACTTTGCACAAGCAGGCGGCACCATTACCGGGGCCGGCCTTAGCATATGGGTTGGTGAGGCGTGCTTGCGCCTCCGGTTCCGAGAACCCGAATGAAGGAGGCATCCCCATGAAAACAGCGAGTGCTTACATCCTGCCAACGAGGCCCCTTGCCGGGCGGCAACCCATTCGCGATCGCTCCCGCTCTCGCCCGCATGCGGGCCGCAGGGCTTGCGTCCCGCCATCTTTGGCCTTCACGGCGGCCCGGGGCGGCGCATGGAGCCTATGGCCTGCCCCGGCCCCTCGCAAGCAAACAGAAGAAAGCAATGCGTACCCGGAGCGACAAGCCGGAAAGCAAGCAGGGCGGGCCCGTCGCGCCCAGGGAGCAGGGGGCGGCGAATCCGGTTGGCCGCCGCGGGGGGCGCGGAGTATCATCGCGATCTTCTTGCGCTTGGTCGGCCGCGGCGCCGGCCGGGACGCAAGGGATGCGATTTTGAGGGAGGTCTCCAACCCGGACCCCATGGCATCCGGCGCGGGGACCGGCCGGCCATGCCCTCAGCCGTGCGCCGATTGTGCCATTCACCGCGCCGCAAGACCCAACACCTTTCTTGCCAAGGCCTGCGACGCCTTCGGGCTTGGGTCTGCGGCACCGGTCTGTGCCGCCCAAGTGGCGCGCGAGCTCGATAGGTTGGGCTATTTCGGCTTCGCGCACTATGTGGAACTGGAACAAAAACAGATGGCGATTGGGGGGCAACCCGTATCCACGGCCTATGCCGACGGGCAGCCCCGGGAAGTCTGACAACATGAGTAGGCGGTGAACTAAAGTGACCACACCGAAGGCGGAGAAAAACGGCAGCCCATCGCAAGGGCAGGGACAAACGCGCCCCGCGCAATCCTTCCGCCTGCGGTGGGGCTGGCTGTTGTTGCTGGGGTTTCTGGCCGCCGGCGCCTACGTCATCTTTACCCGACCGGGCATTGCTCCCCAGCACGGCGGCAAACGCGGGGCCAACGCCCGCGGGGCGCTACCCGTGACGGCGGCGGCGGCAAAACGGGGGGATATCAGCGTTTATCTCGACGCCCTCGGCTCGGTGGTGCCGCTCAACACGGTCACGGTGAAAACCCGGGTGGACGGGCAACTGATGAAGGTCCTGTTCCGCGAGGGCCAGCGGGTCGGGAAAGGCGCACTGCTGGCGGAGATCGACCCGCGCCCCTATCAGGTGCAACTGACCCAGGCGGAAGGGCAGATGGCCCGCGACCAGGCGCTGCTCGCCAATGCCCGGGTCGACCTGGAGCGCTACCGCACCCTGGCCGCCCAGGATTCCATCGCCCGGCAGCAGTTGGACACCCAGGCCGCCCTGGTGCGTCAATACGAAGGCGCCGTCAAGGTGGATCGGGGCCAGATCGACAGCGCCCGGCTGCAACTGGTGTACACCCGTATCACCGCGCCGGTCAGCGGGCGGTTGGGCCTGCGCCAGGTAGACCCGGGCAACATCGTCCATGCCGCCGATCAGAACGGACTGGTGGTGATTACCCAGTTGCAGCCGGTGACCGTGGTGTTCGCCATTCCCGAGCACAGCCTCCCGGCCGTGATGCAAAAACTGCGCGCCGGGGACAAGCTGGCAGTGGATGTCTACAACCAGGACGGAAAGGTCAGGCTCGCCAGCGGCCGGCTGCTGGCGGTGGACAACCAGATCGATCCGAGCACCGGCACCGTCAAGCTCAAGGCGCAGTTCGCCAATGACGGCGACCGGCTGTTTCCCAACCAGTTCGTGAACGTGCGCATGCTGCTGGAGGTCCGGCGCGGCGCCACCGTGATCCCCACCGCCGCCATCCAGCAGGGCAGCCGGGGGACGTTCGTCTACCTGGTCAAGCCCGACAGGACCGTCACGGTGCGCCCGATCGAGCCGGGACCGACCCAGGGCGATAGCGCGGCCGTGGATGCGGGCCTCACCCCCGGGGAATGGGTGGTGACAGACGGCGGCGACAAGTTGCGCGAGGGCTCCAGGGTCGAACTCGTCACGAAAAACGGGCCGCCTCCCGGGAACGGCGCGCAACGGCAACATGGTGCCGGCCGGCACCGATCCGGCACCGGGGCGGACTCCGCTGCAACCGGCAACTAGAGGCAGCCGGTGAACCCGTCCCGCCCGTTCATCCTGCGGCCGGTAGCGACCTCGCTGCTGATGGCGGCCATCCTGCTGGCCGGCATCATCGGCTACCGGCTGCTACCGCTGTCCGCCCTGCCGGAGGTCGATTACCCGACGATCCAGGTAGTGACGCTCTACCCGGGGGCCAGCCCGGACGTGATGACATCCTCCATCACCGCGCCGCTGGAACGCCAGTTCGGCCAGATGCCGGGGCTCAACCAGATGTCGTCCAGCAGTTCCGGCGGGGCGTCGGTGATTACCCTGCAATTCAGCCTCGATCTCAAGCTGGACGTGGCAGAGCAGGAAGTCCAGGCGGCGATCAACGCGGCCGGCTCGTTCCTGCCCCCGGACCTGCCGACACCGCCGATCTACAGCAAGGTGAATCCGGCCGACGCCCCGATCCTGACCCTCGCGGTCACCTCCCGGACCCTGCCGCTGCCCAAGGTGCAGGACCTGGTGGACACGCGCCTGGCGCAGAAGATTTCCCAACTGCCGGGGGTGGGCCTGGTCACCCTCAGCGGCGGCCAGCGGCCCGCGGTACGCATCCAGACCAACCCCAAGGCGCTGGCGGCGCTCGGCCTGAGTCTGGACGACGTGCGCAGCGCCGTGGCCAACGCCAATGTCAACCAGGCCAAGGGCAGCTTCGACGGGCCCTTCCGCGCCTCCACCATCGACGCCAACGACCAGCTCAAGTCGGTGGACGAATACCGGCGCCTGATCGTCGCCTACCGCAACGGCGGTCCGGTGCGCCTGGAGGACGTGGCCGACGTGGTGGACGGCGCCGAGAACGTACGGCTGGCCGCGTGGGCCGACCAGACCGCCGCGGTGATCGTCAACATCCAGCGTCAGCCGGGCGCCAACGTGATCGAGGTCGCGAACCGGGTCAAGGCGCTGCTGCCACAACTCCAGGCCACCTTGCCGGGCGCGGTGGACGTCAGGCTGCTCACCGACCGCACCACGACCATCCGCGCCTCGGTCAAGGACGTGGAGTTCGAACTGTTGCTGGCGGTGGCGCTGGTGGTGATGGTGATCTTCCTGTTCCTGCGCAACCTTTCCGCGACCGTCATCCCCAGCGTGGCGGTGCCGCTGTCCCTGGTGGGCACCTTCGGCGTGATGTATCTGGCCGGCTTCAGCATCAACAACCTGACCCTGATGGCGCTGACCATCGCCACCGGCTTCGTGGTGGACGACGCCATCGTGATGATCGAGAATATCGCCCGCTACGTGGAGCAGGGCGAGACGCCGCTGGCGGCCGCCCTCAAGGGGGCCGAGCAGATCGGTTTCACCATCATCTCCCTCACCGTGTCCCTGATCGCCGTGCTCATTCCCCTGCTGTTCATGGGGGACGTGGTGGGCCGGCTGTTCCGCGAATTCGCCATCACCCTGGCGGTGGCCATCCTGATCTCGGCCTTCGTCTCCCTGACCCTCACGCCGATGATGTGCGCCAAGCTGCTGCGCCACACGCCGGAGGCCGAGCAGGGCCGATTTTACCGGGCCAGCGGGCGCTTTTTCGAGGCAGTGATCGCGCGCTACGGGGCAATGCTCAACTGGGTCCTCGACCGCCAGGGGGCGGCCCTGCTGGTCGCCGTTGCCACGCTGGCGCTCGCGGTGCTGCTCTACATCTGGGTGCCCAAGGGCTTTTTCCCGGTGCAAGACACGGGGGTGATCCAGGGCATTTCCGAAGCCCCGCCATCGATCTCGTTCCCGGCGATGGCGCGGCGCCAGCAGTCGCTGGCGCAGGCGGTGCTGAAGGACCCGGCGGTGGCCAGCCTATCGTCGTTCATCGGCGTCGACGGCACCAATACCACTCTCAACAGCGGCCGCATGCTGATCAACCTGAAGCCCCTCCGGGAGCGCGGCATCAGCGCCTCGGAGGTGATCCGCCGCCTGGCGCCCAGGCTCGCCCGGGTGCCGGGCATTTCCCTCTACCTGCAACCGGTGCAGGACCTCACCATCGAGGACCGGGTGAGCCGCACCCAGTACCAGTTCAGCGTGGAGGACGCAAACCCCGACGAACTCGCCGCCTGGGTCCCGAAGATCGTCGAGCGGTTGCGCCGGCTGCCGCAACTGGTGGATGTCGCCAGCGACCTGCAGGACCGGGGCCTGCAGGCCTATGTGGAGATCGACCGCAATAGCGCCGGCCGGCTCGGCATCACCGTGGCGGCCATCGACAACGCCCTGTATGACGCTTTCGGTCAACGCCTGATTTCCACCATCTTCACCCAGTCCAACCAGTACCGGGTGGTGCTGGAGGTAAAACCCGGCTTCCAGAAGGGGCCGGCGGACCTGGGCGACATCTACGTCCCGGCGGCGGGTGGGCAGCAGGTACGGCTAAGCTCCATCGCCCGGATTACTGAGCACGCCGCACCCCTGGCGATCAACCACCTGGGCCAGTTCCCCGCCGCGACCGTTTCCTTCAACCTCGCCCCCGGCGCCTCTCTGGGCGGTGCGGTGCAGGCGATCCGTGCCGCCGAACAGGGGATCGGCCTGCCGGCGAGCGTGCAGACCCGCTTCCAGGGGGCGGCGCTGGCCTTCCAGGGCTCCCTCGACAGCACCCTGCTGCTGATCCTGGCCGCCGTGGTCACCATGTACATCGTGCTGGGCGTGCTGTACGAGAGCTACATCCACCCCATCACCATCCTTTCAACCCTGCCTTCCGCCGGCGTCGGCGCGCTGCTGGCCCTGATGGCCTCGGGCACCGACCTGGACATCATCGCCGTGATCGGCATCATCCTGCTGATCGGCATCGTCAAGAAGAATGCGATCATGATGATCGACTTCGCCCTCGTAGCCGAGCGCAGGGAAGGCAAGAGCCCGCGGGAAGCGATCTACCAGGCGTGCCTGCTGCGCTTCCGGCCGATCCTGATGACCACCATGGCAGCGCTGCTCGCCGCGCTGCCGCTGATGCTCGGCACCGGCGTGGGTTCAGAGCTGCGACATCCCCTCGGCATCACCATGGTGGGCGGGCTGCTGGTGAGCCAGGCGCTCACCCTGTTCACCACGCCAGTCATTTACCTGGCATTCGACCGGCTCGCGCGGCGGATCGAGATGGGCCGCGGGCGCCGGATCGACGCGGCACGGCCATGAACTTCTCGGCCATCTTCATCACGCGCCCGGTGGCGACCACGCTGCTTACCCTGGGGGTGACGCTGGCGGGCGCGGTGGCGTTCAATCTGCTGCCGGTGGCGCCCCTGCCCCAGGTGGATTTCCCGACCATCATGGTGCAGGCGCAGTTGCCGGGGGCCAGCCCCGAAACCATGGCGGCGACCGTGGCCACGCCCCTGGAGCGGTCCCTGGGCCGGATCTCCGGCATTACGGAGATGACCTCGTCGAGCTCCCTCGGCTCGACGCGGGTGGTCCTTCAGTTCAATCTCAGCCGCGACATCGACGGCGCCGCCCGCGACGTGCAGGCGGCGATCAACGCGGCGCGCGGCCTCCTGCCCACGGGGCTGCCGAGCAATCCGACCTACCGCAAGGTGAACCCGGCCGACGCGCCGATCATGATTCTGGCGCTGACTTCCGACACCCTGACCCGGGGCCGGATGTACGACGCGGCCTCCACCATCCTGGCCCAGAAGCTGTCCCAGGTGCGGGGCATCGGCCAGGTGAACATCGGCGGCAGCGCGCTGCCGGCGGTGCGGGTGGAGTTGAATCCGACCGTCCTCGACAAGTACGGCATCGGCCTGGAAGACGTGCGCAGCGCGATCGCGGCGACCAACGCCAACCGGCCCAAAGGGACGCTGGAGGACGGCGACAGCAACTGGCAGATCTACGCCAACGACCAGGCCGAGAAGGCCGCCGACTACCGGCCCCTGATCGTGAGCTACCACAACGGCGCCCCGGTGCGCCTGTCGGATGTGGCCGAGGTGACGAACTCGGTGCAGGACCTGCGCAACGCCGGCTTGGCCAACGGCAAGCCGGCGGTCCTGCTGATCCTGTACAAGCAGCCAGGGGCGAACATCATCGACACCGTCGACCGGGTCAGGGCGCTGCTGCCGCAACTCACCGCCTCGATCCCGCGGGCGATCAAGCTATCGGTCGCGCTGGACCGCACCCCCACCATCCGCGCCTCGCTGCACGATGTCGAACGCACCCTTCTGATGTCCACCGCGCTGGTGATCATGGTGGTTTTCCTGTTCCTGCGCAACGGGCGCGCCACCCTGATCCCGAGCGTGGCGGTGCCGGTCTCGCTGATCGGCACCTTCGGCGTCATGTACCTCTTCGGCTACAGCCTGGACACCCTGTCCCTGATGGCGCTCACCATCGCCACCGGGTTTGTGGTGGACGACGCCATCGTGGTGCTGGAAAACGTCTCGCGCCGCATCGAGCAAGGCGCGGCACCGATGCAGGCCGCCCTCGCCGGCGCCCGCGAGGTGGGTTTTACCGTGCTGTCCATGAGCCTGTCGCTGATCGCGGTGTTCATCCCGATCCTGTTCATGGGGGGCATTATCGGCCGCCTGTTTCGCGAGTTCGCGGTGACCCTTTCGGTGGCCGTTCTGCTGTCCCTCGCGGTGTCCCTCACCACCACCCCGATGATGTGCGCGCGGCTCCTGAAGTCGGGGACCGAGGACCGGCACGGGCGCCTCTACCGGGCCGGCGAGCGCGCCTTCGCGGCGCTGTTGGGGGGGTACGAAAAGACCCTTTCCTGGGCGCTGCGGCACGGGCGCTTCATGATGCTGCTGCTGGCCGCTACCGTCTGCCTCAACGTCTACCTGTACATCATCGTGCCCAAAGGCTTCTTTCCCCAGCAGGACACCGGGCGGCTGATCGGCAATATCCAGGCGGACCAGGGCATCTCGTTCCAGGCGATGCGGCAGAAGCTCGCCGACTTCGTCGAGATCATCCGCCGCGACCCTGCGGTGGCGAGCGTGGTCGGCTTCACCGGCGGCTCCCGGGTCAACTCGGGCTTCATGTTCATCTCCCTGAAACCGCTCAGGGAGCGCAAGCTGTCCGCCGACCAGGTGATCGCGCGGCTGCGCCGCAAGCTCGCGCGCGAGCCCGGCGCCAGCTTGTTCCTGCAACCGGCGCAAGACATCCGGATGGGCGGGCGGCCGAGCAACGCCCAATACCAGTACACGCTGCAGGCGGACGAACTGGCCGAGCTGCGCACCTGGGGGCCGCGCGTCCTGCATGCCTTAAGACAGTTGCCGCAACTGGCCGACGTGAACACCGACCAGGAGGACAAGGGCCTGCAGACCACGCTGGTGATCGACCGCGACACCGCCACCCGCCTTGGAGTGACGATGAAGCTGACCGACGCGACCCTCGACGATCTGTTCGGCCAGCGCCAGGTCTCGACCATCTACAACCCCCTGAACCAGTACCGGGTAGTAATGGAGGCCGCGCCGCGCTATTGGCAAAGCCCGGAGACGCTGAAAAACGTCTACGTGAGCGCGGCCGGCGGGGCGGAGGTGCCGCTTTCCGCATTCAGCCGTTATGAGCCCACCAACACGCCCCTCAGCGTGAACCACCAGGGGCAGTTCGTGGCGTCCACCGTGTCCTTCAACCTTCCGCCCGGGGTATCGCTGTCCGCCGCGACCCGGGCCATCGACGACGCCCTCGACCGCATCGGCGTGCCGACCTCGATCCACGGCAGCTTCCAGGGCACGGCACGTGCCTTCCAGTCCTCCCTCGACAGCCAGCCCTGGCTGATCCTTGCGGCGCTGGTAACGGTCTACATTGTGCTTGGCATCCTGTACGAAAGCTACGTGCACCCGATCACCATCCTCTCCACCCTGCCCTCGGCCGGAGTGGGGGCCCTGCTCGCGCTGCTCGCATTCCGCATCGAGTTCACCATCGTCGCCTTGATCGGCGTCATCCTCCTGATCGGCATCGTCAAGAAGAACGCCATCATGCTGATCGACTTCGCCCTCGACGCGGAGCGCAGGCAGGGGCTGCGCCCGGAGCAGGCCATCTACCAGGCCTGCCTGATCCGCTTCCGGCCGATCATGATGACCACCATGGCGGCGCTGCTGGGCGCGCTACCGCTGGCGGTGGGTTTCGGCGAAGGGGCGGAGATGCATCGCCCGCTGGGCATTTCCATCGTCGGCGGGCTGATCGTGAGCCAACTGCTGACGTTGTACACCACACCGGTGGTTTATCTCTATCTGGACCGCTTCCGGCTCTGGTGCCGGAGCGCCTGGACGGGGCGCATGGCAACCCACGCCGCGCCCCATTCGACTGGTTGAAGATTCGGCGGGAATTCTATGAAGCTGAGGGACATGAGGACGATTGCCGCAAGCGGGCTGGCGGCGCTGCTGGGCGCCTGTGCGGTCGGCCCCGATTATGTGCGGCCGACGGTGGCGGTGCCGGCTGCATACAAGGAGATGGGGGACTGGAAGCCCGCGCAACCCCGGGACCGCGAACCCCGGGGACAGTGGTGGACAATATTCGGCGATCCCCTGCTGAATGGCCTTGAGGAACGGCTCGACATCTCGAATCAGAACCTGGCCCAGGCCGAAGCCCAGTTTCGGCAGGCGCGCGCCCTAGTGGAGTCGGCCCGGGCGGGCTATTTTCCCGTCCTGACCGCCGCCGTTTCCTCGGCGCGGTCCGATAGGCCATCCGCGGCGGCCAACGGGTCTGGCGTTTCAGCCGGGCCGGTGAATACCCAGTCCCTGTCCCTCGACGCCAGTTGGGAACCGGACGTGTGGGGACGGGTCCGGCGCACGGTCGAGGCCAACCAGGCAAACGCCCAGGCCAGCGCAGCGGACCTGGCGGCGGCCCGGCTCTCCGCCCAGGCCGAACTGGCACAGGATTATCTCCAGTTGCGTGCGCTGGATAGCCAAAAACGGCTGCTCGACGACACCGTGGCCGAGTACCGGAAGTCGCTGCAGATCACCCGGAACCGCTACGCCAGCGGCGTAGCCGCCGAGGCCGACGTGGTCCAGGCGCAGACCCAGCTCAAGACCACCCAGGCCCAGGGGATCGACCTCGGGGTGCAGCGGGCGCAGATGGAGCATGCCATCGCGCTGCTGGTGGGGGCGCCCGCGTCCACCTTTTCCATTGCCCCGGCGCCGCTCGCCGCAGTGCCGCCCGCTATTCCTCTCGGGGTGCCTTCGCAACTGCTGGAACGCCGGCCCGACATCGCGGCGGCGGAGCGCCGGGTCGCGGCTGCAAATGCGCAGATCGGGGTCGCCCGGTCGGCGTTCTTCCCGGCCGCCACCCTTTCCGCGTCGGGAGGCTTCCAGAGTTCGAGCCTATCCCGCTGGCTCTCGCTGCCCAACCGGGTCTGGTCGGTCGGCCCGGCCATCGCGGCAACCCTGTTCGACGGCGGCCTGCGGCGCGCCCAGACCGACCAGGCGCTGGCGGCCTACGACGCCAACGTGGCCGCTTACCGGCAGACGGTCCTGACCGGATTTCAGGAGGTGGAAGACAACCTGGCGGCGCTGCGCATCCTCGCGCAGGAGGCCGAGGTTCAGGATCAGGCGCTAGAAGCCGCGCGGCGGTCCGTGGTCTTGACCAGCAACCAGTACAAGGCGGGAACCGTCAGCTATCTGAACGTCGTCACGGTTCAGACCGCGGCGTTGAGCAGCGAACGAACGGCCGTGGATATCCTGGGCCGGCGATTGGTCGCCAGCGTCCTCCTTGTCAAGGCGCTGGGCGGGGCATGGAGGGCTCCGGCTCCCGGCGGCAGCGAATAGAAACGGGGGGTCAGGAAAAAGGCGTGGGCCTCGATCGCTGTGCTCGCCTCCAAGGAGCGCTTCGGGGCATGCTGGATTGTCCTATACTGAACTACCACCTGCTAAAGCAGGTGGGTTAGCGCAGCTAGGCGCAGAGGACTAAAGTCCTCTTGCTCGCGCCCAGCTAAACGCGCAACACCAGCAAGGTGGAACGAGCTTCGGTTTGTTCCACGCTTGCTGAATTTGCAAGGCTAAAGCTGACCGGCTAAAGCCGGTGGTTTAAACCTTGCGATGGACAATTAACGTATAGTGTCTCTGCAATGGGTAATTTAACCGAGTCAGGCTGGATCGGATAATAGGCGCGCGGAAGAATTCGGCTAATAAACTGGACCCGGATCATCCATTGGGATACCAGATAGAGCCGCCCAAGGGGTGATCCGGGTTGAATAGTCAAGGCATCTGCACCGGCGACCGCACGCGATGGATAGCGGGGACCGCATGATCTTTTTCCCAACCACGAGAGGACAACATGCAGCTCACCAGACGACAGTTCTTCAAGGTCTGTACCGCGGGCCTTGGCAGTTCCAGCATCGCCGCGATGGGTTTCGCACCCGAGATGGCGCTGGCCGAGATACGTGAATTCAAGCTGTTGCGCACCACCGAAACTCGCAACACCTGTCCCTATTGTTCCGTCAGCTGCGGCCTGCTCATGTACAGCATAGGTGACAAGGCCAAAAACGTTAAATCCGAAATCATCCACATCGAGGGCGACCCGGACCATCCCGTGAACCGCGGCACTCTGTGCCCCAAGGGCGCCGGCCTGCTGGACTTCGTCCATAGCCCCAACCGGCTGAAATATCCCGAATACCGCGCCGCCGGCGCCAAGGAATGGAAACGGATTTCCTGGGAAGAAGCCTTTAGCCGCATCGCCCGTCACGTAAAGGACGATCGGGACAAGAACTTCGTTGCCAAGAACGCGGAAGGGGCGACGGTCAACCGTTGGCTGACGACGGGCTTCCTGGCCGCCTCCGCATCTTCCAACGAGAGCGGCTACCTCACCCACAAAATCGTTCGCAGCCTGGGCATACTCGGATTCGACAATCAAGCGCGCGTTTGACACGGACCTACGGTGGCAAGTCTTGCCCCTACGTTCGGTCGCGGCGCGATGACCAATCACTGGGTCGATATCAAGAATGCCAATCTGGTGCTGATCATGGGCGGCAATGCCGCCGAGGCGCACCCCTGTGGCTTCAAATGGGTGACCGAGGCCAAGGCCCACAACAACGCCAAGCTGGTGGTGGTGGACCCCCGCTTCAACCGTTCCGCGGCGGTGGCGGATTACTATGCGCCCATCCGCACCGGCACGGACATCGCCTTTCTGGGCGGGTTGATCAACTACCTGCTGGCCAACGACAAGATCCAGCACGAGTACGTCAAGCATTACACCAATGCCGCGTTCCTGGTGAACGAGAACTACACCTTCGCCGAAGGCCTGTTCTCCGGCTACGACGCGGAGCACCGCAAGTACGACAAGTCCACCTGGTCCTACGCAATGCAGCCGGACGGCTATGCGGCGGTGGATGAAACCCTGCAGAACCCGCGCTGCGTCTTCAACCTGATGAAGCAGCACTACGCCCGTTATACGCCGGAGGTGGTCAGCAACATCTGCGGCACGCCCAAGGAGCAATTCCTCAAGGTGTGCGGGATGATCGCCGAGACCAGCGCCCCGGACAAAACCATGACCATCATGTACGCCCTGGGCTGGACTCAGCACACCGTCGGTTCCCAAATGATCCGCACGGCGGCCATGGTGCAGCTGCTGCTGGGCAACGTGGGCATGGCGGGGGGCGGCGTCAACGCCCTGCGCGGCCACTCGAACATTCAGGGCCTGACCGACCTGGGGCTGCTCACCAACCAGCTCCCCGGCTACCTCACGGTGCCCGGCGAGAAAGAGACCGTCTATGAGGAGTATCTGGCGCAGCGTTCCCTGAAACCGACCCGTCCCGGGCAGATGTCCTACTGGCAGAACTACCCCAAGTTCTTCGTCAGCCTGATGAAGGCCTGGTACGGAAAGGCCGCCACCAAGGAGAACAACTTCTGCTACGACTGGCTCCCCAAGCTGGACAAGATGCACGACGTCCTTCAAGTGTTCGAGGATATGCACCAGGGCAAGATGAACGGCTACTTCTGCCAGGGCTTCAACCCGCTGGCGTCCTTCCCGAACAAGGCGAAGATCGGCGGCGCGCTGGCCAAGCTCAAGTACCTGGTGGTGATCGACCCCCTGGCCACGGAAACTTCGGAATTCTGGCAGAACTTCGGCGAGTACAACGACGTGGACCCGGCCCAGATCCAGACCGAGGTGTTCCGCCTGCCCGCAACCTGCTTCGCCGAAGAGGATGGCGCCCTGGTCAACAGCAGCCGTTGGCTGCAGTGGCACTGGAAGGGCGCGGAGCCCCCGGGGGATGCCAAAGGGGACGCGGAGATCATGGCCGGCCTCTACCTGCGGCTGCGGGACTTCTACCGCAAGGAAGGCGGCGCCTTCCCAGACCCCATCCTGAATCTGACCTGGGACTATGCCATCCTCGACCGGCCCAGTCCGGAAGAACTGGCGAAGGAGTACAACGGCCGTGCCCTGGCGGACATTCCGGACCCGAAGGACCCCACCAAGATGCTCCTCAAGGCGGGTCAGCAGCTGGACGGTTTCGCCCAGATCCAGGACGACGGCAGCACCGCCTGCGGCTGCTGGCTGTTCGCCGGCGCCTGGACGGAGAAGGGCAATATGATGGCCCGGCGGGACAACGCCGACCCCAGCGGCCTGGGAGAAACCCTCGGCTGGGCCTTTGCCTGGCCGGCCAATCGGCGCATCCTCTACAACCGCGCCTCCTGCGATCCGGCCGGCAAGCCGTGGGACCCGAAACGGGCCATCGTGCACTGGAACGGCAGCAAGTGGACGGGGTTCGACGTGCCGGATTTCAAGCCGGATTCGGCGCCGGACCAGGGCATGGAACCCTTCATCATGCAGCCCGAAGGCGTGGCGCGGCTGTTCGCCCTGGATATGATGGCGGAAGGCCCGTTCCCCGAGCACTACGAGCCGTTCGAGACCCCCATCGGCACCAACCCGCTCCATCCCAAGGTGGTGAGCAATCCGGCGGCGCGGGTGTTCAAGGACGACCTGGCGCAGTTCGGCACGGCCAAGGAATTCCCCTATGCGGGCACCACCTACCGGCTTACCGAGCACTTCCACTTCTGGACCAAGCACGCGGTGATCAACTCCGTGCTTCAGCCCCAGCAGTTCGTCGAGGTAGGCGAGGAACTGGCCAAGGAGAAGGGCATCCAGGACGGGGCGCTAGTGAAGGTACGGTCCAAGCGGGGCTACATCAAGGCCGTTGCCGTGGTGACCAAACGCATCAAGCCATTAATGGTCAACGGGAAGAAGGTCCATACCGTTGGCGTGCCCCTGCACTGGGGCTTCAAGGGCGTGGCGAAAAACGGCTATCTCGCCAACACCCTGACCCCCTTCGTGGGCGATGCCAACACGCAGACCCCGGAATACAAATCCTTCCTGGTGGACATCGAAAAAGCGTAGCCGCGGTAAGGCCGAAGCTTGAGGAGAATAACAATGGCATTGCAATCCCTGGATATCGAACGCCGCTCCGCGACCACCACGCCCTCGCCCAGCGTGCGGGAACCCATGAAGGTGGCCAAGCTCATCGACATCTCCAAGTGCATCGGCTGCAAGGCATGCCAGGCCGCCTGCATGGAGTGGAACGATGTGCGGGACAGCATCGGAATCTGTGAGGGCGTGTACGACAACCCCATGGACCTCAGCGCGGACTCATGGACCGTCATGCGCTTTTCCGAGGTGGAGCCGGAGCCGGGCAAGCTGGAGTGGCTGATCCGCAAGGACGGCTGCATGCACTGCGCCGATCCGGGCTGCCTCAAGGCCTGCCCCTCCCCCGGGGCCATCGTGCAGTACGCCAACGGCATCGTGGATTTTCACGAGGGAAACTGCATCGGCTGCGGCTACTGCATCACCGGCTGCCCATTCAATGTGCCGCGCCTGTCGAAAAAGGACAACAAGGCGTATAAATGCACCCTGTGTTCGGACCGGGTGGCGGTGGGCATGGAACCGGCCTGCATCAAATCCTGTCCCACCGGGGCCCTGTTGTTCGGCAGCAAGGACGACATGACCCGCCACGCCGAGAAGCGGATCACTGACCTCAAGGCACGGGGTTTCGAAAACGCCGGGCTGTACGATCCAAAGGGCGTCGGCGGCACTCACGTAATGTACGTGCTGCAGCACGCCGACAAGCCCCAGTTGTACCACGGGCTGCCCAAGGACCCGCAGATCAGCCCCTTGGTGTCCCTATGGAAGGGAATGGCGAAACCCATCATGGGTATCGGTCTGGGCCTGGTGGCCCTGGCTGGCTTCTTCCACTACGTGACGGCAGGGCCCAATGAAGCCAATGAAACCGAGGAAGACGAGAAAGAGGAACAATAGCGGGGGGCGACTGGTTACGGCCCCGCCCCGGTCCCCATTCTTAACGAGGAGTCACCATGAGCAACCGTTCCAAGCTTGTTCCCAGATATTCCGCATCGGAGCGGGCAAACCACTGGTTTGTGGGCATCACCTTCATCCTGCTGGCCCTATCCGGCCTGGCCCTGTTCCACCCGGCGTTCTTCTTCCTCACCAATCTCTTCGGTGGCGGGCCGTGGACCCGGATCCTGCATCCCTTCATCGGGGTGGTGATGTTCGTGTCCTTTCTCGCCATGGCGGCGCGCCTCTGGGGCCACAACCGTATCACCGAAGCGGACCGGCAATGGCGCAGGCACCTGGGGGATATCCTCCGGAACCGGGCCGGCCACCTGCCGGAGATCGGCAAATACAACATCGGCCAAAAGTACCTGTTCTGGACGCTGGTGCTGGCCATCCTCCTGCTGTTCCTGTCCGGGATCGTCATCTGGCAGCCCTACTTCGCCCCGTCCTTCGGTATCGGCCTCGTCCGCATCGCCGTGGTGGTGCACGCCTTCGCCGCCTTCGTGGCCATCGCCGCGATCCTGGTCCACATCTATGCGACCATCTGGACCACGGATTCCGTCCGCGCCATGACCCGGGGCACCGTCACCGAAGCCTGGGCCCGCCACCATCATCCCGGCTGGTACAAGGAAGTCTCCAAGGAGGCCAAGCAGGCATGACCACCACCATTCTTCAGCCCGGGGAAATCGAGCCATCCGTCACGGAGCCGCCCTTTGCCCGCAGCCCCGGCCCGCGGCAATTCGAGCAGCGGGCGGCCCGCTTCCGCGCCCTGGCGAAGGGCCATCCCCTGGAGTCCTTCCTGGCTTTCATGGGCGATTTGGCAGACGCGCAGCAAAGCGCCCTGGAGCATTTTCCCGCGGTGCCCCTGCCTTCCCCGGAGCGCCTGCAACTGTGCCGGGAACACCGGATGCCGCCCCTGGCGGCCCAGGGCTTTGAGCGCCATCCGGGCTGGCGGGAGGCCCTGAACCGGATCGCCGCGTCCATCGAGGAGCAGGCGCCGGCAGCCGCCCGGGCCGTGCTGCAGGCGCTGCGGAAGGCGGAGCCCGCCGTGCTGGAAGCCGTTGCTGACCGCGTGCTGTCTGGCGCGCTGCAGTCCGAGGATACCGCCGTGGCCCCCTTCATCGGGGCGGCCCTGCAGGTGTATTGGCTGCATATGGCGGGCCCCCTTAAAGCCAGCCAATTGACCCGGCTGGACGTGCCCAATCTGTGCCCCGCCTGCGGCTCACCCCCGGTGGCAAGCGTAGTACGGACAGGCAGCGCCGAGCAAAGCCTGCGCTATCTCCATTGCTCCCTCTGCTCCACGGAGTGGAACATGGTGCGTATCAAATGCACCCGTTGCGACTCCACCAAGGGCATCGCTTATTACAACATCGAAGGCACCAAGGGTGCCGTGAAAGCGGAATCCTGCGGCGAATGCAACAGCTATCTCAAAATCCTCTACATGGAGCACGACCACCGGGTGGAGCCCACGGCGGACGATTTGGCCACCCTGGCCCTGGACCTGCTCATGGACAAGTCCGGCCTTGTTCGATCAGGCCCCAATCTGCTGCTGGTACCGGGCATGGGTCCGGGCTGATCCGGGCAGGAAACACTGCCATGGGCGAAGAAACGCCCCGGACAGCAAAACCGCACACTCCAACTCGGTCGACGGCCTTCCTGGAAACCACGAAGGATTTGGATGCCGGCGGTTTTTACGTGAACTTTTCGCCGACCAGCCACAACGGCTTCAACTTCGCCGGCATCGCCCTCATCGGAAAGGACGGAAAATTTCTCTATTGATCGATTGGTCCACCCTGCCGTCGGTGGACCGGGTACTGAACATGGGGGCCGTGAGGTCCCTGGTGGCGGATTTCGGCCGCACCCGGGTGACCGACTCGGTACGCGCCCTGCTGGCGGAAGTGCGCCGGGACGCCCTGCGGGGCAAGCAATGGGCCCCGGACGCCTTGCAGGAAGAGGCCTTGGTCCGGCATTTGTCGGCCAGGCTGGAGCAATCCGCCAAACCGCGGCTGATCCCTGTTTTCAATCTCACCGGGACCGTGCTCCACACCAACCTGGGGCGCGCCCTGCTGCCGGAGGAAGCGCTGCGGGCGGTGGCGGCCGTCCTCGCCCAACCCTGCAACCTGGAATATGACCTGGACAGCGGGGAGCGCGGGGAGCGAGACCAACTGGTGGAGGGCCTGCTCGTGGAGTTGACCGGGGCAGAGGCGGCCACCGTGGTGAACAACAACGCGGCCGCCGTATTTCTGGCCCTGAACACCCTGGGGCTGCGCAAGGAAGTAATCGTCTCCCGGGGCGAACTGGTGGAGATCGGGGGCGCGTTCCGGGTGCCTGACATCATGGCCCGGGCCGGCTGCCGCCTCAAGGAAGTGGGCACCACCAACCGCACCCATCGCCGGGACTTCGCTGACGCCATCACCTCCCGCACGGCCCTGCTCCTCAAGGTGCACACCAGCAACTACGCCATCCAGGGTTTTACCGCCGCGGTACCGGAGGCGGAATTGGCGGATCTGGCCCGGGAGCACGGCCTGCCCTTCATGATAGACCTGGGCAGCGGCACCCTGGTGGACCTGCGGCAGTGGGGCCTGCCGGCCGAGCCCATGCCCCAGGAGGCCCTGGCCCACGGCGCGGACATCGTAAGCTTCAGCGGCGACAAGCTTCTGGGGGGCCCCCAGGCGGGCATCATCGTCGGCAGGAAGGAACTGCTGCGCAAGATCAGGAAAAACCCCCTCAAGCGGGCGCTGCGGGTGGACAAGATGACCTATGCGGCCCTGGAGGCCGTGCTGAATCTGTACCGGGACAAGGAACGGCTTGCCCGGCGGCTGCCCACCCTGCGCCTGCTCACCCGGCCCCTGGAGGCCATCCAGGCCGTGGCGGACCGGGTGCTGCCCCCCGTGGGACAGGCGGTGGCGGGCACGGCCGCGGCAAGCCTGCGCCCGAGCCGCAGCCAGATCGGCAGCGGGTCGCTACCGGTGGATCTGCTGCCCAGCGTATGCATCGCCATGACACCGCTCAAGAAAGGCAAGGGCGAGGGCACCACGCTTAAGCGACTGGAGCAGGCCTTTCGCAACCTGCCCACCCCGGTCATCGGCCGCGTCGCCGACGGTGCCTTCTGCCTCGACCTGCGCTGTCTGGAGGACGAGCAGCCCTTCCTCGATCAACTGGGCGCGTTAAAACTCTAATATCCGGATTCCATGATCGTCGGCACGGCAGGACACATCGACCACGGCAAGACCTCCCTGGTAAAGGCCCTCACGGGCGTGGACACGGACCGCCTGAAGGAGGAAAAGACCCGGGGCATCACCCTCGACCTGGGCTATGCCTACTCCCCCCTCCCCAATAACGACATCCTGGGTTTTGTGGACGTGCCGGGCCACGACAAGCTGGTCCGCACCATGGTGGCGGGGGCCACGGGCATTGACTTCGTCCTGCTGGTGGTCGCCGCCGACGACGGCCCCATGCCACAGACCCGGGAACACCTGGCCATCCTGGAGCTTTTGGGTTTGAGCCGGGGCGCGGTGGCCCTGACCAAGGTCGACATGGTCAGCCCTGAACGAGTTGGCGAAGCCGAGGCCGAAATCCAACGCCTGCTGGCAACCACGGCCCTGGCGGATGCCCCGGTGTTCCCGGTCTCCGCCATCACCGGCCAAGGCATCCCTGCCCTGCGGGCCCACCTGGATGTCGCGGCCCCAGTTCCTACCCGTGGCCGATCCGGGGGTCATTTTCGTTTGGCGGTGGACCGCTGCTTCACCCTGGCAGGCACCGGCACGGTGGTCACCGGCACCGTCCATGCCGGGGAAGTGCGGGTGGGCGACCGGCTGCTGCTTTCCCCCGCGGGCACCGAAGTGCGCGTGCGAAGCATCCACGCGCAGAACCGGCCCGCGGAAACAGGCAGGGCCGGACAGCGCTGCGCCCTCAATCTGGCAGGGCCCCACCTGGAACGCAGCGACATTATTCGGGGCGACTGGATCATAGACCCGCGCATCCACGCGCCCACCCGGCGGCTGGACGGAGAACTGCGACTGCTGGCCACCGAGGCCAGGGCCTTCCGCCACTGGACACCGGTCCATTTCCATCTGGGCGCCAGCGACATTCCCGGGCGCATCGCCCTGCTGGAGGGAGAGACCCTGGAACCGGGGGGAGCCATGCTGGTCCAGGCCGTGCTGGACCAGCCGGTGCCCGGGCTCGCCGGGGACCGGTTCGTGATCCGGGACCAGTCCGCCACCCGCACCCTGGGAGGCGGCCGCGTCATCGACATCTTTCCGCCCACCCGCTACCGCCGCACCCCGGGACGCCGGGCGGTGCTGCGGGCGCTGGCAAACCCCATCCCGGCGCAGGCCCTGGCGGGGGTTCTGGCCCAAAGCCCCGCCGGCGCGGACCTGCACCGCTTCGGCCTCAACCGCAACCTGCGGGAAGACGAGTTGGCACCCCTTCTGGCCGGAAGTCTGCGGGTAGTGGGCGGCGGGGGAGAACACATCGGCTTCGCCGGGGAACGATGGGAGGCCATGAAACAGACCGTGCGGGACAGGCTGGCCCGGTTCCACGAAGAGGAACCCGACTCCCCGGGGCCGGACCGGGAGCGCCTGCGCCGCATCGCCGCCCCCCATCTGAGTCCGGCCGCGTTTTTTGCTCTGGCGGAAGAACTGCTGCAGCAGGCGGGCCTCGCCAAGTCCGGCCCCTGGCTGCACCTGCCGCAGCACAAGGTCACCCTGAATCCCAACGAATCCGCACTGTGGGAACGCATCGCCCCTCTGCTGGACAAGCATCCCTTCGAACCGCCCCGGGTGCGGGACATCGCCCGCGCCCTGGCGCTGGAGGAAGGACGGGTGCGGCTGCTGCTGAAGCGTGTAGCCGCCATGGGCGACGCCTTCCGGGTCGCCCACGACCACTACTTCAGCCAGGGTGCGGTCGGCGACCTGGCTCGCATCCTGCGCACCACCGCAGAGGAAGAAGGCGACGTGCGCGCCGCCGCCTTCCGGGACCGCATCGGCACTGGCCGCAAACTGGCGATCCAGATACTGGAATTCTTCGACCGGATCGGCCTCATCCGGCGCGTCGGGGACGCGCACCGACTGCGCCAAAGCCATCGGCAAGAACCGCGCACTGACGCGCCGGGTCTATGATGGCAGCGCCTTTGCCGTCCACCTAGGAGCCTGTCGGACTTGAAGAATCGAAGCGAAAATTCGGCTGGCCGAGGACAGATTTTGTCGATTTTGCAGGTCAATAGTCGTTCTATTGACCAAAAAAGCGGCGAAATATGGACCGGTCAGGTGGATTTGCAGCCGATTTCCTTTAAGTCCGACAGGCTCCTAGGGGTACCCGGAAGGAAAGCGGCGGGCCGCGCTGAACGCAAGGAGCAGCCCGGCTGGTTAGTAAGTGCGTACTATGGAAGGGAATCGCTCCCCGGTGGGGCGGCCGGACTTCAAATCCGGTTGAGCACGCCAGCGTGTTCAGGTGGGTTCGACTCCCACTCTCTTCCGCCAATTGCCTGCTCGCGGGGCCAGGCCGCGAGCCCCGGATATTTCGCCCGCAGCGGCGAAGGCCAACGCTACAAGTCGGGTTTTCGCTACACCGTCTCCATGCCCTGTTTAATGCGACTTCCGGCAAATTGCGGGGCTAATGCGCACCGCTGTCAGCAGCCCCCCCGGAGAAGGGAGGGCGAGAGAACCACACCAGCACCAGCAGGACGAGGAAAATCCAGCCCGATAGCCAGAAGATGTCGTTGGTGGCGAGCATCACCGCTTGCTGGAGGATGATCCGGGTAATCACGGCGAGGGCTCCGTGGTCGCTCAGCCCCAGGGCGTGCAATTGCTGCAGAGCCTGGTTGGCGATCGGGTTGTAGGCGGTGATGTGGTCGGTAAGCTGGCTTTGGTGCAGGGCCGTCCTGCGCTCCCACAGGGTGATGCTGAGGGAGGTGCCGAAGCTGCCGGCAAGGATGCGCATGAAATTGGATAGCCCGGACGCGCTTGCCAACTGGCGGTCCGGGATGCCGGACAGGGTGATCGCGGTGAGGGGCACAAAGAAAAAGGCGATGCCGATGCCCTGGACCAGGCGGGGCAGGATCAAATGGAAGTAGTCCACGTCGGTGTTGAAATGGCTGGCCCAAAAGGACACCCCCGCAAACACCAGGAAGGCGATGGTGGTGAGCTGGCGCAGGTCGACCTTGTGCAGATTGCGTCCCACCAGGGGAGAAAACACGATGGACAGCAGGCCGATCGGGGCGGCGGCCAGCCCCGCCCAGGTGGCGGTATAGTCCATCTGGGTCTGCAGCCACAGGGGAAACACCACCACGTTGCCGAAGAAGGTGAGATAACCGAGGCTGATGGCCACCACGCCAATGGTGAAATTGCGCCTCAGGAACAGGCGCAGGTCCACCACCGGGTGCTCGTCGGTCAGTTCCCACACCACGAACACGCTAACGGCGATGAGGGACACGACGGCCAGGATCACGATCAGGTCGGAGCTGAACCAGTCCAGGTCGTTGCCCTTGTCCAGCATGATCTGGAGACAGCCCACCCCCACCGCCAGCAGCGCGAGACCGACCAGGTCCACCGGTCTGCGCTGGATGGGGGACTCGCGGTCACGCAGGATCTGCCAGGTCACGTAGGCCGAAATCGCCCCCACCGGCAGGTTGATGTAGAAGATCCAGGGCCAACTGATGTTGTCGGTAATCCAGCCCCCGAGGATGGGGCCGAAAATGGGTGCTGTCACGACAGTCATGGACCACAGCGCGAGGGCCATGCCTTTCTTGTCGGGGGGATAGTTGGACAGCAGCAGACTTTGCGACAAGGGGATCATGGGACCCGCCACCGCACCCTGCAGCACCCTGAAGGCAACCAGCTCGGGCAGGTTGGTGGCCAGCCCGCACATCCAGGAAGCGACGGAAAACAGCAGGGTTGACACGGTGAACAGGCGTGCTTCGCCCACCCGTTGGGCGAGCCAGCCGGTGAGGGGGAGCATGATGGCGTTGCTGGCCGCAAACGCGGTGATCACCCAGGTGCCCTGGTTGGGGCTTACCGCCAGATCGCCGGCGATGGTGGGAATGGAGACGTTGGCGATGGAGGTATCCAGCACCTGCATGAAGGCGCCGAGGGCCAGCGCCACCGTGAGCAGGACCAGGGGGGAGCCGTGCAGGGGGGCTTTCGCGGCCACGCCCGCCCCTAACGGCCAGCCGCGCGGGCGGACGGCGCTTGCCCGCTGTTGCTGCGGATGATCCCGCGAATCATCCGATCCACCGCCGTCATCGGCACGCTATACGTCGCAGTGGCGTAGCGGGTGTCGTTGGCCGCGGAGTTGGCCAGCACCGCGCCGCCCTGGTCGTGGGTGTCCACCGTCACTGCCATGGACAGGCCGATGCGCAGGGGGTGGCTGCGCAGTTCCCCGGGGTCGAGGGCGATGCGTACCGGGACCCGCTGCACGATCTTGATCCAGTTGCCGCTGGCATTCTGCGGCGGCAGCAGCGCGAAAGCGCTGCCGGTGCCGGGGGCAAGTCCCATCACCTTGCCGTGGAAGGTCACCGCGCCCGCGTACAGGTCCGAGCGCAGGGTGACCGGCTGGCCGATGCGCAGGCGCACCAACTGGTTTTCCTTGAAGTTGGCCTCCACCCACAACTGGTCCAGGGGAACCACCGCCATCAACGGGGTGCCGGGGCTCACCCGCTGGCCGATCTGAACGCTGCGCTTGGCCACGTAGCCGGTGACCGGGGCCGGCACCACCAGGCGCAGCCAGGCCACGTAGGCCTGCCGCAGGTGCGCGGCGGCGCGGCGCACCATCGGATGTTGCGCCACCGAGGTGCCTTCGGTCATGGCGGCGGCGGCGGCCAACTGGTGGCGCGCCGCCGCCAGGGCGGCTTGGGCGGTCCGGTAGGCGATCTGCGCGTGCTGCAGGTCCTCCGCGGAGACTGCCCTGGAGGCCGCCAACCCCTGGCGGCGCGCCAGGTCCTGCCGCGTCTTGGCCGCATCCGCCTCGCGCAATCGCACCTCCGCCCGCAGGCGATCCACGCTCTCGAACAACTGCCGCGCCTGGCGCACGCTCTCGGCGAGTTCGGCCCTGGCCTGTTCCAGGGCGATGCTCTGGTCGGTCGCGTCCAGTTTCACCAACGGCTGGCCCTGGTGCACCAGGTTGGTGTCGTCCGCGCCGATGGCCACCACCGTGCCGGAGATCTGCGGCGCGACCTGCACCACGTTGCCGGCGACGTAGGCATCGTCCGTCCCCGCCTCATAACGCCCCACCAGGAACCAATAAACGGCATAACCCGCCCCGGCCAGGACGAAGATCAGCGCCAGCCTGGCCAGAAGCAGCTTGCGCTTGCCGTTGGCCGTCCGTCCCGGATTCTCGGCGGGCGGCGGGGCCGCGCTCGTTTGTGGTGCCGAATCTGCCATGGGTCTTTCTCCTGCCAATTCAGTGGGAGGCGGCCGCCGCCGGCGCCGCCCGGTAACCGCCACCCAGGGCCTCGATCAGGGCCACGGTGCTCTGCAAGCGGGCCTGGGCCAAGTCCACCTGCTGTCGCCGTTGCGCCAGCAGGTCGCGCTGCACCGCCAGCACCCCAAGGTAGTCGGTCAGGCCGTGCCGATAGCGCAGCAATGCCAGGTCATAGGCCTGCCGGGCCGCCGCCAGCGCCTTTTGCTGGGGGGCTTGCCGTTCCGCCGCCGAGCGCAGTTGGGCCAGGCGCTGCGCCACGTCCCTGACCGCGTCCAGCAGCCCCCGGTTGTACTGCTCCGCGGCGATGTCGTATTCGGCGTACCGGGCATTCAGCTCGGCGCGCAGGCGGCCCCCCTCGAAGATCGGCAGGTGCAGGGCGAAGCCGGCGGAGCCGGCCAAGCTGTCGCGGCTGAGGAGTTGCCCCAGGGTGATGCTCTGCAGCCCGGCGAAGGCCGCCAGATTGATATTGGGATAGAAACCCGCCTTGGCCACGCCGATCCGCTGCGCCGCGGCCGCCACCCGCCACCGCAGGGCCGTCAGGTCCGGGCGCCTGCCCAGCAGGTCCAGGGACAATTCCCTGGGTAAAGGAAACGGCTGCCCCGTCGCGGCATGGGGGGCGTCGAAGGAAGCGGCGGCGTCCGGTCCGCGCCCGATCAGCGCCGCCAGTTGCACCTTGTCGACATCGACCTGTCTTTCCAGGGCGATCACCGCAGTCTCGCCGTCCGCGGCCTCGGCCTCGGCCTGGCGTGCGGCCAGGGCCCCCTCAATCCCGCGCCCCACCCGCAGATCGATCAACCGCTGCGCGGTGCGGCGCTGCGCCAGGGCGTCCCGCGCCACCCCCAGCCGCCCCAGGCCCCCCTGCAAGGCGAAGTACGCTTGTGCGACGGCGGTGCTGATGACCAGCCTTGCCGCGGCGGCCCCGGCGGCGGCCGCCCGCGCCTCGTCCAGCCCCGCCTCCAGGGCGGCGCCGTTGCGGTTCCACCAGTCCAGGTCGTAATCGAGGTTGAGAAAGCCCTCCCCCTGGGTGAGGGTGCTGCCGCCGAGGGGTGGCGGAATGAGGCCGTTGGCGCTCAGGCGCTGACGGCTGGCGTCGGCGTCGAGCGACAGGGCGGGACGGGTGGCGGCGCGCAGGACGGCCGCCTGCTGTTCGGCCAGGCGCACCCTGGCGGCGGCAATCTTGAGGTCGGGGTTGCGGTCGAGGGCTTCGGCCAGCAGCCGATCCAACTGGGTGTCGCCGAAAGCCCGCCACCACGTCGTGTCCGGCCAGTCCCCGGTGGTGAATTCGGCAGAGTCCAGCGCGGACGAAACAGCGCGCCCCATGGCGTACGATTCGGTGATCCGGGCCTGCGCCCCCTGCCGCGGCAGGGTTGCGCAGCCCGCAGCGGCCAGCGAGGCTGCCAGGACCAGCCAAAGAGCGAGTTGGCTCATCGTCCGCCGCCGATTAGTTTCACCAGAAATAGTCCCGCCTGTAACGATCACTGCGCCACCCGGGCCAGCAGCTTGCGCAGAAGCGCCTCCAGCAAGGCCTTTTCTTCCGGGGCGAATCCGGACCAGAGATCGATCACATGGGCCCACTGAACGGGAAGGACTTTTTCCACCATCTCCCGCCCCTTGGCGGTGAGCAAGAGAAACACCTTGCGCCGGTCCTCGCGGCAGGCGCGGCGGTCTACCCAGCCGTTCTTCACCAGGTCGTCGGCCAAGCGGGTGATGTTGGTGCGCGAGGAGACCATCACCAGGCTGAGGTCGGAGGGGATGATCTTGTTGTCCGGCCGGGAATAGAGCATGGTGAGGGCCAACAGGGTGCTGGTGTTGAGGCCGTGCTCCGCCAGGAGCCGGTTAAGGTCCTCGTTCAGCTTGGCGAACAGGAAGAAGTACAGCCGTGTCAGCACCACCTCTTGCCGCGGCAGGCCAGGCAGGCGTTGCGCCACGTTGTCGATGCCGTGCTCAAAAACGGTGAAGCTGTCTGCCATGGATCGGCCCCCGGATAATTACATCCGCAATTATAACTGGCGTGACTATCTCGTCAAGGGATGATTGCGTATGTGGCGTCGCAGCGGTCGTTGCGCCGTCTTATTGCAGGGAAGGGGCTTGCTTTTCCAGGCGCCTGGCGAATACCGCCATCTCCTTGGCGGCCTGCAAGTCCCCTTTGCCTTGTGCCACCTCGATCCCCCGGCGGTAGGCAGCGAGCGCCTCCGCGGGCCGGCCGGCCAGGGTCAGCGCCTTGCCCATCTGCTTCCAGGCGGCGGAATAGGCCGGGTCCTGCGCCACCGACCGCTCCAGGTGGCGGGCGGCGGCCGCGGGGTCGTCGATCTTCAGATACTCGTTGCCCAGGCTGAAGCGCAGCAGGGCGCTGTCCTTGCCGGCGGCGAGCATTTTTTCCAGGCTCTGGATAATGGCTGAGGCCATGGCGTCGCTATACCTGCGTCAAGTTAAGTTAAATTACCCCCGGCCGGGGACTTGCCTCACTGAGTTATTGCGCTACGTCTTTCGATGAACGGTCAACTGAGGAATCTAGGAGCCTGTCGGACTTGAAGAATCGAAGCGAAGCGGGTCAGGCAGGCAAGCCGCGTAGCGGCTGCTCGCAAAATTCGGCTGGTCGAGGACAGATTTTGTCGATTTTGCAGGTCAATAGTCGTTCTATTGACCAAAAAAGCGGCGAAATATGGACCGGTCAGGCGGATTTGCAGCCGATTTCCTTTAAGTCCGACAGGCTCCTAGGATTAAGCCTGCTACGCGCCCCTGGAACAGCTTCTCCACCTTGGGGATGATGCGCTTTTTGATCACGAACAGGATCACATGGTCCTCCGGCTCGATGATGGTGTCGTGGTGGGCGATCAGCACCTCGTCCCCTCGCACGATGGCGCCGACGGCGACGCACGTGGGGCGGGAGGGCACCGATGGCGGCCTGGGCGGGGGAGACCGCGACGTCGATCTGTCCGCCCTGGACCAGGTCCACGTAGGCGCCGCGGTTGATCAGGGCGATGGCCTTGCGCACCCCCATGCGCTTGGTCAGCAGCGCCGACATGATGTTGGTCTCGTCGTCGTTGGTGACGGCGCAGAACACGTCCATGTCCTCCACGTTTTCCTGTTCCAGCAGGTCCACGTCGGTGGCCTCCCCCAGCACCACCAGCGGCACTGCGTCAAAGGCGGGAGTTTATGCCGAATTCGGCACGCGGGGGGGTTTAGTCGTCGCCGAGGCCGCGCCTGGAGAATTTGACGCCGAGCTGTTTAAGCTTGCGGTAGAGATGGGTTCGCTCGAGCCCGACTTTCTCCGCCACCCGGCTCATGTTGCCCGACTCCCGCTTGATGTGGTGCTCGAAGTAGGCGCGCTCGAACAGGTCCCGCGCCTCGCGCAGCGGCAGGTCCAGAGAAAGATCCTGGGGCGGCGCCTGGCCTTCGGACACCCGGTCCGACTGGGAAAGCACGCGGTTCACGTCGGCCAGGGTGATTTCGTCTCCCAGCGCGGTGAGGGCCAAGGTTTTCACCGCGTTGGCCAGTTCCGCCATGTTGCCGGGCCAGCCGTGATTTCTGAGGGCATTCAGGGCGGCCATGCTGAATTCCTGTGCAGGCACCGCCCCGGCCTCCACCAGTCGCGACAGCAGCATGTTGGCGAGATCGGGGATATCCTCCCGGTGCTCGCGCAGGCTGGGGATGGACAAGGTCAGCCCGCTCAGGGCATGGTACAGGCCAGCATCGAACAACCCTTGCCCCACCCCTTCCGGCAACGATCGGGCGGTGGCGCAAACAAGCCGGACGTTGTATTTCTCCAGCTTGCTCAAGACCAGCATCAGCCCCTTTTGCTCGAGCCGGCCCAACTCTCCCACGTCCTCCAGAAAGAGCAGCCCGTCGCGGGCCCGTTCCAGCAGGGCACCGGGGTCTTCCAGCAGTTGCGCGGGGTCCGGAGCGAGCCAAGGCGTATTGGGGGCGTGCAGAAAGCGGGCGCAAAGCTCCGCGCCGGAGCCCCTTTCCCCGACCAGCAGCACCGAGGTCTTGAGGTTGGCGATCTGTGCCAAGCGCTTCTTCAAATCCGCGACGACGGGGCTCTTGCCCAGGCTGGACAGACTCAGATCCGGCCTGGTTTGAGTCTCGCCCTTTTTCAGTGCGCGCCCCACGGTGGCCAGCAGCTTCTGCAGGGCGATGGGCTTTTCCAGGAAATCGAAGGCGCCGATGCGGGTCGCCTCCACCGCGGTGTCTATGGTGCCGTGGCCCGACATCATCACCACCGGCATGGTCAACTGGCCGGAACTGGCCCATTCCTTGAGCAGGGTAATGCCGTCGGTATCCGGCATCCAGATGTCCAGCAGCACCAGGTCGGGCCGCCCCTGGCCGCGCATGCTGCGCGCCTGGCTGGCATTCTCCGCGAGCCGTACCCGGTAACCCTCGTCCTGCAGGATCTCCAGCAACAGTTCTCGGATTCCGACCTCGTCGTCCACCACCATTATCTCGCTGACGCTCATCTCAAATGCTCTCCGTCCGGTGCAGGGACACGCAGACCTGGGCGCCGTGGGGCTGGCGCTTGTCGACCTGGATCAGACCGTTGTGCTCGTCGATGATCTTCTTGACAATCGCCAAGCCAAGCCCGGTCCCTTTGGGTTTGGTGGTCACATAGGGCTCGAATGCCCGGGTCAGGATTGGCTCGGGAAAGCCGCTGCCGTTGTCTTCGATGATGAGCCTGACCCACGCCCCGTCGGCCTCGGTGCGCACCGTGATGGCCGGGTGCAGGACGTCGGTCAGGGCATCCTGGGCGTTCTGCAGCAAATTGTGCATCACCTGGCGCAGCAGGGTCATGTCGCCCCTGATGATGGGCAGCCGCGTTGCCAGATCGAGGTGAATGGCGATGCCCGACGATTCGTACAGCACCACGACCTCCCTCACCAGGCGGTTGAGGTCCACATCCTGCAAATTGAGGGCGGGGGAGCGCGCGTACTCCTTGAACGCATCCACCATGTTTTTCATCGCCGCCACCTGGCTGACGATGGTATGGGTCGAGCGCCGGAGCATTTCCGCATCCGCCTCCCCCAATTTGGGTGCCAGCTTGTGCTCCAGCCGCTCGGCGGACAGTTGGATGGGGGTGAGGGGATTCTTGATCTCGTGGGCCAGGCGCCGCGCCACTTCGCCCCAGGCCGCGTTGCGCTGGGCCTGCACCAAGTGGGTGATGTCGTCGAACACCACCAGATAGCCATTGTAGGTCCCCGCCGGCAGGCGCGTGCCCTTGACCAGCAGGATCTGGGTGCCGGACGGGCCGGCATACTCCACCTGACCTTGCCATTCCTTTTCCGCGCCGTTTTGGAACTGTTCCCACACCTGGGCGGCAAACGCCCTCAGGCCCCCGTCTTCCGGCCCCCACTGGTGCAGTTCGAGGCCGTGCAGCTCGGAGGGGTCCAGCCCCAGAATCTGGGCGGCGGCGGGGTTGAGCGTCCTCAGGCGATAGCCCTCGTCCAGGGTGAACACGCCCGACGACAGGTTGGCCAGAATGCTTTCCAGATAGGCCTTGGCGCTCTCCAGTTGCTCTTGATTGAGTTCCACCACCCCCCTCGCCTCGGCCAGTTGGCGGGTCATGCTGTTGAAGGACTGGATCAGGGCACCCAGTTCGTCGTTGCTGTGCACCGGTTGCATCAGGCTGAAGTCCCCTTTCGCCACCGCCCGCGTGCCCTCGGCCAGCAGGCCCAGGGGCGCGCCGAGCCGCTCGCTCAGCAGGAACGCCAGCGCCATGGCGGAGAGCAGCGCGAGCAGCAGGGTCAGCGTCAGCGTCAGGCCGTACAGGCGCTTGAGCCCCAGGCGCGACACCGACAGCTCCTGGTAGTCGCGGTACACCGCCTGCACCGACTCCGCGTCCCGGGCCAACTGCTTGGGCACCGGCTGCATGAGTTGCAGCACCAGGATATCCTCGGTCAGGCTCAGCACGTTCACCGGCACCACGACGCGCAGGTACAGGCCCTTGCCGGGGAGCGACTCGATCATGGCGAAGGGCCGCTGCTGCCTGACCTGGCGCATCACCGACGGGCTCGGCAAATCGGGCAGCAGTTCCCCCCGCTCGCTGCTGGCATAGGCGATGATGGTGCCCCGCTGGCTGAACAGGGTGGCCTCCTGCACGCCGGCTTGCTCGCGCAGGTTGTTGAGCATGGTGACATGCTGGCCGGAAGGGCGCTCGGAGAGGGCCACCGCCATGACCTCCGCCTTCTTGGTGAGTTCGCGAAGCAGGTAGTCTAGGGCGGTCTGGCCCAGGCTCAGCCCCCCCTCCAGCGCATTGTCCACACGCACGTCGAACCACGACTCGATACTCTTGGTGAGAAACTGCACCGAGACGCCGTACACCACCGCGCCCGGCAGCAGCGCCATGACCGAGAACATGAGCAGCATGCGCAGGGTGAGCTTGGCCCCGAACACCTTCGCCTTGATCTTGCGCCGCAGCGCCCACAACTGGTAGCCGATCAGCAGCAGCAGGCAGCCCGCCAGTCCGCTGTTGAGGGCGAGAAGCAGAGGATAGTTCTGGGCGAACAGGGTGGTGTTGGCGCTCGCCTTGGAAAGCAGGTAGAGCAGCACCGCGCCCAGGCTGATGCTGAGGACGACTATGTATCTCATTTTCGGATTCGGGCGCCGCGCCCTTTGCCCGCGGCCGGCAAGCGGCCCGGCGCCATCATGGTGTGAACGTCCACCGCCGCCAATCCGAGTCCAGGTTCCAGTCCTTGGACGCCAGTGCATTGACCTGCAGCGGTTTCGGTAGCTGCGAAACGTCCAGCCTCATGCGCAGCCCGGCCTCGTAGGCCCCATGTCTCCTTACCAGGCTGCGGTCAAGCACCTGCCATTGCCGGATCTGGCTCAGCGCCTCCTTGGCCTCGGCAAAGGTCACGAAATTCTTGTGGATGCCCCCCATGCTCAGTTCGTATTGCCGGGTCAGGGCGTTGTAGCTCAGCCTATAGAGTTGGCGGACATCGGCGATCTCTTCGTCGAACCAGTACCAGCGGGGCCGAAGCATCTGGAACTCCACCTCAAAGAAGAGCGGCACGCCTTTGGCCAGCGCTTCTTCCAGCTTCGACCCCAGGGTGATATCGAATTCGGCGTTCAGCTGATAGACCTCGTCCACCAGATCCAGCGCCGCCGCCTTGACCTGAATCCCGTCAGCCCGCGCGCTTGCCGTCAGGGCAAACAGGGCCAGGGCCAGCAGGAGGAGCCGATAGGGCAAGGACTTGCCGGCGGCCCACCGGCGCTTCGGGCCGAGGCCCCCCAGGCCCCCGGGGTGCGGCGGACAGAAGGAATGCGGGGTGGAAGCGATTACGCCCTCAAGCGCAGACTCAGGCCTTGGCAAGCAATGCGTAGTAGAAGCCGTCATGCAGGGGGTCCGGTATCAGCTGCCCTTCCAGGGACTCCAGTCCGGCAAGAGGCATCCGCCTCGCGTCCTCGTGTCGCTCGAGAAAGGCTGCGATCTGCAAACCGTTTTCCTCGGCGAAGACCGAGCAGGTTGCGTACAACAATTTACCACCTCTGGCCAGGCAGCGCCACAGCGCATCCAGAATCGCCCGCTGCTGGGCGGCGAACTGCTGCAAATCGCTTTCGCGCCGCAGCCACTTGATGTCCGGGTGCCTTCTCACCACCCCCGAAGCGGAGCAGGGTACGTCGGCCAGGATGCGCTGGAACGGCCTCCCGTCCCACCATTGCCCGGGCTGTGCCCCGTCCCCCACCAGCAGCTGCGCGCTCAGGCGCAGCCGCGCGAGGTTCTGCGCCACTTTTTGCAGCCGTTCGGGATCGCTGTCCAATGCCACCAGATCAAGGTCGGCCCGTTCCAGCAAATGGGCCGTCTTTCCGCCCGGCGCGCTGCACGCGTCCAGGACCCGCATGCCGTCGGCCACGTCCAGCAGTTGCGCCGCCTGCTGGGCTCCGGCATCCTGCACCGAGACCCTTCCTTCCGCAAAACCCGGCAGCTTGTCCACCGGCAGGGGGCGGGCCAGATGCACCGCGCCGGCTCCGAGCGGCGTCGCTTCGATGCCGCGTTGCGCCAGGGATTGCAGGTATTGGTCGACGCTGGCGCGCCGGGCGTTCACCCTGAGAGTCATCGGGGGGTGCTGGTTGCCCGCCTCCAGTATAAGCTCCCAGCGGGCCGGGTATTGCTCCTTCAGTTTCTCTATCCACCAGCGGGGATAGGAATAGCGCGCGACCGGGTCGGCGGCCAGTTCCTCCGCCAAGGCTTCGTCCCTGCGCAGAAAGTTGCGCAACACCGCGTTCACCAGGCCTCCGGCGCGGCCCTTGCCCAGCGCGGCGGCCGTCCTGACCGCGTGGTCGACCACGGCATGCTGCGCTGCCCGGCTGTATTGAAGCTGGTAGAGCGCCACCAGGAGCAGGCAGCGCAGGTCCTCGTCGTGCAGGGGCTTGTCCAGCAGGCGCTCGAGTTCGGCCTGCAGCCTCCCGTAGTGGCGGCAAACCCCGTAGCTCAGGTCCTGGATGGCGGCCCGCTGCTGGGCGGAAAGCCCGGGCTTGCGCCGCCACGCGGATTGCAGGGCGGCGGACAGGTTGCGCCCCGCCAGCACCCGGCTCACGGCATGGCTGGCGAGGCGCTGGATATCAAGCAATGCGGCTGGCCATGGCGCGCAGGCGGGCGATGCGTTCTTCCGTGGAGGGATGGGTGCTGAACAGGCCGCTCAGACCTCCGCCCGACAGGGGGTTGATGATCATCATCTGCGCGGTTTCCGGGTGTTGCTCCGTCGGGCCCAGGGGCAGGCCGTGCACATAGCGCTCCATCTTCTCCAGGGCGGCGGCCAGGGCCGCGGGGTCGCCACAGATCTCGGCGCCGCCGCGGTCCGCGCCGTACTCCCGGGAGCGGGAGATGGCGAACTGGATCAGCATCGCCGCCAACGGGGCCAGGATCATGATAAGCAGGGCCACCGCGGGATGCGCGTTGCGCTCCCCGTCGCGATTGCCGCCGCCGAAGAACAGGCCGAACTGGGCGATAGCGGAAATGGCGCCGGCGACCGTGGCGGAGATCGTGGAAATCAGCGTGTCGCGATGCTTCACGTGGGCCAGTTCGTGGGCCATCACCCCTCGCAACTCGGCCTCCGACAGCAGCCTGATAATGCCGGTGGTGGCGGCGACTGCCGCGTGCTCAGGATCGCGGCCGGTGGCGAACGCATTGGGCTGGGCCTCATCGATGATGTACACCCGCGGCATGGGCAAGCCCGCGCGCCCGGCCAGATCCTGCACCAACCGATGGAACCGGGGCGCGCTCGCGGCATCCACCTCGCGGGCGTTGTACATCCGCAACACCATGCGGTCGGAGAACCAGTAGGCCCAGAGGTTCATCCCGCCGGCCAGCACCAGCGCCAACAGCATCCCGGACTTGCCGCCGATAAGCATGCCCACGGCGCCGAACAGCGCCACAATCGCGGCCATCAACAGGCCGGTTTTCAGCCAATTCCCGAACATCCAACCTCCTTAATTCCATATCGAGCGCGCGGGTCCGCTTACCCGCGTAACGATACAGTAAATGGCGCGATTTTGGAGAAATTCAAGGGTCAAAGCGGTCGCCCGGCTTGAGTGGATTGCCCGGCAGGAACCGCTCCGCCGGCAGCCGCTTGCCGCCGGTCTTCTGTAGCTCCCGGATCAGCAGGGCGCCCTGGCCGCAGGCCACCAGCACCCCCTCCCGGTCCGCCCGCAGGATCTGCCCGGGCGCGGCGCCTCCCCCGTGGGCGGGCGCGGCGTCCCAAATGCGAATCTGCTCCCCGTTGAGCACGCCGTGCGCCACCGGAAACGGGTTATAGGCGCGCACCGCCCGGGTAAGCTGGTCGGCCGTGCTGCGCCAGTCCAGCCGGCCTTCCGCCTTGGAAAGCTTGGCCGCATAAGTGGCCTTAGACTCATCCTGGGGCCGGCCCCGAAGCTCGCCCCTGGCGATCCCGTCCAGGGCGGTCACGATGGCTTCGGCGCCGAGGACGGCAAGCTTGTCATGCAAAGTCTGTGCCGTCTCCCCCTCCGCGATGGGCAGCGGCACCGCCATTAGCACCGCCCCCGTGTCCAGGCCCTCGTCCATCTGCATGATGCTGATGCCGGTCTCCCGGTCGCCCGCCAGCAGGGCGCGCTGGATGGGGGCGGCGCCACGCCAGCGCGGGAGCAGGGAGGCGTGGATGTTGAGGCAACCGAAGCGGGGGATGGATAGTACTTCTTTGGGCAGCAACAGCCCGTAGGCCGCCACCACCATCGCGTCCGGCCGGAGTGCGGCAAGCCCTGCCCGGACCTCCTGCTCCTTGAGGCCCCGGGGTTGCGACACGGAAAGGCCGTGCCGCAAGGCGAGCTCCTTCACCGGGCCGGGTGCGGTCTTCATCCCCCGTCCCGCAGGGCGGTCGGGCTGGCTGAGCACCAGGGGGATGTCATGGCCGGCCTCGATCAGGGCCGCGAGGGCGCGGGCCGCGAATTCCGGCGTTCCGGCGAAGATTATGCGCATCACATGGTCTCGCGTATTAGTTTCTTCAGCTTGATCTTGATCCGCGATTGTTTCAGCCGGGACAGATACTCGACGAACACCCGCCCTTTGAGATGGTCCATTTCGTGCTGGACGCACACCGCCAGCAGCCCTTCCGCGTCCAGGGTGAACGGCGTTCCCTTCCGGTCGAGGGCACGAACGGTCGCCTTTTCCGCCCGGGTCACGGTTTCGTAGATGCCGGGCACGGACAGGCAGCCTTCCTCCCGCTCCGCGGAGCCGGAAACCGCGACGATCTCCGGGTTGATAAGCACGAGTAACTGATCGCGGGCCTCCGAGATGTCGATCACGATCACCTGTTTGTGCACGTCGACCTGGGTGGCGGCCAGCCCTATCCCCGGCGCCGCGTACATGGTCTCGGCCATGTCGGCCACCAAGGCGCGAATCTTGTCGTCCACCTGGGCAACCGGCTCGGCCATGGTGTGCAGCCGCTTGTCCGGGTAGTGCAATATATTGAGAATAGCCATAAATGCTTGCTACTTTAGGAAATTGGTTGCAGAATCTAACCTGTCTCGTGAAGCAGGCTGGATGCGAGCTACGTCCAATTTTACCGAGTTGGACAGGATTTTAGGGAGTAAGATTTTATCCGATCGAGGCCGCTTATGCGCAAAAATCTCCTGCTTTTGCTGTTGACCGCCATGCTGGCCCTGCCGGCATTCGCTGAGGACATCAAACTTCAGGACAACCCCCCCGACCGCTATGTGGTGGTAAAGGGTGACACCCTTTGGCATATCGCCGGGCGCTTCCTCAAACAGCCATGGCGCTGGCCCGAGATCTGGCGCATGAACCGGGAGCAGATCAAGAATCCGGATCTGATCTTTCCGGGGGACGTGATCGTCCTGGACCGAAGCGAAGGCACGCCGCGGCTACGCTTGTTGAAAAACTCCAAATACACCCAGGACAGCTTGGAGACGGTCAAGCTGAGCCCGCGGGTCCGCGTGGAAGACCTCAAGGCTACGGCCATTCCCGCCATCTCCCCGGCCGACATCGAGCCGTTTCTCGGCAAGCCCCTCATCCTGGACAAGGACGGTCTGCAGAAGGCGCCCGTCATTGTCGCGGCCCAAGAGGGCCGGCTGATGCTGGGGAGCAACGATACGGCGTACGTGCAAGGACTGGACCGCAAGCAGGGGACCTCTTGGCAGATCTATCGCCCGGGGGTTGCGGTGGTCGATCCGGATACCCATAAGACCCTCGGCTATCAGTCCACCTATCTGGGCACCGCCAGGGTCGTGGCCTTCGGTGATCCCACCACGATCCGGATCGGGGAGGCACGGGAGGAAATCAATGTGGGCGACCGCTTGATCGCCCCGCCCGAGAAGGACGCCCTCACCCGCTTCATACCCCATGCACCGAGTCGCGCGGTAAGGGCGAAAATAATCTCCGGGTATGGCAGCCGATCGAACGAACTGGGTCGCAATGACATCGTGGTCTTGAACAAGGGCGACCAGGAAGGGCTGGAGGTCGGCGACGTGCTCGCACTGTACCGGCACGGCGCGGAGATCGAAACGGCGGCCGCAAAAGGGGGGGAAGTGAAGCTGCCCGACGAGAGATATGGCCTGGTCCTTGTGTTCCGGACCTTCAAACAGGTCGCCTACGGCCTGGTCGTGCAGGCAACCCGTCCGGTTTTGCCCGGCGACGAGGTGCTCAACCCGTAAGGGCCCCGGGAGAGCATTTCGGAAGGCGCCGGGGAGCGCGGGCAAAGCCGTGCCCCGGTCGCGGAATTATTCGAGAAAAATGCCGTAGGCCCCTGCCGGACTCCTCCCTCCCTTTTTCTGTCGCAATCGCCATGGCAAAGTTTTCCGACGACGAACACTGGGTGGCCCTCAGCCTGATCCCGGGGTTGGGCGGCGAAACCTACCGGAGGTTGCTGCGCGCCTTCGGCGAACCCGGGGAGATTTTCGCCGCCAGCCAATCCGCCTTGAAAAAGGTGGTTTCGGATAAGATCGCAGCAGCGATTCGCGAGGGCGGGGACAGGGAAGCCGCGGCAGCGGCGGCGGCCTGGCTGACGGAACCGGGCAACAGCCTCATGACCCTGGCGGACCCGGATTACCCCCCAGTCCTGCTGCAGATCCCCGACCCGCCGCCCCTGCTCTATGTAAAAGGGCGGCGGGAATTGCTCGGCCGGCCGGCGCTGGCCGTCGTCGGGAGTCGGAATGCCACGCCCCAGGGGATCAGGAACGCACAATCTCTGGCCCGGTCCCTCAGTGACAGCGGGTTCTGCATTGTCAGCGGTCTGGCGCTGGGAATTGACGCGGCGGCCCACGAAGGCGGTCTGGCCGGGGCGTCCGGCAGCGTAGCCGTGGTGGGAACCGGGCTGGACGTGGTGTACCCGGCGCGCAACCGCACACTGGCGCGCGAACTTGCGGAGCGCGGGGCCTTGCTGTCCGAATATCCTCTGGGTACCCGCGCGCTGGCCGGCAACTTTCCCCGGCGCAACCGCCTGATCAGCGGGTTGGCTGCAGGTTGCCTCATCGTGGAGGCCGCCATCCAGAGCGGCTCGCTTATCACCGCGCGGCTGGCAGCCGAACAGGGCAAGGAGGTGTTTGCCATCCCCGGCTCGATCCATTCGCCCCTTTCCAAGGGGTGCCACGCGCTGATCAAGCAGGGAGCGAAACTGGTCGAGTCCGCGCGGGATATATTGGAAGAACTGGGCGCGCCTCTGCCGGTCGAATCGGATATCGTACCCTTCGCGGAAGGTAGCGGAGCCGGGGACCGGCTGCTGGCCCAACTCGGCTTCGAGGTCTGCGACGTGGACACCCTGGCTCAGGGCAGCGGCTTGACGGCCGAACAGGTTTGCTCCATGCTGCTGAAACTGGAGCTGGAGGGGCGGGTAGCCAGCCTGCCCGGTGGCCGCTACCAACGGATTGGTTGATTCGCAGCGTTTTTTACGGGTCCGGTGGAGCGGCCATCGCAACAAGGTCTTTAAGGAAAAGGGAACATGTTCGACGTCCTGGTGTATCTATTCGAGAATTACGGCGAGGGGGTGGAATTCCGCCGTCCAGACCAGGACATACTGACGCGCCGGCTTTCCGCCGCCGGCTTCGAGGATCAGGAAATCAACCGCGCCCTGGACTGGCTCAAAGGGCTGCATGGCCTATCCGACTCGGCGAGCGCAGAGCGGCTGGCGCAGAGCGCGTCGATGAGGGTCTATGCCGCCGAGGAACTGCGCGTAATCAATGCCGAGGGCCGGGGCTTTCTGGCGTTTCTGGAGGAAACGGGGCTGCTTAATCCGGTGCAAAGGGAATGGGTGATCGATCGTATTCTGGCGCTGGACGATGAAGAGCTCACGCTGGAAAAGGTCAAGTGGACCGTGCTTATGGTGCTCGACAGCCAGGGGCTGGAACTGGATCACCTGTTTGTGGAGGAACTGCTGGGGGACGGCGTAGCCCAGCATCTGCACTGACCTCGCGGGATACCCCGAGATATGTAGGCAAGGAAGTTTGCTGGCGGGCTTCGCTTGCCACGGGCTGCATTTGTTCTTATCATCTTGCGCTTCGCTAACGTGGCTTCCCAAGGGCGCATGTCTTCCAATCTCCTGATCGTCGAGTCTCCTTCGAAAGCAAAGACTCTCAAGAAATACCTTGGCGAGGACTTTGAAATCCTCGCTTCCTATGGCCACGTGCGCGACCTGGTGCCGAAGCAGGGCGCCGTCGATCCCGAGCACGACTTTTCCATGAAGTACGAGCTGATCGACAGGAACTCGAAGCATGTGGACGCCATCGCGAAGGCGGCCAAGGCTTGCGATCAGGTCTATCTCGCGACCGACCCGGATCGGGAAGGGGAAGCCATCGCCTGGCACATATCGGAAATCCTCCGGGCGCGGAAGGCGTTGGGCAAAAAGCCGCTGCGACGAATCGTCTTTCACGAGATCACCGAGTCGGCCGTACAGGCGGCGGTAGCCAACCCGCGTGATATCTCCATGCCTCTGGTGAACGCGCAGCAGGCCCGGCGCGCCCTGGATTACCTGGTGGGATTCAACCTTTCGCCCCTGCTCTGGCGCAAAATCCGCCGCGGCCTGTCCGCCGGCCGCGTGCAAAGCCCCGCACTGCGCCTCATCGTGGAGCGCGAACAGGAAATCGAGGCCTTCAAGGAGCAGGAATATTGGAGCATTCACCTGGACGGGCAAAAGGGACGCAGCAAGTTCGGCGCCAAGCTGTTCCAGTATCAGGGTAAGAAACTTCACCAATTCAGCATCGTGAGCGCCGAGCAGCAGGCAACCGTCGTGACGGAACTGAAGCGGGCCGCAGCCGGCCACGCCACCGTCCTGAAGGTGGACAAGAAAAAAAGGCAACGCCTGCCGGCCGCCCCGTTTACCACCTCCACCCTGCAGCAGGAAGCGGTGCGCAAGCTGGGGTTTTCTACCGACCGCGCCATGCGCGTCGCCCAACAGTTGTACGAGGGAGTGGACGTTGGGGGCGGATCTGTCGGCCTGATTACCTATATGCGCACCGACTCGGTCAATCTCGCCAACGAGGCGATTGCCGAATTGCGGGAGTACATCTCCGCCCACTTCCCGGGGGGCTATCTGCCCAAGGCGCCGGTTGTATACCGCAGCAAGGCCAAGAATGCGCAGGAAGCCCACGAGGCCATCCGCCCTACATCCATCGGACGCAACCCCGATAGCGTCCGGCAATATCTGACGGCCGACCAGGCGCGACTATACGAAATGATCTGGAAGCGTGCGCTGGCGTGCCAGATGAGTCCGGCCAGATACGATACCGTGAGCCTCGACCTCGGCGTAGGCGGCGACCAGCATTTGTTCCGCGCCTCGGGGCAAACCATGACCTTCCCCGGCTTCATCGCCGTCTACCAGGAAGGGGAGGACGAGGCGGAAGAAGAAGGGGAGACCAAGCTGCCGCCCCTGGAGGAGGGGGAGCAGGTGCCGGTGGAGAAAATATACGGGGAGCAGCACTTCACCCAGCCGCCGCCCCGCTACACCGAGGCTTCGCTGGTGAAGACCCTGGAGGAACACGGCATCGGGCGCCCTTCCACCTATGCCAGCATTATCTCCACCCTGTTGGACCGGGAGTACGTGACCCTGGACAAGAAGCGCTTCGCGCCTACGGATATCGGTCGCGTGGTGAATCGCTTCTTGACCGAGCATTTCACCCGCTATGTGGACTACGACTTTACCGCCAGGCTGGAAGATGATCTAGACCAGATTTCCAACGGCAAGCGCGAATGGGTGCCAGTGTTGGCGGGGTTCTGGAAAGGGTTCAGCGAGCAGGTGGAAAAGGGGAAGGATATCCCGCGGGCCGAGGTGACCCAGGAATTGCTGGAAGAGGTGTGCCCCAAATGCGGCAAACCCCTGACCGCTCGCCTCGGGAAGCGCGGCAAATTCATCGGCTGCAGCGCCTATCCCGAATGCGATTACACCCGCAACATCAATGAGGATGCCGCCGCCGAGCCAGCGCCCGTGGTGGAGGGTCGGGTGTGCCCCCAGTGCGGCAGCGCACTCCTGATCAAGAACGGGCCGTACGGAAAGTTCATCGGTTGTTCCGCTTATCCGAAGTGCAAGTTCCTGGAACCGCTGGAAAAACCGAAGGACACCGGGGTAGTCTGCCCGGAATGTCGCAGCGGCAGCCTGATCGAGCGCAAAAGCCGCTACGGCAAGCTATTCTATTCCTGCAATACCTACCCCAAGTGCAAGTACGCGGTATGGAACCCACCCATCAACGAACCCTGTCCCCACTGTGGCTGGCCCATCCTAACCCTTAAGACCACCAAGCGCCGAGGCACCGAAAAGGTGTGCCCGAACAAGGAATGCGGCTACGTCGAGGCGGTCGCCGACGCCGAGAGCGGGACGGGCGGCTAGGAGCCTGTCGGACTTAAAGGAAATCGGCTGCAAATCCACCTGACCGGTCCATATTTCGCCGCTTTTTTGGTCAATAGAACGACTATTGACCTGCAAAATCGACAAAATCTGTCCTCGGCCAGCCGAATTTTCGCTTCGATTCTTCAAGTCCGACAGGCTCCTAGGCACCCATGCGGGCTCAGAAGCGCTAGCGCCTGAGTGGAGCTGAACGCTTGACCATGAAGAACCTGGTTATGCCGTTGCCCATTGCAGCATTCGCCTTTGGCGGTGTGTCGTGAAACCCCGGCAACACCCTCTCGGACGACGGCCACCCGCACCGGAAATTCGACTACATGCTGTCCAATCCGCCGTTCGGCGTGGAATGGAAGAAGGTCGAGAAGGAAATCCGCAAGGAGCACGGAAGCCAGGGCTACAACGGACGCTTCGGCCCCGGCCTGCCCCGCGTCTCGGACGGCTCGCTGCTGTTCCTGCTGCACCTCATCAGCAAGATGCGTCCGGCGGTGGAGGGCGGCAGCCGCTTCGGCATCGTGCTCAACGGCTCGCCCCTGTTCACCGGCGGCGCCGGCTCGGGCGAATCCGAAATCCGCCGCTACGTGCTGGAGAACGACCTGGTGGAGGCCATCATCGGCCTGCCCACCGACATGTTCTACAACACCGGCATCAGCACTTACGTGTGGATACTCTCCAACCGCAAACCTGCGCACCGCAAGGGGCTGGTGCAGATCATCGACGCCAGCAGTTTCTGGCAGAAAATGCGCAAGAGCCTGGGCAGCAAGCGCAAGGAAATGAGCGATGAACACATCGCCGAGGTGACTGACCAGACTGTTCGGCGGTTTCGTGGAAGCCGGGCAGGACGGCAAGCCCATCTCGCGCATCTTCAGGAACGAGGATTTCGGCTACCGCACCATCACCGTGGAACGTCCGCTGCGCGATGCGGCGGGCAAGATCGTGCTGGGCGAAAAAGGCAAGCTGAAGGGCAAGCCGCAGCCGGATAGCAGTCTGCGCGATACCGAGAACGTGCCGCTCGCGGAAGGCGTGGCCAGCTACTTCAAGCGCGAAGTGCTGCCCCATGCGCCGGATGCGTGGATAGACCACGACAAAACCAAGATCGGCTATGAAATCCCGTTCAACCGCCACTTCTACGTGTTCGAGCCGCCGCGTCCGCTGGCGGAGATCGATGCCGATTTGAAGCATTGCACCGACCGGATTCTGGCCATGATCGCTGGGCTGTCGGCATGAGCAAAAAGAATCCACCGCCAGTCAGGCTGGCTGGCAAGTTCGTCAACAAACCACACT
>JAJZUU010000092.1 GCA_021848325.1 Pseudomonadota bacterium | reverse complement strand
GCGGCGAATCCGCGCGTCTGCGGCGTTGCGAGCCTTGCCAATGGAATGACCATTGGCCGCGGCTCGCGCCTTGCATCCATCGCGGATTCGCCGCAACAAATGTCCAAGTTATTATTTCTCGACGCCTTAGGTCGCCGGTGTCACCCGGTGGAACGCCATGGGGCTCCGGTAAAGAGAGCGTTCGGCGGTAATGATTGCCGGTCAGCAAACCGTTGCCCTCGGGATGGCTGCGGTTCGAAGTGGTATTAGCGCGGGGAAAGTCCGGTGGTATGATGTCCTTGGTGCACGGGGCAGGGAGATGATACCTATCCAGGATCTGTTGAGTCGTATCCGCTGGGACAAGGCGTTCGGGCAGGGCCGCTTCGAGATCGGTTATTACGACCGGGTGCAAGACGGGATCATCGTGGTCCCCCTCGAGGCGCTGTATTTCGATCCGGCGGATCACTTCGCCTTCCAGGTGGCGGACCGGGAGGGGGTGGCCCATACGGTCCCGCTGCACCGGGTGAAGCAGGTGTTCAGGGACGGCCGACTGATATGGCATAGAGAGCATTGACGATGTATTTTAGAGGATGGCCATGAACGAACAGGCATTGGAACCCAGGAACGATCTGGAGCGCAGGCTACTGGCGGCGCAGGCGGGAGGGACTTCGCCCGAGGCGTTCATGGAGGAATTGATGGACGCGCAGGTGTTCCTCCCGGTGCAGGACGAGCCGGACCAGATCAAGGGCTTCCAGCGTTCAAGCCGGGCCCGGCCGCTGGTGCTCCAGGGCGAGGACGGCATCCAGGTGCTGGTGCTGTTCACCAGCCCGGAGCGCGCCAAGGCATTTGTCAAGGAGTTTCAGGACTACGGCGGCGGCCTGCTGACCGAATTCAGATGGGTGCTGGAAAGAGTGGGCGAGGGAAACGCCATCGTGATCAACCCCGGCCTGGAGCTCGGCATCGACCTGGAGCCGGAGATGGTCCGCCGCCTGGGCGGCGGGCAGGCGGGCTGAGGGGCCCAGCGCGATGCTTGAGGCCGAGATTGAAGCCCTGAAACGCAGGATATACGAACTCCGGGGCGAACACCGGGACCTGGATCAGATCATCGCCCGGCTGGCGGAAAGCGGCTATCCGGACGAGTTGCAACTGCGGCGTCTGAAGAAACGCAAGCTGTTGCTGAAGGACTCGATCGCCAAGCTGGAAGCGCAACTGGTACCGGATGTCCCGGCGTAGGGGCCCGGTAGTTCCGGGCGCGCCCCGCGAGCGGGGCGAACACTACCGTCATTACCCATGATCTTGAACTGGTTGCCCTATTCGGACCGGACCCTTCCCGCGGACGCGTTCAGTACCGTGGCCTTCCTGGTGGCGGTCGTCCTCCTGCGCTTCGTCCTGGTGCGCGCGTTGGCGCAGCGGGAGGGACTCTCGGTGGAAGCGCGCCGGCGCGGAATGGTGCATATCCGCACCGTGATGCTGCTCGTGTTCGTCATGGGGCTGGTGTTCATCTGGGCCCACGAGCTCAGGACCTTTGCGGTTTCGCTGGTGGCCTTCGTGGTGGCCATCGTGATCGCCACCAAGGAGTTGATCCTGTGCCTTAGCGGCGCGGTGCTGCGCGCGGCGACCAATGCCTATTCCGTGGGCGACCGCGTCCAGATCGGCGAGGCGCGGGGCGACGTGGTCGACCTGGACATGTTCGCCACCACCATCCTGGAGATCGGCCCCGGCAAGGGATTTCACCAATATACCGGACGGGCGCTGGTGGTCCCCAACAGCGTGTTGCTCAACACGCCGGTGGTGAACGAGGCCTTCATGGGGGACTACGCGGTGCACGTCATCTCGGTTCCCCTGGCCCTCGGCGAGGACTGGCGCAAGGCGGAAGGCCTGCTGCTGGAGGCCGCCCACGCCGAGTGCGCTTCCTTTATCGAGGACGCCCGCAGCCATATGAGGAAACTGGAGCATAAGCAGTCGCTGGATGCGCCTTCGGTGGAGCCGCGGATTTCCTTGGAAATCGCGGAACCCGGAAGGATCAACCTGCTGTTGCGCATCCCTTCCCCGGCACGGCGCAAGGGCCGTGTGGAGCAAGCCATATTGCGGCGTTTCATGGACGGTTTTTACCCCCCGGGCGCAGCGCACTGACGGAGGGCGGGGCGATGGATCGAGAGGAACGCAAGCTCAAGATTACCCGGACGTTCAACACGGCCTGGGCGGCGCTGCTGATGGCCGTTGGCACGGCAACGGCCCGGTCGGCGGAGGGCTGGGTGGTGTTGCCGACCGCCTCACCCAATATCACCTTTTCCGTGGACCTGCACAGCGTTCGGCGCGACGGGCCGCGGGTCAAGTTCTGGGAGCGCCTCACCTACGTCAGGCCGGAACATACGGACGCCGCGTCTGGCAAGTGGATCAAGGAAAAGAAGGTGCATCGGGTGATGGACTGCGAGCGGCACAGCCAGGGCTTCATCTACGGCGCCCTGTACGCCGAGGACGGAGCCTTCATCGAGTCCACCGCGCTGGACCAGTCCCGTCTGCAGATGGCGCCGATCCCGCCGGGGACCCTGGCCGAGAAGGAGCTGGAATTGGTGTGCGGCGCTTCGGATGGGAAATAGCCGGAGGGCGACGGGATGGGTGATCTGGTCAAGTTCAAGCGGCCCAGGCCGGCCGAGAAGCATCGCGGCAACACCCTGTGCAAAAGCGGCTTCCACAAGTGGCTGGCGGACGGCGCCAGGCGCTTCGACGTCAAGCAGGGCAAACTGGTGAGCCTGTACCGCTGCGCCCGCTGCGGGGCGACCAAGACCGAGGCGCGCTGAAAAGCGGCCTCGGCCGCTCGGCTACAGCTCGCCGGCGTGGGCCGCCAGGTACTCGGCGACTCCCTCCGGAGTGGCCTTCATGCCCGCCTTGCCCTTGTTCCAGCCGGCCGGGCAGACCTCGCCGTGCTGTTCGTAGAATTGCAGGGCGTCGACCATGCGGATCGCCTCGTCGATGTTCCGTCCCAGGGGCAGGTCGTTGATCACCTGGTGCCGCACCATGCCCTCCCGATCGATCAGGAAGGTGCCGCGCAGGGCCACCGCCTCGTTGATCAGCACGTCGTAGTCGCGCGCGATGGAGCGGGTCAGGTCGGCCACCATCGGGAAGCGCACCTGGCCGAGGCCGCCTTTCTCCACCGGGGTGTTCTTCCAGGCGAGATGGGTGTAATGGGAGTCGACGCTGACGGCGATGACTTCGGTGTTGCGGTCCTTGAAATCCTGCAGGCGATGATCGAAGGCAAGGATCTCGCTGGGACAGACGAAGGTGAAGTCCAGCGGATAGAAGAACACCAGCGCGTACTTGTCCTTGCTGAAACTGCTCAGATTGAAGTTTTCCTCGATGGTGTTGTTGCCCATCACCGCCGCCGCGGTGAAATCGGGTGCCGGTTTTCCGACTAGAACTGCCATGATCGCTCCCTATGCTTGCGGTTGTCGATAGGAGAATTGGGCGGCCGCCTCTCCGGACTGCAATTCTAGCCTACATCGCTTGCGGCTGTCATCGGCTCCTGGGGAATGCCTTGCAGTGGGGACGATTGGCGGTCCTGTGGCTCAACGGCGTCAAAAACCGTCAGTACGCACCATCCGGTGCGGAACTTGGCGCATGGACGTGGTCTATGGAAGATAATAAGCCCGCCCTACAGTAAGGACCTGTTAAGCATCAAGTGACGGGCGCGGCTGCGGACGCAGGCCGTTTGCATATCGACGTCCCGTGAACTATGTTTTCCATATGGCGCAACAATCCGCACCGACAGGCGCTATGTCGCCCCCGCGTTTTGCGGGCGGAAAGACAATCACGGCAAAGGGGGGAGCCAGTTGGATATCGAAGCCATCCAGAAGGCCTATCGGCGCTATGCGCGACGCTATGATCTGTACTTCGGGGCGTTGTTTCAGCCCGGCCGCAAGGCGGTGATCGAGAGAATGGGCTGCATGCCGGGGGAACACATACTGGAGGTGGGCGTGGGGACCGGCCTGTCCCTGCCCTTGTATCCTTCCCGGGTCCACGTGACCGGTATCGACATCTCCGCGGAGATGCTGGAGCGGGCGCGGGCGCGCAAGGAGCGCGCGGGCCTGGACGGGACAATCGAGTTGCGGGTGATGGACGCCGAGCACCTGGAGTTCGCCGACAACAGCTTCGACAAGGTGGTGGCCATGTACGTCGCGTCGGTAGTGCCCCACCCGGTGCGCCTGGTGTCCGAGATGCGCCGGGTGTGCAAGCCGGGGGGCGAGTTCTTCATAGTCAACCACTTTCACAGCGCCAATCTGCTGGTCGGCGGCGTGGAAAGCATGCTGGCGCCCCTGTCGAGGCTGCTGGGGTTCCGCCCGGACTTCCCCCTGGATCGGTTCGTCGAGGAAACGGGGCTGGAAGTCGTCGCCAGCCAGCCGGTCAACCTGTTCGGTTACTGGACGCTGCTGCGGGCGCGCAACAACAAGGAGGCGTTGCCCCGGATCGGGGCCGGCGAGGGCGCGCGCTTGCGGGGGGTGCCCCTGGGTGGCCTGGAGGCAGGCAAGGTGGCCTCCAAGGGGTGATAAATCGAGGTTGCGCCTGTCCCCGGCAATGGTCGAGGGCCGCCAGACCAACGGCGGAACACACCGGCGCGCATAAGACATTACGAGTCGTGAATCCTACCAGCGCAATCCGGAGATGGAGGTTATGGAGCGAAACGAGAGCGAGACGCTGAGCATGTCCGCCGCGCCGCACGGCGGCGAATCCTTGGTTGAACAGCCGCGCCCCGGCGGTGCGGTACCGGCCTTGGACCGGTGGCTGGTGGAGAGGATATTGGCTGCCGTGGGCAACCCACCGGTGCGCTTCATATTGTGGGACGGGCAGGAAGTCGCCGCGACTCGGGAGGCCGCGGTGGCCCGTATCCTGGTCCGCGACCGCGGGGCGCTGCTGAAGCTGGCGGCCAACCCCAATTTCCAGTTCGGGGAGTTGTACAGCGCCGGGCGCATTTCGCTGAAAGGGGATCTGGTGGCGTTCCTGGAGGCCGTGTATCGGGCACAGTCCCGCATGCAGGTGGGCGAATGGGCCCAGAAGTTCGCGGCATGGCTCAACCGCCCGCGAGGCAACAGCCTGGCCGGCAGCCGGGACAATATCCACCACCACTACGACATCGGGAACGACTTCTACCGGCTCTGGCTGGACCAGCGGATGCTCTACACCTGCGCCTATTATCCCAGCCGGGAGGCGAGCCTGGAGCAGGCCCAGGTCGCCAAGATGGACCACGTATGCCGCAAGCTGCGCCTCAAGCCGGGGGAAACGGTGGTGGAGGCGGGCTGCGGCTGGGGGGCGTTGGCGTTGCACATGGCGCGCTGCTACGGGGTTACGGTAAAGGCCTACAACATCTCCGGGGAGCAGCTCGCCTACGCCCGCGAACGGGCACGCCTGGAAGGCATGGAAGGCCGGGTGGAATACGTCGAAGGCGACTATCGCGAGATCCGGGGCAGATACGACGCCTTCGCCTCGGTGGGGATGCTGGAGCACGTGGGCGTGGGCCATTACCGGGAACTGGGCGCGGTGATAGACGGCTGCCTGAAGGAAAACGGCCGCGGCTTGATCCATTCGGTCGGCAGGAACAGCCCCGCGCCCATGCACCCTTGGATCGAACGGCGCATCTTCCCGGGGGCGTATCCGCCGAGCCTGGGAGAAATGGCCGGCATCTTCGAGCCCCGGGGGTTTTCCATCCTGGACGTGGAAAACCTGCGGCTGCACTACGCCAAGACCCTGGAGCACTGGCTGGAGCGCTTCGAGGCCGCGGCCGAGCGCGTGGCCCGGATGTTCGACGATGCCTTCGTGCGGGCCTGGCGCCTATATCTGGCCGGCTCCCTGGCGGCCTTCGCCGTGGGCGACCTCCAGTTGTTCCAGGTGGTATTCGCCCGATCGGACGACAACAATATTCCCTGGACCCGGGATTGGCTGTACCCGGAAGCGGGCGCCCATGGAAAGCTGTGATGTGCTGGTGGTCGGCGGCGGGCCGGCGGGCTCGTCTTGTGCCTGGAAGCTGAGGCAACAGGGGCTGGATGTCCTGGTGCTGGACGCCAAGGACTTCCCGCGGGACAAGGTCTGCGCCGGCTGGATCACCCCGGCGGTGCTGGAGACCCTGGGCATAGACCCCGACGACTATGCGAGCGGGCGGGTGCTTCAGCCCATCACCGGTTTCCGCACCGGGCTCATCGCGGGGCCGGAGGTGGAAACCCGCTACGGCGGCGCGGTGAGCTACGGCATCCGGCGCCGCGAGTTCGATCATTACCTGCTGCAACGCTCGGGCGCGCGGCTGCGCTTGGGGGAGCCCCTGAAAAGCCTGGCGCGCCGCGGGGACGTTTGGCTGGCCAACGACGCGATCGAGGCCCCCATGGTGATCGGCGCCGGTGGGCACTTCTGCCCGGTGGCCCGCCATCTGGGCGCCGAACTGGGGCGCAGCGAGCAGGCGGTGACCGCCAAGGAGATCGAGTTCCCCCTGGACGAGGCGCAGCGCCGGGCCTGCACGATTCGCCCGGAGACCCCGGAGTTGTACTTCTGCCGGGACCTGAAGGGTTACGGATGGTGCTTCCGCAAGGGGGATTACCTCAACGTCGGGCTGGGGAGGGAGGACAACCGAGGGCTTTCCGAGCACCTGGAGGCCTTCTGCGATTTCCTGCGCCGTGCCGGCAAGATCCCGGCCATCCCCGGCCGATTCCACGGCCACGCCTATCTGCTCTATCCCCCCACGGCCCGGGAAGTGGTGGGCGACGGCGTGCTGCTGGCGGGGGATGCCGCCGGCCTGGCCTACCCCCAAAGCGGGGAGGGGATTCGGCCGGCGATCGAGTCCGGCCTGATGGGGGCAGAGACCGTGATCGAAGCCCGGGGCGACTACCGGCGCGAACGGCTGGAGCCCTACCGGGCCCGGTTGCAGGCCCGCTTCGGCGAGGTGGAGCCCGCGGCAGGCGGATTTGTGCCCCAATCCATAAGAAATTACATTGCGGCCAAGCTATTGGCCAACCGCTGGTTCACCCGTCACGTGGTGCTGGACCGCTGGTTCCTGCATGAAGGGGAAGGGATATTGGGCGCCGCCTGAGGCGGGCGGCGGGGCCTCCGGCCGGCGAACCGCTGCCACCGTTTGAAGGAGATCAGAGATGAAGAAGGGAAAGGAGCCGCGGACCAGGCTGGATGAGTTAGAGGAACTCCAGCAGGGCGAGAGCAAGGGCATCGCCAAACAGGAGGCGCTCAAGCACCTGAAGAAACAGCACCCGCAGCGGGACGTCCCCCGGGTGGACGGCGAACCCCAGGAACTGGAGCGCTGAGACCGGGTTGAACGGGGAACGGCGCGGCGATTTCATCCTCCTGTTTCTCCGGAGCGGGGCGCCGTTTCACGCTGAGCGCGGCCGCGCCCCGCGGCGGAGATAGCGCGTCCATGAATTCTACCCCGGAACTTTCCGCTGATCCGGCCAGCGTAGTGTTCCTCACCCAGGGCCTGGCCAAGGTCTACCGGATGGGGGAGGTCCGGGTCGAGGCGCTGCGCGGCGTGGACATGGAACTCTACGGCGGCGAACTGGTGGTGCTGCTGGGGCCGTCCGGCAGCGGCAAGTCCACCCTGCTCAACATCCTCGGGGGGTTGGACCTCCCCACTGCCGGGCGCGTGATCTATCGCGGCCGGGACCTGACTCGGGCGTCCGAGCGGGAACTCACCGAGTATCGGCGCTACCATGTGGGCTTCGTGTTCCAGTTCTACAACCTGATCCCCAGTCTCACCGCCAGGGAGAACGTTGCGGTGGTCACCGAGATCTCCAGGCAGCCCATGAAGCCGGAGGACGCCCTGGCCCTGGTGGGGCTATCCGACCGGCTCGACCACTTCCCGGCCCAACTGTCCGGCGGCCAGCAGCAGCGGGTGGCTATCGCCCGCGCCATCGCAAAGAACCCCGCCGTGCTGCTGTGCGACGAGCCCACCGGCGCCCTGGACTCCGCCACCGGGGTGGTGGTGCTGGAAGCTCTGGAGCGCGCCAACCGGGAACTCGGGGCCACTACGGTGGTGATCACCCACAACGCGGACATCGCCCAGATGGCCGACCGGGTGATCCACCTCAGCGACGGCCTGATCGGCGAGGTCCGGCGCAACGCGCACAAGAAATCGCCCGGGGAACTGCGCTGGTAGCGCTCGCGTAGGGGGTAGAGACCGATGCAGTGGCGCAGACGCATCCTGTTGCTCACCGTGGTCGGCATCGCCCTGGCCTGCGCCACCCTGATGCTCACCAGTTTCTTCGGGGATTCCTTCTACTACGTGGTGGACGCCCAGTTCAAGCTGGCCCGGCGCCAGGACCTGGCGGTGGACTTCACCGAGCCGGTCTCCGGCAGGGCGCTGTACCGGTTGCAGAGGGTGCGCGGGGTGGAGTGCGTGGAGGGCACCCGCTGGGTCCCGGTGCGCTTGCGCGCCGGGCACCGCAGCTACCGCACGGTGCTCCACGGCATCGAGCGCGGCGGCCGCCTGCGGCGCCTGCTGGATACCCGGCTGCGGGCGGTGGAGCTGCCGCCGGAGGGCATCGTGCTCACCGATTACCTGGGCAGGATGCTGGGGGTCGGCCCCGGCGACCGGGTGACGGTGGAGGTGCTGGAGGGCGCCCGCCCGGTGCGGGAACTGCCGGTGGCGGGGCTGGTGAGCGAGTTCCTCGGCTCCTCGGGCTATATGGACCTGGCCGCCCTGCGCCGGCTGCTGGGGGAGGGCAAGGTGTTCGACGGGGCCTACCTGACCCTGGATCAGGCCCATCGGGACGAGGTCTTCCGCGCCCTGAAAGGGATGCCCCGGGTCGCCGGCGCCAAGGCGCGGGAGGTGGAGGTGCGGAACTTCTACCAGCAGCGGGGGCGGGTGACGCTGTTCACCACCGCCGTGGCCAGCCTGCTGGCCGGCGTGGTCTACAACAGCGCCCGCATCGCCTTGACCGAGCGCG
>JAJZUU010000018.1 GCA_021848325.1 Pseudomonadota bacterium | reverse complement strand
TCCATGGGTTCGGGCGGCTCCAGGCCGCGCACGTCCAGCACCCGCTCCGCCGCCGGGCTATCCGCCATGGGGGACGGCCTCCATGCGCTGCACCAGTTGCTCGCGGTCGGCCCCCAGTGCCCGGTCGGACATGGGATAGAGGATCTGCTCCTCCTTGATGTTGTGCTGCTGCATCAGGATCAGCAACGTCTCCGACAGGCCGGAGTAGCCGTCGGCATCGCGCCCTTCGACTGCCGCCGCCATGCGCCCCAGGACCTCCCGCATCTGCTGGTGTTCCGAGCGCATCACCTGGGTCGGCCCGGCGGAACTGCCGGTGGCCTGTTCGAAGGCCGGGAACAGCACCTCCTCTTCCATGGCGAAGTGCCGCCCCATGGCGTCCAGAAGACCGGCAAAGCCGTTCGCGGCGGCCTCCCAGGCCCCCTTTGCCGCGTCTTCCTCGGCCGCGGCGAAAAGATCGTCGCAATGGCGGTGGTCCGCCGCCAGATAACTGCTGATGGTGCCCATAAGCGTTCTGCCTCCCGCAAAGTAACCGTTTCTAGGAGCCTGTCGGACTTCGAAGAATCGAAGCGAAGCGGGTCAGGCAGGCAAGCCGCGTAGCGGCTGCTCGCAAAATTCGGCTGGCCGAGGACAGATTTTGTCGATTTTGCAGGTCAATAGTCGTTCTATTGACCAAAAAAGCGGCGAAATATGGACCGGTCAGGCGGATTTGCAGCCGATTTCCTTTAAGTCCGACAGGCTCCTAGGATTATACCCGCCCGTGCGCTTGCCAGTGTCCCCCCGTGCGCCCGCCCGCTCCTTGACCTAGGTCAAGGCGCAACGCCGCCGTTGTTTTTATAGTGCCCCTACCCGCAATACCCCGGGCATCGTCCGGGACAACCTTTTTACCGGCGGACAGGAGGATCCATGAGCCATTCGTTTACCAAATCCACGGCACGCAACATCTTTTTCGGCGGCGCGCTGTTTGCCTTTTTGCTGTTCCTGGCGCTGACCTTCGATACCACCCGGGCGCTGCCCAAGCGCGACCACCGGGAGAATCTGACCGCCGCGGTGGTGCGCGGCAAGTACGTGTGGGAGACCCACGACTGCATCGGCTGCCACACCTTGCTGGGGGAGGGCGCCTACTTCGCCCCGGAACTGGGCAACGTATACAAGCGGCGCGGACCGGCCTTCATCAAGGCCTGGATCGAGGCGCAGCCCACCGGGGCCCCGGGCCGCCGGCAGATGCCCCAGTTCCACCTCACCCCGCAGCAACTGGACGATCTGGTGGCCTTCCTCAAGTGGACCTCGGAGATCGACACCAACAACTGGCCGCCCAACATCGAGGGCTGACCCCGGGCAAACAGGATATCGAGGAGAAAAATATGCAATATCGTTCCCAGGCAGTGGCAAAACCTTACTTCATCGGCGCCATCGCCCTCTTTATCGGCCAGGTCGTGTTCGGCCTGGTGATGGGGCTGCAGTACGTGGTGGGGGATTTCCTGTTCCCCGCGATCCCGTTCAACGTGGCGCGCATGGTGCACACCAACCTGCTCATCGTATGGCTGCTGATGGGCTTCATGGGCTCGGCCTACTACCTGATCCCGGAGGAGGCCGAGACCGAGCTGCACAGCCCCAAACTGGCGATCGCCATGTTCTGGGTGTTCCTGGCGGCCGGCGCGCTGACCGTTCTGGGCTACCTGCTGGTGCCCTACGCCACCCTGGCGAAGGACACCGGCAACGCCGTGCTGCAGACCATGGGACGGGAGTTCCTGGAACAGCCCTGGCCCACCAAGCTGGGCATCGTGGTGGTGGCCCTGGCCTTCCTCTACAACGTCACCATGACGGTGCTCAAGGGCCGCAAGACCTCGGTGAGCCTGGTGCTGCTGCTGGGCCTGTGGGGCCTGGCGCTGTTCTTCCTGTTCTCCTTCTACGACCCCAACAACCTGGTGCTGGACAAGTACTACTGGTGGTGGGTGGTGCATCTTTGGGTGGAAGGCGTGTGGGAACTGATCCTGGGTGCCCTGCTGGCCTTCGTGCTGATCAAGGTGACGGGCGTCGACCGGGAGGTGATCGAGAAGTGGCTGTACCTGATCATCGCCATGACCCTGATCACCGGGATCATCGGCACCGGCCACCACTACTACTGGATCGGCACGCCGAAATACTGGCAGTGGTGGGGCGGCGTCTTCTCCGCCCTGGAGCCCTTGCCCTTCTTCATGATGACCCTGTTCGCCTTCAGCATGGTGGGCCGCCGGCGCCGCGAGCATCCCAACAAGGTGGCCACCCTGTGGGCCCTGGGCACCGGGGTGATGTCCTTCCTGGGGGCGGGGGTGTGGGGCTTCATGCACACCCTGGCGCCGGTCAACTACTACACCCACGGCACCCAGATCACCGCCTCCCACGGCCACCTGTCGTTCTACGGGGCCTACGTGATGGTGGTGCTGACCATGATCTCCTACGCCATGCCGGTGCTGCGCGGCCGCCCCGCCAACAGCCGCGCGGCGCAAGCCTGGGAGACCTGGGCGTTCTGGCTGATGACCGTGTCCATGATGCTGATCGCCCTGTTCCTCACCGCCGCCGGCATCCTCCAGGTGTGGCTGCAGCGCCTGACCGACACCCCCCTGCCGTTCATGGCGGTGCAGGACAAGATCGCCTTCTTCTACTGGCTGCGCGAGGCGGCGGGGATGGGCTTCCTGCTGGGCCTTCTGGTGTACGTGGCGAGTTTCTTCGTCAAGGGCGAGAGGGAGGCCTTGGCCTGAGCGGTTTGATGAAGCGCTGCGCGTCTTGCTCTGGCCCTCTCTCCTGACTCTCCCTCGGGGGGGAGAGGGACGGGGAGGCGCTTCGCGTCTGTTTCTCGCCCTCTCTCCTAACTCTCCCCCCGGGGGGAGAGGGACGGGGAGGCGCTTCGCGTCTGTTTTTACTGGGAGGAACCCCATGGGAACCCCGAACCCCGCCCTGAGGGCGCTGGACGAAGTCCCCTTCTACCAGCCCCAGGGCAACGAAATCGAGCTGTTCCAGCACGCCTACCGCAACCGGCTGCCGCTGCTGATCAAGGGTCCCACCGGCTGCGGCAAGACCCGCTTCGTGGCGCACATGGCGGCGCGCCTGGGGCGCCCGCTGTACACCGTGGCCTGCCACGACGACCTGAGCGCGGCCGACCTGGTGGGCCGCCACCTGATCGGCGACGGCGCCACCTACTGGAGCGACGGCCCCCTCGCCCGCGCCGTGCGGGAAGGGGGCATCTGCTACCTGGACGAGGTGGTGGAGGCGCGCAAGGACACCACCGTGGTGCTGCACCCCCTGTCCGACGACCGGCGCATCCTGCCCGTCGAGCGCACCGGGGAGGTGCTGCGCGCGCCGCCGGAGTTCATGCTGGTGGTGTCCTACAATCCCGGCTACCAGAACTTCCTCAAGGGCATGAAGCCCAGCACCCGCCAGCGCTTCGTCTCCCTGCGTTTCGATTTCCCGCCGCCGGAGCGGGAGCGGCAGATCGTCGCGGCGGAAAGCGGCACCGACCCGATGACCGCCAAGCGCCTGGTTTCCCTGGCGGGGGCCCTGCGCGCGCTGAAAGAGCACGACCTGGAGGAGGCGGCCTCGACCCGGCTGCTGGTCTACGCCGCCACCCTGATCCAAAGCGGCTGCGACCCGGTGGAGGCGTGCCGGGCCGCGATGGTGGAGCCCCTGACCGACGACCCGGAGACGGCCGAGGCGCTGCTGGAAATCGTGCGCGCCAGCTTCGGTCGTTAGCTATGGAAGAACATGCCGGCCTGCTGTGGCACCGCCTGGTCACCCGCGCCGCGGAACGGCGTCACCCCGGGGCGGCGGTCGCCCTGGAACAGGTGGCCCGGGGCGCCGGTATCCTGTTCCGCGCCCTGGGGGGCGAGCCCGGCCTGACGCTCAAGGCCGCCAGCGCCACCGCCCACGGAGCGCGGCGGAGCGTGCTGCAGCGCATCGCCGGCAGCGGCGCCAGAATCGAACTGGCCTGGCGCGACGGCGAGAGCCTATGCCTGCCGGCGGTCATCGACCTGCTGCCGGACCCCGCCCTGAACCGCGACCTCTACCTCTGGCTGGCCGCCCTGGCGGCGGTGGCCACCCCCTCGGGACCCTGGTTCCAGGCAAACCAACAGGCCGCGCTGCGCCTGTTCCGGCGCTTCCCCGGCATGGAGGCGCGCTACCGGCGCCTGCTCGCGCCCATGATCGCCCTGCGCCCCGATCCCCAGCGCCTGCCGCCGGACCAGGCGGCCGCGGAACGGGCGATCCGGGCCGCGCTGCACCGGCCCGGCAGCCAAAGCCTGCTGCCGCCGACCCGGCGCCCGCCGTTCCCGGTCCACCTGTGGCTGCACCCGCAACCGCCCCTGGCCACGGGTGCGGCCCGCGGCGGCGGCCCCGGCGAAGGGGGAAGGGCCGGCCGGACAACCGCCGACCGGCGCCGGCGGCGGGCGGAACAGGTAGCCTTGCCGGAACGCCAGGACGGCCTGCTGATGCCGTTTCGCGCCGAAAACGTCCTCACCTGGGCGGAATTCGTGCGGGTCAATCGCCCCACCGAGGAAGACGACCCCGGCTCTGCCCACGCCGCCGACGACCTGGACGTCCTCAGTGTGACCCGGGACGGCGAGACCGTTGCCGCGCGCCTGCGTTTCGACCTGGACCTGCCGTCGGCGGCGGCGGACGACGCCCCCCTAGGGGAAGGCATCCTGCTGCCCGAGTGGCATTACAAGAAACAGCGCCTGCAGCCCGCCCACTGCCGCCTCCAGCCGATGGTCGCGCGCCACGCCGCGCCCGCCGAACTGCCCGCGCGCCTGCGCCGCAGCGCGCGCCGGATCAAGGCCCAATTCGCCGCCCTGGCCTCCTCCCGGACCTGGCTGGACCGGCAATACGAAGGCAGCGAACCCGACCTCGACGCCTGGGTGGAATACGCCGCCGAGCGGCGCCGCGGCGCCCCGGTGCGGGAGCCGGGCCTGTACCGTGCCCAACGGGCGCGCCGCCGCGACCTGGCCTGCCTGCTGCTGGCGGACGTGTCCCTGTCCACCGACGCCTTTGTCGACGACGACGCCCGGGTGATCGACGTCGTGCGTGACAGCCTGTTCCTGTTCTCCGAGGCCCTGTCCGGTGCCGGCGACCGTTTCGCCCTGTACGCCTTTTCCTCCCTGCGTCGGGACAACGTACGCTTCCACCACATCAAGGGGTTCGACGAGCCTTACGGCGGCCGGGTGCGCGGCCGCGTCGGCGCCCTCAAGCCGGGCTACTACACGCGCATGGGGGCGGCGCTGCGCCACGCCAGCGCCCTGCTGGCGCGCCAGCCCTGTGCCCAGCGCCTGTTGCTGCTGCTGACCGACGGCAAGCCCAACGACCTGGACCAGTACGAAGGGCGCTACGGCGTGGAGGATACCCGGGAGGCGCTGGCCGAGGCCAGGCGCATGGGCTTGCGGCCGTTTTGCGTCACCATCGACGAACGGGCCGCCGACTACCTGCCCCACCTGTTCGGCGGAGCGGGCTACCTGGTGATCCGCAAGCCCTCGGAACTGCCCGCCCGGCTGCCCCTGCTGTACGCCCAGCTCACCCGCTAGCCCGGCTTGCCGTCCACCCGCGGCCGCCAGTACATGGGGCCGTACTTGATCGCCCAGGGGATGAAGCAGACCAGCCAGATGGCCGCGCTGGCCAGGTACAGGTAGGGCGAGGCCGGACCCGCCAGGGGCGGAACGTCCGCCGCTACCCGCACCGCGGCGGCCGCCTGGAACCCCAGGAACAGCCGCCAGGTGACGTCGTCCGCCACCAGCGGCCGACCGGAATGGCCCAGGGTCACCCGGGAGGCCATGGCGATCACCATGGCGGAGAAATAGCCGATGGTCAGGGCATGCAGGGGCGCCAGCCCCAGGGGAAAATGCAGCAGCCCCTGAAGGACGTACAGGGCCAGCGCCGCCCCCAGCCACAGGAAGGAGACGTGCAGCACCGCCAGCAGGCGCACCCGGAAGCTGCGCCAAAAGCCCCAGACGTAGGACAGGTAGAGGGCGGCCGCGGCCAGGGGCAGATCGCACAGCCAGAGATAGCTCCCCTCCCCCGCCAGCTCCAGCACCCCGTGGCCGAAGGCGGCGGCCAGCATCGCCCACAGCAGCCAATAGGGGCGCACCATCACGTAGTTTTCCAGGACACAACTGGAGAAGAACGGGATCATGCGGTGGCTCACGACGAGAAACACCGGCAGCAGGAACAGCCAGATGCCAGCCACCCAGGACGCGTTCAGCAGCGCCGGGTTGTCCGTCGCCAGCCCCGCTCCGTAAGCGGCCATGCCCAGCCAGCCCAGCGCCAGGGCAATGCTGGTGGCGGCCGGATGGCGCTTGTCCGGATGGGCCACCGAAAAAAACACGCGCAGCAGGGCGGTCAGCGCCACCCCCCAGCCCGCCAGCATCAGCGCCACCCCCGCCAGCAGCAGGGGCTTGCCGACCGCCAGCCCGCCGTAGAACAGCGCCACCCCCGCCGCCAGCGGCAGGAAGGCGGACACATACCAGGCGCGCGGCACCTTGGGCCCGTTCAGCCAAGCCGGGTAGGTGGTGAACAGGAAGCCGAAGATAAAGAACGGAAAGAAGCCGTAGATCAGCAGGAAAGCGTGGGTCCAGGGCGCCGCCGCGCTCCCCCCATCGCCGATGAAGCCGTAGTGCCGCGCCAGTTCCGGCAGCCACCACAGCAAGGGAAACACTGCCTGCAGCGCGCCCCCCAGGAACATCACCCGGTGGGGGGCGGCGCTATAAGTGTTCCAAACGGCGATGATCCGGTTCGTCTTCAAGTTCCTGTCCTCCCATGGAGCAGCGGCAAGGGGCCCATTATCCCACGCGCCGGTTCCCTGGCGCTTGATCTGGGTCAAGCCCCCGGAATTCCGAATTCCGGGGACCACGAATTCCGGGGACACCACGAATTCCGGAATTCCGGGGACACCATACTTGATTCCTCTTTCTATTACGACGCCAACGGCAACGTGTCGAGCCAGACGGATTTCCTCGGGCACACTGCGTCCTACGCCTGCGAACTGGCTCTGACCGGCTGGCAAGAAAAACGCCGTGTCGTCGTGCTGCGCCGACCGTTGATGGGCGAAGTCGTAGTCGAAGACGAGGATGACGGTCAGCAGGTACTGGCCTTCGTCGAGGCCGACCGCAAGGCCGGCACGGGCATTACCGGTTACGAGTACGCGGTTCTGGTGACCAACACCGACTACGACGTGCTCAGTCTTGCGCAACTTTACCGTGATCGGGCCGATGCCGAGAATGCCTTTGACGAACTCGAGAACCAGTGGGGCTGGGGCGGTTTCACCACGCATGATCTGCATCGCTGCCAATTGGCCGCCCGGGGCGTGGCACTGGCCTACAATTGGTGGAGTCTGTTCGTGCGTCTGGCCAACCCCGAAGCACGCCGCGAGGCGATCACCAGCCGTCCGTGGTTGATGTCCTCGGTGGGGCGCCGAACGGAGCACTCCGGGCAAACGACGATCACGCTGACTGGCTTGCACGCCCATTTCGAGAAGGCCCGGGCCGTGCTGATTCGTGTCTCCGCCTTGCTTCAGGCCTGGGCTGCTCAAGCTGCGGAGCAGTTGAACCCCATTACCGTCTGGCATCGCGTTTGTGATCATCTCAAGCAGACCATCGCCGGTATCGGCCCACCACCAATCCTCCGCTTGCTCGCGAATCATGCAAACGGAATCGGCTAACTACGGTTTTTAGGCTTATTGTTTCTCGACGCCTAAAGCATGGTTCCCTGCCCTTGTGCCCTGTGGGTATTTGCGGGAATGGCGGTGGCAGTAATGAGCATCTGTCAAAAGCCGTGCTTTGATCGCAAATGTTCTACGGACAGAGGGACCGTTCACATAGTAAAATCTACCGGTGCCCATGCGAGGAGATAAAACGCCTCCTTCGATCATCCATTTTTTGTGTACCCAACCATGTACCGACAAAGAGAACAATTTTACCGAGGTGAGCACTTATGCGGCTCTTAATGGTACATTCACGATTCAGATACAAATATTGAATAACGAGGAGTGATCAAGGCAAATCGCAGGCTGCCCGAAGAATGCCCGGCTCCCTTTTCCGCCGTGGCCCTCGCCATCCCGTGCCGCCCGCCGCTCAGCCAGCTATAGCCATGACTTCCGGAAACCTCTTCATCGTCACCGCGCCTTCGGGCGCCGGAAAGACCAGCCTGGTGCAGGCACTGCTCACTGCCGACCAGAACGTGGAATTGTCCGTGTCCTATACCACCCGCCCCCCCCGCCCCGGCGAGACGGACGGCAAGGACTACCATTTCGTCCCCACGGAGACCTTCCTGCGCATGCTGGAAAAGGGCGAGTTCCTGGAGAGCGCCGAGGTCTACGGCAACCGCTACGGCACCTCCCAGACCTGGATCAACCAGCGCATGGAAGGCGGCAGGGATATCCTGCTGGAGATCGACTGGCAGGGGGCGGCCCAGGTGCGGAAGATGTTCCCGTACGCGGTCAGCATATTCATCCTGCCCCCGTCTCTCGAGGCCCTGCGGCAGCGCCTGAAAGGCCGGGGACAGGATTCCCAGGAGGTGATCGAGCGGCGCCTGCGTGCCGCCCGGGAAGATAGCAGCCACGTCAGCGAATTTGATTATGTTATAATTAACAAAGAGTTCGATGAGGCCGTCAAGGACCTGCTGTCCGTGGTACGGGCGGCCCGCCTTGGCGCCGGCAAACAGCTCCAGCGGCATAGCGATTTGATTAACAAACTCACCTGAACCACGAGGTATCCCAATGGCACGCATTACCGTCGATGACTGCATGAAGAGCATTAGCAACCGCTTCGAACTGACCCTGGCCGCCTCCCTGCGCGCAAGGCAGGTCGCCATGGGGGCAACTCCCCTGGTGGAACCCGACCGGGACAAGCCCACGGTAATCGCCCTGCGTGAAATCGCGCAGGGCAAGGTGGGCCTGGAGGTGCTCAACAAGGGACAGACCTGAGTTGGAGGGGGACGGGTTATGAAGGGACGGTCGCTGCCATGAACTTCCCTGGGCTGGACTCCTCCGCTGCGGCGTCCGGTGCCCGCCCGGCCGCGATGCCCGAAGTCGGCCAGCTCACCCAGACACTGCGCGCTTATCTCAAGCCCGAGGACATCGCCCCGGTGGAAGAGGCGTTTCGCTTCAGCAAGGCCGCCCACCAGGGCCAGTACCGCAAGAGCGGCGAGCCCTATATCTTCCATCCGCTAGCGGTCACCACGATCCTGGCGGAATGGCATCTGGACCCCCAGGCCCTGATGGCCGCCCTGCTGCACGACGTGGTGGAGGACACGCCCACCACCAAGGCCGAGATCGGCGAGAAATTCGGCAAGCCGGTGGCCGAGCTGGTGGACGGGGTGAGCAAGCTCGACAAGATCGAGTTCAAGACCGAGGCCCACGCCCAGGCCGAAAACTTCCGCAAGATGCTGCTGGCCATGGCGCGGGACGTGCGCGTCATCCTGATCAAGCTGGCCGACCGGCTGCACAACATGCGCACCCTGGGGGCGATGCACCCCGACAAGCGCAAGCGCATCGCCCGCGAGACCCTGGAGATCTACGCCCCCATCGCCAACCGCCTGGGTCTGAACAGCGTGTACCAGGAGTTGGACGACCTCAGCTTCCGCTATCTCTACCCCAACCGCTACCGGGTGCTGGCCACGGCGGTAAAGACCGCCCGCGGCAACCGCCGGGAGGTGGTGGGCAAGGTGCTTGAGGCCATCAAGCAGCGCCTGCAGGAGGCGGGGATAGAGGCCACGGTCACCGGCAGGGAAAAACACCTGTACAGCATCTACAAGAAGATGCAGGGCAAGTCCCTGACCTTCTCCGAGGTGTTCGACATCTACGGCTTCCGGGTGATCGTGAAGGACGTGCCTTCCTGCTATCTGGCCCTGGGCGCCCTGCACAGCCTGTACAAGCCGATTCCGGGAAAGATCAAGGACTACATCGCCATCCCCAAGGCCAATGGCTACCAGTCCCTGCATTCCACCCTGTTCGGCCCGTTCGGCACCGCCATCGAGGTGCAGATCCGCACCGCCGACATGCACAAGATCGCGGAGGCGGGGGTGGCCTCCCACTGGATTTACAAGAGCAGCGAGACCTCCCTCAACGACGTCCAGCAGAAGACCCACCAATGGCTGCAGTCGCTGCTGGAAATCCAGAGCGAAAGCGGCGACTCGGTGGAATTCCTGGAGCACATCAAGGTCGACCTGTTCCCCGACGACGTGTACGTATTCACGCCCAAGGGCAAGATCATGGCGCTGCCCCGGGGCGCGACCGCGGTGGATCTCGCCTATGCGGTGCACACCGATGTGGGCAACCACGGGGTGGCGGTCAAGATCAATCACGAGCTGATGCCGCTGCGCACCGAACTGCGCAACGGCGACCAGGTGGAGATCATCACCGCCGCCCATGCCAAGCCCAATCCGGCTTGGCTCAACTACGTGGTGACCGGCAAGGCGCGCTCCCACATCCGGCATTTCCTGAAGACCATGCACTTCGAGGAATCCGCCGCCCTGGGAGAGCGCCTGCTGAACCAGGCCTTGCGCGCGCTGAAGTCGTCGCCGGAACAGATCGACGACGCCCACTGGGAGAAGTTCCTCCGGGACAGCGGCGTCAAATCCCGGCAGGAGGCCCTGGCCGACATCGGTCTGGGCAAGCGCCTGGGCATCGTCGTGGCGCGCCAGCTCCTGGCGCTGGGCGAGCAGGTGTCCGTGGAGCGCAAGCAACTGGGCTCCATCACCATCCGCGGCTCCGAAGGCATGGCGGTGCAGTTCGCCAAGTGCTGCCGGCCGATCCCGGGCGATCCAATCATGGGGTTCATCAAGAAGGACCAGGGGCTGGTGGTCCACACCTACGGCTGTCCCTCCGCCGCCCAGTTCCGCGCCGACCCGGACAAATGGCTGGACGTGGAGTGGGACCCCGAGACCAAGAAGCTGTTCGACGTCGACGTCAAGATCGTGGTCGCCCACCAGCGCGGGGTCCTGGCCAAGGTCGCCGCAGAGATTGCGGGGGCCGGCTCCAACATCGACAAGATCACCATGGAGGAAGAAGAGGGCAGCGCCTACACCACCCTGTTCTTCACCCTGCAGGTGGAAAACCGGATGCACCTGGCAAGCGTGATGCGCAACCTGCGCAAGATCCCGGAAGTGGTCCGGATCAGCCGGGTGAAGGGCTAGCCGCGCACCCAATCGACGTTACCGATCGGAGACCCAATGACCAAGCAAATCATCCAGACCGCCCAGGCCCCCCAGGCCATCGGCACCTATTCCCAGGCGGTGCGCGCGGACGACACCGTCTACCTGTCCGGCCAGATCGCCCTGGACCCGAACACCATGGAACTGGCGGAGGGCATCGACCCGCAGATCCACCGGGTGTTTGCCAACCTGCGGGCGGTGGCGACGGCGGCCGGCGGCAGCCTGGATCAGGTGGTCAAGCTCAATGTGTTCCTCACCGACCTGGCCCACTTCCCCCGGGTCAACGAGATCATGGCCGGCTACTTTAGCCAGCCTTACCCCGCCCGGGCCGCAGTGGGCGTGTCCGCCCTGCCCCGTGGCGCCCTGGTGGAGATGGACGCCGTCCTGGTGCTTAGCAAAGACTAGCGGGTAATGGGCGACGTCAGGCAAAGGGCAAACCGCACGCCCGTTGTGCGTCGCACCGTCCCCGAAGGCAAGGACAGCCCGTTGCAGGGCGTCGGCCAAGCGACGCTGGACAAGCTCGGCAAGCTGGGGATCGACAGCGCCTTCGACCTGGTCCTGCACCTGCCGCTGCGCTACGAGGACGAGACCCATCTCTATCCCATCGCCCACGCCCCCCTCGATCAGACGGTGCTGGTCCAGGGCACCATCATGCGCGCCGAGGTGCAGCAGCGCCCCAGAAAGACGCTGATCTGCCGGGTCGGCGACCCCAGCGGGGATCTGAGCGTCCGTTTTTTGCACTTCTACGGCAGCCAAGTCAAGGCCCTGTCCCCCGGCAAGAAGCTGCGGCTGCTGGGGGAAATCCGCCGCGGCTTTTTCGGCGCCGAGATGATCCACCCCAGATACCGCATCGTCGAAGACGAAACGCCGCTCGCGGAGGCCCTCACCCCGGTCTACCCCACCACCGCCGGTCTTTCCCAGGACGCCCTGCGCAGGCTCATCCTGCGCGGCCTGGCCGCGGAGGATCTGAGCGAGACCGTGCCGGAATCGGTGCTGCGCGCGCTGGGGTTCGCCAGCTTCGCGGAAAGCATCGCGCTGCTGCATCAGCCCCCGCCCGAGGCGCCCCGGCGGGAGTTGTGCGACCGAAGCCACCCTGCCTGGCGCCGCATCAAGTTCGACGAATTGCTGGCCCAGCAGCTTTCCATGCGCCTGCACCATGAGCGGCGCCGCAGCCGGCAGGCGCCCGTTCTGGCCGGGAGCGGGCGTCTGACCGGCCCGCTGCTGGCCGCTCTGCCGTTCGCCCTGACCGGCGCGCAGCGCAAGGCGCTGGAAGACATCAGCCGCGACCTGGGGCAGCCCCATCCCATGCAACGGCTGCTGCAAGGGGACGTGGGCAGCGGGAAGACCGTGGTGGCGGCCCTGGCATCCGCCCAAGCCATGGAAAACGGCTTCCAGGCGGCCTTCATGGCGCCCACGGAGATCCTGGCCGAGCAGCACTTCCGCAAATTGGCCGGATGGTTCGGGCCGCTGGGCGTGAACCCGGCGTGGCTGTCCGCCAGCCTGACGAAAAAGGAAAAAGAGGCCGCTTTGCGGCAGGTGGCCGACGGGACGGCGCAACTGGCGGTCGGCACCCACGCCCTGTTTCAGGACCAGGTCGCCTTCCGCCGGCTGGGGCTGGTAGTGGTGGACGAGCAGCACCGCTTCGGCGTCGAGCAGCGCCTGGCCCTGCGCAACAAGGGGCTGCAGCCGCACCAGTTGATGATGAGCGCCACCCCCATCCCGCGCACCCTGGCCATGAGCTACTACGCCGACCTGGACGTGTCCGTGATCGACCAGTTGCCGCCGGGGCGCACCCCGGTGGTCACCAAGCTGGTGGCGGACACCCGGCGCGACGAGGTGGTCGCCCGGATACGCCGCGCGTGCGAGGCCGGCGCCCAGGCCTATTGGGTGTGCCCGCTGATCGAGCCAATCCCCTCGCTTCCCCCCCCAGGCAAGGCGGAAAGCGACTTCGCTACCCGCTCCCGGCGGGGACGGGCGAAGGGCGAGGACGCGGAGGCCGCGCAATTGCAGACCGCATTGGAGACCCACCGGTCCCTGAGCGAGACCTTCCCGGACCTCAGGGTCGGACTGGTGCACGGCCGGCTGCCGGCACGGGAAAAGGCGGAGGTGATGGCGGCCTTCCAGAACGGCGAAATCCAGCTCCTGGTGGCCACCACGGTGATCGAGGTGGGGGTGGACGTGACCAACGCCAGTCTCATGGTGATCGAGCACGCGGAACGCATGGGGCTTTCCCAATTGCACCAGTTGCGCGGACGGGTGGGCCGCGGCGCGGCACGGAGTGTCTGCATCCTGCTGTACCAGAACCCGATTTCGGATACGGCCAGGGCGCGCCTGAAGATTATTTACGAGAACAGCGACGGCTTCGAGATCGCCCGGCAGGATCTGCGGCTACGGGGCCCCGGAGAACTTCTGGGCGCACGGCAAAGCGGCGTGCCCATGCTGCGTTTCGCCGATCTGCAGCAGGACACCGACCTGCTGGAGGCCGCCCGCCAGGCCGCGCAGCAGATACTGCGCTGCGCCCCGGAAATGGCGGAGCGGCATCTGCAGCGCTGGTTCAACCGCAGGCAGGATTACCTGAAGGCATGAGGCCCGGGGCGAGGAAAAATGCCGTACCACTTGCCACTGGGCCCAAAATCGTGTGGAATACGGCGATGGCTGAAAGTAAACGATACCAGATCACCGTCACCACCCAGGGCGTTTACGTACCGGAGCAATCCGACGAGGAGGGGGACCGTTACGCGTTCGCGTACACCATTACCATTGCCAACACGGGTACCGTGGCCGCGCAGCTCATCAGCCGGCACTGGATCATCACCGACGCGGACGGCAAGGTGCAGGAGGTACGCGGGCTGGGAGTGATCGGAGAGCAGCCCCTGGTCAAGCCGGGGGAGAGTTTCGAGTACACCAGCGGCACGACTATCGCCACGCCGGTGGGCACCATGCAAGGTACCTACCAGATGGTGGCGGAAGACGGGGTGAAGTTCGATGCGGATGTGCCGGAATTCGTGTTGAGCATGCCTCGGGTGCTGCACTGAGAGCTTGCGAAAAATCGTCGCGCGGCAGGCTTGTCCGCAACCCCTGACGCGCCCCGGTCCGCACCACGCCGCCATGTCCTAGCATTCCATGTCCCTACGGTTCAGCTATTCTCTGATCGCCCCCTTCTACGACGCCATCCTGCAACGTCCATTCGCCCGGGTACGGGCGCAGAGCCTACGTCAACTGCCCCGGCAAGGGGAACTCCGCGTCCTTGTCAACGGCATCGGCACCGGCCTCGACCTGCCTCATCTGCCGCCCGGGCACCGCTACACCGGGCTCGACCTCACCGCGGCCATGCTGGACCGGGCGCGCCCGAGAACGAGCAGTCTGCGCGTAGACCTGGTGCAGGGGAACAGCCTGGCCCTGCCGTTTGCCGACGGCAGCTTCGATCACGCGGTATTGCACCTGATCCTCGCCGTGGTGCCGGACCCCGTGGCTTGTCTCCGGGAAACCGCCCGTGTCGTCAAGCCCGGCGGCAGCGTGCTGGTGGTGGACAAGTTTCTGCGCCCCGGAGAGCGCGCGCCGCTGCGCCGTCTGCTCAATCCCCTGGCACGCCGCATCGCCACCCGCATGGACGTGGTATTCGAGGAAGTGGCAGCGCAGGTGCCGTCGCTGACGATCGAGGCGGATACGCCGCTGCTGGCCAGGGGCTGGTTCCGCTCGATCCGCCTGGTCAAGGCCGCAGCCCCGCTATAGGATAATCCCCGGACTCGTCGTCCGGGGCCCCACGGACAGCCAAGGAATTTTCCCATCTTGTTTCGGATATCCATGCAACTGCGGACGGCTTTTGTGCTCTCCCTCGGGTTGCTGTTGACCCTGGGCGCGTGCAGCACCATGAAAAAACCGGAAATCCTGCGGGAGGCCGTGCCGACCGCTCCTCTCATGGCGCCCAGCCTGCAGCCGAGCGCCTGGGAGGCCCTGCCGGGATGGGACCAGGACGACCCCGCCAAGGCCTGGGGCGCCTTCCTGGAAAGCTGTGACGGCCTGAAGAACCGGCTCCCCTGGCAACAGGCGTGCAGCGCCGCGGCGGCCCTGAACAAGGCGGACGGCCCGGAGCTGCGCGCCTTCTTCCAGCAGTACTTCACCCCCTATCAGGTGGTAAACGGCGACGGCTCCCGCAGCGGTCTCATCACCGGCTATTACGAGCCCCTGCTGCATGGCAGCCGGGTGCCCACGGCACGCTACCGCTATCCGCTGTATGGCGTGCCGGACGACCTGCTCACCGTGGACCTGAGCTCGGTCTATCCGGAACTCAAGGGCATGCGCCTGCGCGGGCGCCTGCAGGGCCGCCGGGTGGTGCCCTACTACAGCCGCGCGGAAATCGACGACGGCCAGGCCCCGCTAAAAGGCAAGGAACTGCTGTGGGTGGACAACGCCCTGGACCTGTTCTTCCTGCAGATCCAGGGCTCCGGCCGCGTGAGGCTGGAGGACGGCGAAACGATCAGGGTGGGCTACGCGGACCAGAACGGCTACCCCTACAAGTCCATCGGCAGGCTGCTGGTGGAGCGCGGCGAACTGCCGCTGGAAAAGGCCTCACTGGAGGGCATCAAGGAATGGGCCAGGCAGCATCCGGACAAGCTGCCGGAACTGCTGGACAGCAATGCCAGCTACGTGTTCTTCCGGGAGATGCCGGACCGCCCCGGCGGGCCGGTGGGCGCCCTCGGGGTGCCCCTGTCCGCCGGCCGCAGCCTCGCCGTGGACCCCCGGGCGATCCCATTGGGCGCGCCGGTGTTCATTTCCACCACCTGGCCCGACAGCGACAAGCCCCTCAACCGGCTGATGCTGGCCCAGGACACCGGCGGCGCCATCAAGGGCGGCGTGCGCGCCGATTTCTTCTGGGGCTTCGGCGACGATGCCGGGGCCCTGGCCGGCGCCATGAAGCAGAGCGGGCGGCTGTGGGTGCTGCTGCCCAAGGGCTACACGCCGCCCAAGGCCGATTAGCGGGGCGGCGCTGCGATGGTCGGCGGCGGCGTGCCGTAGCTGACCCGCACCACCATCCGGCTCTTCACCTGCCGCCCGTCTTTCATGGCCGGGACGAAGCGGGCGTCGCGAAAGGCGTCAATGGCCGACTGCTCGAAATAGCCCGGCGGATTCGCGTCCAGCACCGACAGTTCCCGCACCTTGCCGAACTCGTCGATCAGCAGCAGCAAGGTCACCTCCCCGCCGGGAATGCCTGACGCGTCCGGCGGGTATTGCGGATTGATGGGCTGTAGCGGGACCGCATGGACGTCCAGCTGGCTGGCGGGATAGTAGGTGGGGTCCGGCAGGGGGACGTCCAGGGCCGGAAACCGGGAGAGATGCCCTGGGTCAGGCCGGGCTTGCGGCTCCTCGGGAGGGCCCTCGCGGGCCTCCTTTGGCGGCTTGGCGCTTTCCGCAGCAAGCGCGGGCCGCTCGGCCTGCAGGCGGACCGACTCGCCGGATGCGGCCGGGACGGCCTCCAGACGCGCCTGGATCAGCGCCGGCGCCGGGCGCCCCGGCCTCGCCGGCTCGACCCGGATACCGTAGATCAGCGCCAGGTGCAGGGCCGCGGACAAGGCCAGCCCCAGGGCGAGCCGTTGCGCGGCCCGCCCCCCGAAAGCCGCCCAGCCCGATTCGTCCTGTGGCACGATCCCCCGCTCCCGCCGCGGTGCGGCCGACATGACGGCCGCAACCACGCCCAGCCTACTTGCGCGCCACCATGTCCACCAGGGCGGACATGCCGTAGTGCTTGGTCCCCTCCGCGACGAATTCCTCGTGCTCGCGCAGGTGCAGAATCTCCATGCCGGAGAAGGCGTCCCGCAGCATCTCCGCCGTGTACATATTCTCCGCCTGGGGCGGGCCGCCGGTCTTGTACTCCACCTGCTTCGGCGTGTAACCCTGGAGGATCAGCAGCCCCCCCGGCTTGAGGGCCTGTTTCATGTCGCGGAACAACCGGGTGCGCTCGTCGGGGGTGGCAAACTGGACGAAGATCGCCACGATCACGTCGAAGCGTTCCTTGCCCCAGTCCCAGGTGCGCACGTCCCCCTCCTCGAAGCGCACCTCGACCCGCTTCTCTTCGGCCAGCTTCCGGGCCTTGGCAAGGCCGATCCGGGAGATCTCCAGGGACAGCACGTCCAGCCCCTGTTGCGCCAGCCATACCCCATTGCGGCCTTCTCCGTCCGCCACCGCCAGCGCCTTCTGGCCGGGCTTGAACAGGTGTCCCTGGGCGGCGAGAAAGACGTTCGGCTCGGTGCCGAAGATATAGTTTTCGTCGGCGTAATGGGCATCCCAAAACTCACGCATGAACCTTGCTCCTTTTTTGTGTCCTTGAAATCGGGCCGGACACGACCCGTCCGATTCGCGCTATTTCCCGGAAGAGGAATCCAGCAGCTTTTCCAGTTGCGGCACCGGAATCACCCCCGGTACCACCTGGCCATCCGCAAAGATGAGGGTAGGCGTGCCGTTCACCCCGAGCTTGCGCCCCAGTTCGGCGATCTGCGCCAGCGGCGTGGCGCAATCGGCGTTCCCCGCCGGCGCCTTGCCCTCCTGCATCCAGGCGCTCCAGGCCTTGCTCCGGTCGGCGGTGCACCAGATGGCCTTGGCCTTCCCGCTGGCCCCCGGATGCAAGGCATCTATCGGGAACAGAAAGGTGTAGACGGTGACATTGGTGACCCCCTGGAGTTCCTTTTCCAGGCGCACGCAATACGGGCAATCCGGATCGGAAAACACCGCCATCCTGCGCCGGCCGTTGCCCTTCACCACCTTGATCGCCTGGTCGAAGGGCAAGGCGTCGAACTTGACCCGGAACAGTTGCCGCATCCGCTCTTCGGTCAGATTGCGCTGGGTCTTGGCGTCGATGATGTTGCCGACGAAAAGATAGGCGGCCTTTTCGTCCACGTACAGCAGGCGGCCCGGGATCGCCACCTCGTACAGCCCCTTTATGGGGGTCTTGGCCACGCTCTGCACCTGAATATCGGGGAACCTGGCGGCGAAGTTTTTCCTCACCGCCGCCTCGTCGGCCCGCACGGCCTGGGTGAGCAAAGAGAGGGCCAGAAGGGCTAGGATTTTGATCATGACGGGTCCTTGTGAGTGAATTTTATAACTTAGCCCAGCGCCTGCCGGATGAGCCGGTTCTTGAGCCAGGGCTGGCCGTTGGTCAGGGCGAGCCCCAGGTTGCGCAGGGGGCGCAGCAGCGGGTTGCGGTTGTTGAACAGCTTTTGCAGGCCGTCCGTGACCCCTTGCAGGGCCAGGATGTCCTCCTTGCGCGCGCGCTCGTAGCGCCGCAGCAGCAGGTAGTCGCCGCAATCCCGCTGGGGGCCGCGGCCGCCCAGCACCCGGGCCAGTTCCCGTGCGTCCCGGAAGCCCAGGTTCACCCCCTGGCCCGCCAGCGGGTGCACGTTGTGGGCGGCATCCCCGATCAGCGCCAGGCGCGGCGCCACCAGGGCCGGCAGCCGCAGCAGGCGCAGCGGGAAGGCCGCCGCGGCGGTGATCAGGCGCAGCCCGCCCAGGGCGTGGCCCCCGGCCTCTGCCACGCGGCGGCACAGTTCCTGTTCGGGCAACGCCAGCAGCTCCCGGGCCTGCTCCTCCCACACGGACCACACCATGGACACGCGGTCTCCGGGCAGGGGCAGCCAGGCCAACACGCCGTCGCTGCGGAACCATTGGCGCGCGATCTGGCCGTGCCCCCGGTCGGCGGCGAAGTTGGCCACCACCCCCATCTGGCGGTAGGGGCGCGGCTCCCCTTCCAGCCCGGCCTGGCTGCGCACCCAGGAGTCCGCCCCGTCGGCGCCCACCACCAGCCTGGCCGTAAGCGCGTCGCCCCCCTCCAGGCGCAGCGTGGCCCGTTCCTCGTCCAATTGCAACGCCGCACAGCGGGCCGGACAGAACAGGCGCACCTGCCCGTGTTCTTCCAGGGCGCACCACAGGGCCCGTTGCAGCAGGCCGCTTTCCAGGATGCAGGCCAGTTCCGGCACCCCCGCCTGGTAGGCGCTGAAATCCAGGCGGGAGGCGCCGTCGTCGCCCCATACCCGCATCTCGTAAACCGGCGCCAGCCGGGCGCGGTCCAGCCCGCCCCAGATCCCGAGCCGGTCCAGGAAGGCCGCGCTGCCGGGGCTGACGGCGTAGATGCGGCTGTCCCACTGATCTCCCGCTGGGGCCTGCGGCGGGGGGCGTCTCTCGACCAGCGCCACCTCCAGCCCGCTGTCCTGCAGGGCCAGGGCGAACGCCGTCCCCACCAGACCGGCGCCCACCACGATCACATCGAAGTCGGTGCCCGCCACCTACACCCCCTGGCGCCGAACATCATGCGCCGCGCCACGAAACGTTTGGCCGGCAGCAGCCCTTCCAGCGCCATCAGGCCCAGGCCGAGGCCATGGCGCAGGATCGGGTCGTCGTTGGAAAACAGCCGCGCCAGGGTGTCCGTGAACAGGATGCTCCCGGCGCTGTCCAGGCGCCGCCCGGCGCGGTAACGCTCCAGCATGGCCCGGCCGCCGATCTCCCCGGGCGGGGTGGCCAGGATCTCGGCGGCCAGTTCCCAGGCGTCGCGCAGGCCCAGATTGAAACCCTGCCCGGCCACCGGATGCAGGGTCTGGGCGGCGTTGCCCAGCAGCACGGTGCGCTGCGCCACCACCGGGCGCGCGTACTTGAGGACCAGGGGGAAGGCGGCGCGCGGGCCGGCGGCGGTAAAACGGCCCAGACGGTCGCCGAAATGCCCATGCAGGGCCGCAAGAAAATCGGGCTCCGCCATGGCGCACAACCGCCGGGCCCGCTCCGGGGCGCAGGTCCACACCAGGGCGAGGCCGTCGCCGGAGGGCAGCAGGGCCAGGGGGCCTTCGCCGGTGAAGCGCTCGTAGGCCACGTTGCGGTGGGGCAGTTCGGAGCGCACCGGCGCCACCACCGCGCTTTGCCCGTAGTCGCGCACTTGCTGCCCGCTGCCCGGCACCGCGTCGTCGCCGCGCCCGCCGTCGGCCCGGGCCAGCAGCCGCGTCGTGAGCTGGCGGGCGGCGCCGTGCTGCAGGAAATCCACCACCGCGTAGCCGCTCGCCGTGCGGGTGCGGGTGACCGCCGCCCCGGTCAGGTAATGCACCCCGCCTCCGGCCAGGGCCTCGCGCAGGGCCCGGTCCAGGACATCGTAGTCCACCACATAGCCCAGGGCCGGCAGCCCGTCGGCGGCGGCGCTCAGCAGGCAGCGCCCCAGGCCCCCTTTGCGGGAGACATGGATGTCGACGATGGGGGTGGGCGCAGGCAGCCGGTCCCACACCCCGAGGCGGCGCAGGATCAGCATGGCGCCGTAGGACAGGGCCAGGGCCCGCGGGTCGCGCTGCCGGGAGAAGTCGCCGCGCGCCTCCAGCACCGTCACCGAACGGCCGCCGTCCTTGAGGGCCAGGGCCAGGGCGCCCCCCACCGGCCCGCCGCCGGCGATGACGATGTCGGCGTGGTCCATCATCGCCCCATGATTTCCTCGATGTCCGCCACGGTCTTGGGCGCGCTCTCGGTCAGCACCTCGTTGCCGTCCACCGTCACCAGGACATCGTCCTCGATGCGGATGCCGATGTTCCACAGGGCCTCCGGCACGTCCTCGGCGGGGCGGATGTAGCAGCCCGGCTCCACGGTCAGGGTCATCCCGGGCTGCAGTTCGCGCCACTTGCCGTCGCGCTTGTATTCCCCGGCGTCGTGCACGTCCAGCCCCAGCCAGTGGCCGGTGCGGTGCATGTAGAAGCGCTTGTAGTCGCCCGATTCCAGCACCCCGTCCAGGCTGCCCCGGCACAGGCCGAGGTCGATCATGCCCTGGACCAGCACCGCCAGCGCCGCCTGGTGCGGCTCGTCCCAGGTGTTGCCCGAGCGCACCCGGCCGATGGCCGCCGCCTGGGCCGCCAGCACCATCTGGTAGACGTCCTTCTGGACGGGCCCGAACCTGCCGTTGACCGGAAAGCTGCGGGTGATGTCCGCGGCGTAGCCCTCCAATTCGCAGCCGGCGTCGATCAACAGCAGTTCGCCTTCCCGCAGCACGCCGCTGTTGGCCACATAGTGCAGCACGCAGGCATTCGCCCCGCCGGCCACGATCGGGCTGTAGGCGTGGCCGGCGGCGCCGTGGCGGCGGAATTCGTGGATCAGTTCCGCCTCGATCTCGTACTCCCCGATGCCCGGCCGCGCCGCCTGCATGGCGCGATAATGGGCCGCGGCGGAGATCTGCCCGGCGCGGCGCATGAGGTGCAATTCCTCGGGGCGCTTGATCAGGCGCATCTCGTCCAGGAGCACCCGCACGTCCCGGATCTCGGCCGGGGCCGCCACGCCAGAGCGGGCCTGTTCGCGCACCGCGTTGAGCCAGCCGACGATGCGCTGGTCCCAGTGGCCGTCCACCCCCACCCCGTAGAACAGGGTCTGCTGGTCGGCCAGCAGCTTGGGGACCAATTCGTCCAGCCGGGCGACGGGATGGGCTTGATCGAAGCCGAATGCCTCCCGCGCCGCCTCGGGCCCGTGGCGAAAGCCGTCCCACACCTCGCGCTCCGGGTCCTTGTCGCGGCAGAACAGGATGCTTTCGGGATTGTCCCCGGCCAGCAGCACCAGCACCGCCTCCGGCTCGGCGAAGCCGGTGAGATAGTAGAAATAGCTGTCGAAGCGGTAGGGGTAATGGCTGTCCCGGTTGCGCAGGCGCTCCGGGGCGGTGGGGATGATGGCGACGCCGTTCCCCATGAGGTCGGCCAGGTGCCGGCGGCGCTCCTGATAACGGGTGATTTCGGTCATCGCTGGATGGCAGGTTGAGAAGGGAATACCCGACAGCATACCTTTCCTTGGGTGGCTGCGGCAACGAGGCCTTAGGGCCTTAGGGACTGGTCCAATTGCCGCAGCCGTTCGGGGGTGCCCACGTCCACCCAGCGCCCCCGGTAATGCTCGCCGCTGACCCGCCCCGCGGCGACGGCCCGGTGCAGCAGCGGCCCGAGCTTCGCCTTGGCGCCCGGCGCCACCGAAGCGAACAGTTCCGGACGGTAGACGCCGATGCCGCTGAAGGTGAGCATGGGCTCCCCGGCGGCGCGCACCCGGTCCCCCTCCAGGGCGAAATCCCCCGCCGCATGATGGGCCGGGTTGTCCACCAGGATCAGGTGCGCCAGGGGGGCGTCCCGGTCCTCGGCCATGGCCGCCATTCTGGGCAGCAGGCGGGAGAAGTCGTAGTCGCAGAAGATATCCCCGTTGACCACCAGGAAGGGCGCCCCCCCCAGCAGGGGCAGGGCCTTGGTGATGCCGCCCGCGGTTTCCAGCGCCTCCCCCTCCGGCGAGTAGCGGATGCGCACCCCGAAGCCGCTGCCGTCCCCCAGGGCGGCCTCGATCTGCCGCCCCAGGTGGGCGTGGTTGATCACCAGTTCGGCAAAGCCGGCCCGGGCCAGGGCCTCGATGTGCCACACCAGCAGGGCCTTGCCCCCGGCCTGCAGCAGCGGCTTGGGAGTCGCGTCGGTAAGGGGGCGCATGCGCTCGCCGCGTCCCGCCGCCAGGATCATGGCCCGCGAATCGGACAACGGGGGCACTAGAAGGTGTACCCCACCCGGGCATCCCCCCGGCCTTCCAGCTCGTCCAGCAGCCGCAGCAGCGGCGCCAGCTCCCGGTAGCGGCCGCAGGCCTTGCGCAAATAGGCCATCACCCGGGGCATATCGGCGAGATAGCGCTGCTTGCCGTCGCGGTGATGAAGCCGGGCGAAGATGCCCAGCACCTTGAGGTGGCGCTGCACCCCCATCCACTCGAAATCCCGGTAGAACCGGGCGAAGTCGTCTCCCACCGGCAGCCCGGCGCGGCGCGCCCGCTCCCAGTAGCGGATGACCCAATCCAGCACCCTTTCCTCTTCCCAGGCGATGTAGGCGTCCTTGAACAGGGAGACCAGATCGTAGGTGACCGGCCCGTACACCGCATCCTGGAAGTCCAGCACTCCGGGATTGGGGGAGGCCACCATCAGGTTGCGGGAGTGATAGTCGCGGTGCACGTAGACCCGGCCCTGGGCCAGGCTGTTTTGCACTACCAGGGCGAACAGGGATTCCAGCAGCCCGGATTGGGCAGGGCTCAGACCAACCCCCAGGTGCTTGCCCGCATACCATTCGGGGAACAGGCGCATCTCCCGGGTGAGCAGGGCGGCGTCATACTCCGGCAGCACCCCGGGGCGGCTCGCCGCCTGGATCCGGATCAGGGCGTCGATGGCGTCCCGGTACAGGTCGTCCGCATTGGCCTCGGTCAGGGCCGCCAGGTAGGTGCTGTCCCCCAGGTCGCTCAGCAGCAGAAAGCCGTGGCCCAAGTCCTGGGCCTCGACCCGCGGGACGTGGGCGCCGGCCTCCCCGAACAGCCGCGCCACCTTGACGAAGGGGGCACAGTCCTCATGCTCCGGCGGGGCGTCCATCACGATCAGGGTGCGGTCTGGCAGGGTCAGCCGGAAATAGCGGCGAAAACTTGCGTCCTCCGATGCCGGCGCGAGGGCAAAAGGCGCGTCGGGGAATCGGGTCTGCAGCCAGGAATTCAGTAATCGGGCGCGCATCATAATCGGGGCTAGCCGGTCCGGGGGCGCCGGCGCGGAAGGGTTGGCAACGGCCGGCTGCATTGCCTAAATGCCGGTTTTGTGCGATTTTATCACTTCTCCCAGCCAAGCAAATAATAATGCAAGCCAGCCGCTTAACCCCTATCGCCCTTGCCCTGATCCAGATCTTCCCCGGCGCCGCCCAAGGCGCCACCGGCCTGCCCCCGCTGGAAGTCGCCCCTGGTCTGCTGGCCCCCGCGGAAACACGCCCGAGTCCGGAGCCGCCAGCCAGCCCCGCCGCAATTCCGGCGCAAGGCCCGGTCGCGGAGCCGGCGCCGGGCGGGGAAGGCAAACCGCCCGAACCGAAGGCACCAGCCGCGCGGCAGAGCGCCCCGGCCGCGGCGCCAGGCGCGGCCCGAGGCGCTGCAACGGGCGGCGAAGCGCCGGTGCTGATCCGCGCCGACCGCATCGAGGGCCACCAGGACCGGGAGGTGCAGGCCTTCGGCGCAGTGGAGCTGCACCAACTGGATCAATCCCTGTACGCGGACCACCTCACCTATTTCGAGCCCGAGAACAAGGTGGTGGCGGAAGGAAACGTCAGCGTCAGGCAAAAGGACACCCTGCTCCGGGGCCCGCTGCTGGAGCTCAAGCTGGACACCAGTATCGGCCATATGGACCGGCCCGCCTACGAGCTGATGGAGACCCACGCCAGGGGGGAAGGCAGCAAGCTGCTGTTCCGGGGCAAGAACCAATACCGCCTGCTGAACGCCAACTACACCACCTGCCCGGTGGGCCAGGACGACTGGTTCTTCCATGTGAGCGAACTGGACATCGACCGCACCGCCCAGATCGGCACCGCCCGCAACGCCTATCTGGATTTCAAGGGCGTGCCGCTGCTGTACACCCCCTGGATCAGCTTTCCGCTGAACAACCAGCGCAAGTCGGGCTTCCTTGCGCCCACCTTCGGGACCACCGGCAACAGCGGGACCGAATTGGCGCTGCCCTATTACTGGAACATCGCCCCCAACTACGACGCCACCATCACCCCCAGGGTGTTCACCAAGCGCGGCCTGCAACTGGGCAACGAGTTCCGCTACCTGGAGCCCGGCTACAGCGGCATCGCCGAGGTTGACGTGCTACCCAACGACCGGGTCAAGGGAAAAAACCGCTTCTTCCTGTCCCTGCAGCACCAGCAGACCCTGAGTCCGGACTGGCGCGGCTCCCTCAATCTGCAGAAGGTCTCGGACGACAGCTATTTTACCGACCTGAGCACCCAGGTCTCCGCCGTCTCCCAGACCATCCTGCCGCGGGAGGGCACGTTGAGCTACGTCGGGGGGGGCTGGTGGAATTTCATGGCGCGGGTGCAGCGCTTCCAGACCCTGCAGGACCCCCTCGCCCCGATCCAGCCGCCCTATGATCGCGCTCCGCAGTTTTTGCTCAGCGGCACGAAAGAGGTAATGGGCGCGGACCTCGCCTTCAGCGGCGAGTGGGTGGATTTCCGCCACCCCACCCTGGTCAACGGCAAGCGCTTCGCGCTATATCCCACCCTGAGCCTGCCCCTGCGCAACCAGTGGGGATACGTCACACCCAAGCTGGGGGTGCACTTCACCCGCTACAACCTGGACCCGGGCACCACCCAACTGCCCGACAGCACGCTCACCATACCCACCTTCAGCCTGGACAGCGGCGTGGCGTTCGAGCGCGATCTGTCCCTGGGCGGGCACGCCTTCATTCAGACCCTGGAGCCGCGGGCGTATTACGTGTACATCCCATACCGCGACCAAAGCCAGGTCCCGGTGTTCGACACCGGGATCGCCGATATCAACTTCGCCCAGATTTTCACCGAGAACCAGTTCGCCGGGGCCGACCGGATCAACGACGCCAACCAGCTCACCCTGGCCCTCACCTCGCGCCTGGTGGACGGATCCACCGGCGCGGAGCGGCTGCGGGGCGCCATCGGCCAGCGCTACTATTTCGAGGATCAGCGTGTGGGGCTGCCCGGGGTGCCCTTGCGCACCGACAAGACCTCCGACCTGCTGGCCTCCCTGGGCGGTCAGATCACCCCGGCATGGGCGCTGGATACCGGCTGGCAGTATTCCCCCCAGTTGCGCACCACCGCGCAGTTGAACCTTGCCGCCCATTACCGGCCCGCCACCGGAAAGGTGGTCAACTTCACCTACCGCTACACCCGGGACAGCCTGAAGCAGGTGGACATCTCCAGCCAGTGGCCGCTCACCGGCCGGATATCCGGATTGGCCCGCTGGAACTATTCGCTGCCGGACCGCAGACTTTTGGAAGGACTGGCCGGGCTTGAGTATAATGGCGGATGTTGGGTGGTGCGCGCGGTGGTGCACAGCCTCGCCACCGCCACGGCACAGTCCACCAATGCGTTCTTCCTGCAACTGGAGTTGAACGGCGTGGGCCGCGTCGGCTCTAATCCCCTCGATCTACTGAGACAAAACATTACCGGTTACGCCAAGACAAATGAATAATTGGACCCACAGCAAACAAGACGGCCCGACCCGCCCCGGCCCGCGCATTCCCTTGCACGCACACCGCCGGGCCGGGCACGGGGCGGCGGCATGCCGGCCATCCTGGCGATCTCTGCTGCTGGCGGTGATGGTCTGGATGACCGTCCTGGCGCAACCCGCCGCGGGCGCCGATGGTGCGGGCGGCGCGCAGATCAAGCCGGTGGACCGGATCGTGGCGGTGGTGAACGACGATGCGATCACCCAGTTGCAACTGAATGACCAACTCGACATGGTCACCAAGCAGTTGCAGCAGAAAGGCATCCCGTTGCCCCCCCGCGACGTGCTGGAAAAGCAACTGCTGGAGCGCATGATCAACGACCAGGTGCAACTGCAGTTCGCCAAGCAGACCGGCATCCGGGTGGACGACACCGAACTGGATCAGTCCCTGCAGCGCATCGCCCAGCAGAACAAGATGACCCTGCCCCAATTCCGGGCCACCCTGGAGAAGCAGGGCATCGACTTCGCCAAGTTCCGGGAGGAGATCCGCGACGAGATCATCCTGTCGAAGCTGCGCGAGCGGGACGTGGACAACCGCATCGTGGTCACCGACGGCGAGGTGGAGAACTACCTGAAGACCCAGGCCGCGCTGGGCGGCAAAGAGAACCAGTATGAACTGGCCCACATCCTGATCATGGTCCCGGACAACGCCAGCCCCGAGCAGATCCGGGCAAAGCAGGCGCGCGCCGAGGAGGCCATGGAAAAGCTGCGGGAAGGAGCCGACTTCGGCCAGATCGCGGCCAGCTATTCGGATGCCCCCGACGCGCTGCAGGGCGGGATGGTGGGCTGGAAGAGCGCGGGGCAACTGCCCACCCTGTTCCTCGACGCGCTCAAGGGGATGAAACCGGGCGACGTGAGCCCCCTGCTGCGCAGCCCCAATGGTTTCCATATCATCAGGCTGGTGGGCGAACGGGACAGCGCCAAGCCCACCGTGGTCACCCAGACCCATGTCAGGCACATCCTGATCAAGACCAACGAACTGGTGTCGCAGGCGGATGCCAAGAACCGTCTGCTGGAACTCAAGCAGCGTCTTGAGCACGGTGCCGACTTCGCCGCGCTGGCGCGCCAGTATTCCGACGACGCCAGCGCCTCCAGCGGAGGCGATCTGGGCTGGGTCTCCCCCGGCGACACGGTGCCGGCGTTCGAGCACGCCATGGACGCCCTCAAACCCGGGGAGATCAGCGATCCGGTGCACACCCCCTTCGGCTGGCACCTGATCCAGGTGCTGGGGCGCCGCACCCAGGACATCACCAAGGAACGCCAACAGATGCTGGCGCGCCAGGCCATCCGCGAGCGCAAGTCGGACGAGGCGTATCAGGACTTCGTGCGCCAGTTGCGCGATCAGGCGTACGTGGAAAACCGGCTGGACGACAAGCAATGAGCGGCCGCGCACCCGCCTCCGCCCAGGGGTAGCCCCCGCCCGTGCTTCCGGCCCTGCCCACCATTGCCGTCACCGCCGGCGAACCCGCGGGCATCGGACCCGATCTATGCGTGCTGCTGGCGCAAAGGGAAATCGCGGCGCGCCTGGTGCTGATTGCCGATCGCGGCCTGCTGTTGCAGCGGGCGGCGCTGCTGGGCGTCCCCCTAAAACTCCTCGACTTTACCCGGGACCCCGCGCAGCGGCTGCGCCCGGGGGAGATGTTCGTGCTGCACCGGCCCCTGGCCGTCCCGGCCACGCCGGGCAGGCTGGACCCGGCCAACAGCGCCTACGTGCTGCAAACCCTCAGTGGCGCGGTGCAAGGCTGCCTGGACCGGACCTTCGACGCCATGGTCACCGCCCCGGTGCACAAGGGCGTAATCAACGACGCGGGCGTCCCCTTCTCCGGGCATACCGAATTCCTCGCCGAGCGGACCGGGACGCCCCGGGTGGTCATGATGCTGGTGGGGGGCGGCCTGCGGGTGGCTCTGGCCACCACCCACCTCGCCCTCAGGGACGTCCCCGCGGCGATCACCCGGGACGGCCTGACCCAGGTCCTGCGCATCCTGCAGCGCGGCCTGGCGGGTCCCTTCGGCATCGCCAGCCCCCGTATCCTGGTGGCCGGCCTCAACCCCCACGCCGGCGAATCCGGCCACCTTGGGCGGGAGGAGATCGAGGTCATCACGCCGGTGCTGGACGCGCTGCGCCGGGAAGGCATGGCGCTGGCCGGACCGTTGCCGGCGGACACCCTGTTCATCCCGGCCAACCTCAAACAGGCCGATTGCGCGCTGGCCATGTACCACGACCAGGGCTTGCCGGTGCTGAAATACGCCAGCTTCGGGGGCGGGGTCAACGTCACCCTGGGGCTGCCCATCATCCGCACCTCGGTGGACCACGGCACCGCCCTGGAACTGGCCGGCAGCGGGAAAATCGAGAGCGGCAGCCTGCTGGCCGCCATCGCCCTGGCCCTGGAAATGGCGGCCAGGAAGGGGGCCGGGCCCCGGTGAAGCACATCCCGCGCAAGCGCTTCGGGCAGAATTTCCTGACGGACCGGGGGGTGATCGCGGCCATCGTCGCCGCCATTGCCCCCCGCGAGGACGACGTGATGGTGGAGATCGGGCCGGGGATGGGGGCGCTCACCGAGCCCCTGCTGCGCGTTTTGAAACACCTGCACGTAGTGGAAATCGACCGGGATATCGTGCGCACCCTGCAGCAACGCTTTTCCCGGGAACAGCTCACCATCCACGCAGCGGACGCCCTGCGCTTCGATTTTTCCGCCATCGGCCCGCGTTTCCGGCTGGTCGGCAATCTGCCCTACAATATCTCCACCCCGCTCCTGTTTCACCTGTGCGGCTTCGCCGAACACATCGTCGATCTCCACTGCATGCTGCAGAAGGAGGTGGTGGAACGGATGGTGGCGGCGCCCTCCACGCCGGCCTACGGGCGGCTGAGCGTAATGCTGCAGTGCCGCTTCGAGATGGAACAGTTGTTCACGGTGCCCGCCGCCGCTTTCCACCCCGCGCCCAAGGTCGAGTCCGCGGTGGTGCGCATGGTGCCGCTCGGCGCGCTGCCGTACCCGGCCGCGGACGAAGGGCTGTTCGCCGAACTGGTGGCCGCCGGATTCAGTCAGCGGCGCAAGACCTTGCGCAACACCCTGCGCGGGCGACTGTGCGCCGAAGACTTTGCCCGTCTGGAAATCGATCCCCGGATGAGGGCGGAAAATCTGTCCGTAGCCGACTTCGCCCGCCTCACGGCCCGCGTCCGCGGCAAGGCGGCGGGGGACTGACTTCCCCCGAGCCGTTCTCGCTTGCCGCAGCCGGCGAAACGTAGAAAAATAGCGGGCTGCCGGGGACATGGAGCAGAGCGGTATCGGGCACGGGGATTGACGCGCCAGACGGCCGCCGGCAGCGCCGCCAACAGGGAGGAACCGTATGGAAGCGAACAGCGAAATCAGCGCGCCTGCAGCGGGCACCGCCGAAGAGCTGACGCTGTACAGGAAATACCTCGACACCCTCAGCGGGGTCGCCGCCATTCTGCTGGAAGAAACCAACGCGCAAAACTGGACCGAGGTGCTGCGCCTGCTCGCGGAGACCACACATGCCAGTTGGTGCGGGCTGTTCCTGAACGAGCCCCTTGACCATGATCGGGCCAAGTTGCGCTCCACCTGGTCTTCCTCCGCGGCGGTAAGCCGCCTTTCCGAACACCTACCCCTGCGCGAAATTCGTTACACCGACAACCCGTGGCTGAGCGACACCCTGCACGCGGGCATGGTGCTGATCAAGGATGTGGCCGAGATGCCGCCCCAGGAGGCGGGCCTGTTCGGCAGGCAGGACATCCGCACCGTCCTGATCGTTCCGCTGCTGGTCGGCGGCGAGGCGGAGGGCTTCATCGGATTGTTCAGCCTGCACCGGACCCGTCATTGGGCCCCGCTGGAGATCAACGTACTGTGCGCGGTGGCCAATGGCCTGGCGCTTTCCCTGGTGCGCAACCGGGCTGAGGCGAGCCTCCGGGCCAGCGCCACGCGCCTGCGGGCCCTGGTGGGGGCCACCGAGGACGCGGTGATCGAATGCGATCGCCAGGGGCGCATTGTCCATGCCTGGAGCGGCGCGGGGGTGATCCCCCTGGGCCGCGAGGAAGCGCTCGTGGGCATGACCCTGGAGCAGGCCCTGCCGAACGACATGGCGCACGCCATTCGCCTCGTCTTGCCCATCGTGCTGGCGGGCGGCGGCAGGGAGGCGTTCGAGTTCACCCTCAACGTGGGCGAACAGCCCCGCTTCTTCCTGGGATGGCTGCAAACGCTGCCCTCGGAACAAGGCGAGACGCCCAATGTGGTTGCCCTGGTGCGCGACGTCACCGCCCTGATGCAGGAGGAGGCGCGGCGGCGGACCATGCTGGAGACGCTGGATCTGCTGGACGAGGCGATTATCGACCTGTCGCCGCAGGGCCGCCTGATCAACGCGAGTGCCGCCTGGGACAAGCTGCTGGCGACCCCGCGGCAGTCCGTCCCCCCGTACCTGGGCAAGCCCCTGCTCGCCTTCGCGCATCCCGACGACCAGGGCGCCCTGGACGGCGCCCTGCGACGCCTGGGGGACGGCGGCAAGGCCTTTGAGGCGGCGCGTTTCCGCCTGATGCAAAAAGACGGCAACCACATCTGGGTGGAAGCGCGGCTGCTCGCCCATCGCAACCCGCGCGGGGAGGTCTCCACCCTGCGCGGGATCCTGCGCGACATCACCTCCGGCTACCTGCAGGAGCGGCGCATCATGCAACTCGCGCTGCACGACGCCCTGACCGGGCTGCCAAACCGCATTCTGCTGGAGGATCACCTGCAACAGGCCATCAGCCGAGCCCAGCGCAAGGACACCAAGGTGGCCCTGGGTTTCATCGACCTGGACCATTTCAAGCACATCAACGATACCCTGGGCCACAAGGCGGGAGACACCGTACTGGTCACCCTCAGCAAGCGCCTTCAGGCCGTGCTGCGGGAGGTGGACACCCTGTCCCGCTGGGGCGGCGACGAATTCGTGGTCCTGCTGCCGGACACCGGCGCCGAGCGGGACGTCCGCGCCGTCGCGGAGCGCCTGCGGGACGCGGCCCGCCAAAGCATCAACCTGGGCGGCGTCGAGACCAAGCTGACCATCAGCATCGGATTCGCCCTCTATCCGGACGATGCGGACAGCGCCGACACCCTGATGAGCGTGGCCGACCACACCATGTTTCACGCGAAGGGCGTGGGGCGCAACAACGTGCAGTTCTTCCGGGACGTCCACGACAAGGGGCCGGACCGGGAAAATGTCCTGCTGCAGACGCGGCTCAGCCAGGCCGTCCAGGACAGGCAGATACAGGTGTTCTACCAGCCCATCCTCGACACCGCCAACGGGCAGGTCATGGGCTTCGAGGCGCTGGCCCGCTGGCATGACGAGCACAACGGCTGGATCTCCCCGGACGTGTTCATCCCCATGGCGGAACACCTGGGCATCATCCGGGAACTGGGCGAGCAGGTGTTCGACCACGCCCTCGAGCGTTTGAAAGGCTGGCGCGAGTTGGGGCTGCCGGTGCGGGTGTCGGTAAACCTCTCCCGGGTCCAGCTATTCGCCCCGCAATTCGTGGCCGGCCTGGTGGGAAAGGTGGCCCGCCACGGGCTCAAGCCCAACGATCTCATACTGGAGATCACCGAGAGCGTGGCCCTGCTGGATTTCTCCTACGAATCGAAGCGGCTGCAGGAACTGGCGGCGGCGGGGTTCTCCATCGCCATCGACGATTTCGGCACCGGCTACTCGGCTCTCGCCCATCTGCACCAGATGCCGGTCGACATCCTCAAGATCGATGCCTCGTTCACTTCCCGGCTGGATACCGACGACGGCCGGCGCATCGTCCAGGCCATCGCGCAAATGGCCGACGCGCTGGGGCTGAAGATGGTGGTGGAGGGGGTGGAGGACGCCCACACCGTGCACTACCTCCAGGACCTGGGTATTTACCACATGCAGGGCATCCACTTCAGCGACGCAGTGCCGGCCGGACTGTGCCAGACACTGATCCAGCAAAGCCCCACCCTCTTCAAGTAGGGGGGGCTGTCATTTTTTCTGGATGAACTCGATCTTGTAGCCGTCCGGGTCTTCCACGAAAGCGATCACCGTGGTGCCGTGCTTCATCGGCCCCGCCTCCCGGGTCACCTTGCCGCCCCGGCGTTTCACTTCTTCGCAGGCCCGGTAGGCGTCCTCCACCTCGACCGCGATATGGCCGAAGCCGTTGCCCAGGTCGTAGGTAGCGGTGTCCCAGTTATGGGTCAGTTCGATCACCGCCTGCTCGGCCTCGCTGCCGTAGCCCACGAAGGCCAGGGTGAAGCGCCCCTCCGGGTAGTCGTTGCGGCGCAGCAGTTTCATGCCCAGCACCTCGGTGTAGAAGGCGATGCTCTTGTCCAGATCGCCGACCCGGATCATGGTATGCAGGATACGCATCTCGTCTTTCTCCTTTTCGCAGTCGAACAATACCGTTCAGAATGCACTATAGAGCGGGCTGCAACGGCGCAGTTCCCGGCGCACGGCGGCATGGTCCGGGAAAATGCGCGCCACCGTGGCCCAAAAGGCCGGGGAGTGGTTCATCTCGACCAGATGGGCCAGCTCGTGGGCCACCACGTAGTCGATCTGCTCCGGCGGCGCCTTGATGAGCCGCCAGTTGAGGCGAATCTCGCCGCGGGCGTTGCAACTGCCCCAGCGGGTGCGGGCGCTGGACAGGCGCATGAGGGGCAAGGGCACGCCGAGGCGCCGGGCGTAAAGTTCCAGACGCTCCCCGAAGTGGGCGAGGGCCTGGCGCCGGTACCAGTCCAGCACACGGGCCTCGATCCGCCCCGCCTCCACCGCGTCCTCCACCCCGACTAGCAGGCGCTCGTCCGCCAGCACCGCCGGTGCCCGGACCCGCCCGGGCACCAGGCACAGCTTCAGGCGGCGGCCCAGGAACGGCAGCGCCTCACCGTCCCGCCATTCCGTCGACGGGGCGGCGCGCAGTGCATCCAGCTTCTGCAGCACCCATCCCGCCTTGTCTTGCAGCAACCGGTCCAGCCAACCCTGGGACACCCGCAGCGGGACGCTCACGGTCAGGCCCCCGGCGTCGATTCGCAGGGCCACGGTCTTGCGCCGGGGACTGCGTTTCAACAGATAGACCACGTCCCTGCCCTGCAGACGGACGTTGCGCGCTTCCTCAGCGGGGGGGCGGCGCCCGAGAATAAAAGCCACGCCACCCCCTCTACGTCTGCGAACGTCCGGTTGGGATCCGCTGCATTTCCGCCTCGATCCAGTCTTCCACCCGCCGGTTGAGTTCGGAGGCCTTCATGCCCGCGGTCTCGATCGGCTTGCCGATGCTCACCGTGATGGTGCCGGGATACTTCAGGAAGGCGTTCTTGCCCCAGAACTCGCCGGCGTTGTGGGCCACGGGCAGGGCGGAGACCCCCGCCTGGACGGCGAGCCAGGCCCCGCCGATGGCGTATTTCCCCCGGCTGCCCGGCTTCATCCGCGTGCCCTCGGGGAACACCACCACCCAGAAACCCCGCGCCAGGCGGTCCCTGCCCTGTTCCACCAGTTGTTTCAGGGCCTCCTTGCCAGCGCCGCGGTCGATGGCGATGGGGCTGGTCATGGCCAGCCCCCAGCCGAAGAAGGGGACGCGCAACAGTTCCCGCTTCAATACCCACACCTGGGGCGGGAAGATGCACTGGAAGGCGATGGTTTCCCAGGCGGACTGGTGCTTGGACAGCACCACCGTGGGCCGGTCCGGGATGTTCTCGGCGCCGATCACGCGGTAGTCCAGGCCGCAGATGATGCGCGCCAGGAAGATCGTCAGGCGCGCCCACAGGGAAATGATGCGATAGCGGGTAACGGGCTTGAAGGGAAAGGTAAACAGCGCCAGCAGCGAAAAGACCGGGGTGGTGACCGACAGGACGAGCGCGAACAGCGTCGAACGCAACCGGATCATGCCGCCCCTTTGGCCATGATGTATTCGGCCGCCTGGGCCAGGTCGTCGAACACCAGGGTGGCGTCGGGCAGGTTGCCGGCTTCCAGGGTCTTCTCCCCCTTGCCGGTCCTGACCAGGACCGGCTGGGCGCCGGCCGCCGCGGCCGCCTCCAGGTCGCGCAACGCATCCCCCACGGCGGGCACCCCGTCCAGATCGACATTGAAGCGCCGGGCGATCTCCTGGAACATGCCCGGCCTGGGCTTGCGGCACGCGCACTTGGAATCCGCCGCATGGGGGCAGTAGAACAGGGCGTCGATGCGGCCGCCGTACTGGCCCAGCGTCCGGTGCATCTTGTCGTTGATGGCGTTGAGGGTAGCCATGTCGAACAGACCGCGGCCGACCCCGGACTGGTTGGACGCCACCACCACCCAGAAGCCGGCGTGGTTCAGGCGGGCGATGGCCTCCAGGCTGCCGGGGATCGGCCTCCACTCGTCCGGGCTCTTGATGAAATGGGGGCTGTCATAGTTGATGACGCCGTCGCGGTCGAGGATAACGAGTTTCATAAAATCAGTTCTCACCATCGGTGGTCGGACTACGCCGCCAGCCTGGAAATGTCCGCCACCTGGTTCATCAGGTCGCCCAGCGCCTTCAGCAGCGCCAGGCGGTTGTTGCGGATCAGCGGTTCGTCGGTCATCACCATTACCTCGTCGAAGAAGCGGTCCACCTCGGCGCGCACCCCGGCCAGGGTGGTGAGGGCATCGGTGTAGTCTTCGTTGCCCACCAGGGAAGACACCCGCGGCGTCAACCGGTTTACCGCCTCGAACAGGGCCTTTTCCGCGTCCGCCTGCAACAGGGCGATGTCCGGTCCCGCGGCGGGCACCTCGGTCTTCTTCAGGATGTTCCGGATGCGCTTGTTGGCGGCGGCCAGGGCCTCCGCTTCCGGCAACCGCCTGAACGCCCGCACCGCCTCCAGGCGCGGCAGCACCAGGTCGATGCGGGTCGGGCCCTGGCTCACCACCGCGTCCACCTCGTCCAGCGCGAAATCCCGCTCTCGCAGGTAGTTTTTCAGGCGCTCCAGCATGAAGCCGTATACGTCCAGCGCCACGCTGTCGGCCAGCATTTCCGGCGCGAACCGGCTTTTCGCCAGGGTGAGCAGTTGCGGCAGATCGAGCGGCAGTTGCCTTTCCGCCAGGACACGCAGCACGCCCAGGGCATGGCGGCGCAGGCCGAAGGGGTCCTTGTCGCCCGAGGGCACCAGGCCGATGCCATAGATGCCGATCAAGGTGTCGAGCTTCTCCGCCAGCGCCACGGCCGCGCCGATGTTGTCCTCGGGCAGTCCGTCGCCGGCGAAGCGCGGCCAGTAGTGCTGCTCCACGGCGCGCGCCACTGCGTCCGGCTCGCCGTCGTGGGCGGCGTAGTAGCGGCCCATGATGCCCTGCAGTTCGGGGAATTCGCCCACCATGTCGGTGAGCAGGTCGGCCTTGGCCAGGTAGCCGGCGCGCTCGGCGTGTTCGACGTCGGCGCCGAGACGGTGGGCGATCGCGCCTGCCAGTTTCTCGATCCGGATCACCCGCTCCAACTGGCTGCCGAGCTTGTTGTGATACACCACGCTGGCCAGCTTCTCGACGCGGGAAGCCAGCGTCTTCTTGCGGTCCTGGTCGAAGAAGAACTTGGCGTCCGCCAGGCGCGGCCGCACCACCCGTTCGTTGCCGCCGATCACCGCGCCCGGATCGGCAGGCGAGATGTTGGAAACGATCAGGAATCGGTTGGTCAGGCGGCCGGAAGCATCCAGCAACGGGAAATATTTCTGGTTCGCCTTCATGGTGAGGATCAGGCATTCCTGCGGCACTTCGAGGAAGGCTTCGTCGAAACGGCCCAGCAGCACGTTGGGGCGTTCCACCAGCGCCGTCACCTCGTCCAGCAGCGCCTCGTCCTCCACCGCCTTCACGCCGGCGCCCGCCTTGGCCGCGGCTGCGGCGATCTGGCGCGCGATCTCGGCACGGCGCTTTTCGAAGCTCGGCATGACCGCACCCTCGCTTTCCATCTGCGCTTCGTAGCTGTCGGCATTCGCGATCAACAGCGGATTTTCCCGCGCTTCGAAGCGATGGCCCTGGGTCGCGCGACCGGCGATCAAACCAAGCGCGCCGATGTTCACCACATCCGTGCCGTGCAGCGCCACCAGGCCGTGGGCCGGACGGACGAAGCTGACCGTGCTCCAGCCCGGTTGCTCACAGTTCTCGTGCAGTTGGTAGGTCATCACCTTGGGGATGGGTAGTCTGGAGATCGCCACCTTGATTGCAAGGTCCAGATTAAAGGCCAGCGACATCCCGCCTTCTTCGGAGTCGAGATAGACGTATTCGGTCGATCCCTCTCCCTCTCGCACCAATGACGCGGCCGGTCCATCAATAAAGTTGTCGTAGCCTTCCTTGAGCAGTCGCTTATTCAATGCGTCCGTGCGCTGGCCATTGGCATCATATGCAACCGAGGCCGGCATCAGTTTTTTGCGAACCCGCTTGGCAGGGGCCTGGGAACGGACATTTGCAACATGCACGGCCAGGCGACGCGGCGACGCAAATCTTGTGGCCGTGCTGGTGGGTTCAAGAAGCTCGTCCTTTCCAAGTTCTTGCAGCAACGTTTCGGCAAACGCCTCGCCCAATTTCTTCAGCGCCTTCGGCGGCAGCTCCTCGACGAACAGCTCTACCAGCAGGTTCCTGGTGCTCATGCCTGCACCGCCTTCTCTTCCAGTTTCGCAAGCACTTCGGCCGCCCACGCCTTGGGCGCCATGGGAAAGCCGAGGCGCCTGCGGGAATCCAGGTAGCTTCGCGCCACCGCCTTGGCCAGGTTGCGGATGCGGCCGATGTAGGCGGCGCGCTCGGTGACCGAGATGGCGCCGCGGGCGTCGAGCAGATTGAAGGTGTGCGCGGCCTTCAGCACCTGCTCGTAGGCGGGCAATGCCAGCTCGCTCTCCATCAGGTGCCCGGCCTGCTTTTCGTGGGCGTTGAAGGCGCTCAGCAGGAACACCACGTCGCTGTGCTCGAAGTTGTAGGCGGACTGCTCCACCTCGTTCTGGTGGTAGACGTCGCGGTAAGTGAGCCCTTCCGTCCAGACCAGGTCGAACACGTTCTCCACCCCCTGCAGATACATGGCCAGGCGCTCCAGGCCGTAGGTGATCTCGCCGGTGATGGGCTTGCAGTCGATGCCGCCCACCTGCTGGAAATAGGTGAACTGGGTCACCTCCATGCCGTTCAGCCACACCTCCCAGCCCAGGCCCCATGCGCCCAGGGTGGGGTTTTCCCAGTCGTCCTCGACGAAGCGGATGTCGTTCTTTTTGAGGTCGAAGCCGAGCGCTTCCAGGGAGCCGAGATACAGTTCCAGGATATCCCGCGGCGCGGGTTTGAGCACCACCTGGTACTGGTAGTAGTGCTGCAGGCGGTTGGGGTTCTCGCCGTAGCGGCCGTCCTTGGGGCGGCGCGAGGGTTGCACGTAGGCGGCCTTCCACGGCTCGGGGCCGATGGCGCGCAGGAAGGTGGCGGTGTGGCTGGTGCCGGCGCCCACCTCCATGTCGTAGGGCTGCAGCAAGGCGCAGCCGCGGCTCGCCCAGTAGCCTTGCAGCGTTAAGATGATTTCCTGAAAAGTGCGCATGGGGAAATGGCAAAAGTTTGGATTTTACTTGTTTCCGCTTGGCGGAAAAAGCCCGATGCGCGGCCGGCGGGGGAGGGGGCAGCGCCTCCGCCCCGAGGGCTACTTGGCCGTCTTGGCCGATGCCGCGAGTTTCTCCAACGCGCCGATGCGTTTTTGCATGGCGGCCATCTGGCCCTTCATCGCCCCCACGTTGAAGAAGGCCATGTCCTCGGCCGGCGCGGTGAGGGTATTGCCGTATCCCAGCCAGGAGGAGTCGTAGACCCTGACCTTCCTGAAGCCCGGGTCCTTGAGGACGGTGGCGGTTTCGCTCGCCCGCACGCCGCTCTGGCAGTACACCACGATCTCCTTATCGGGATCGAGCTCGGCGTACAGGGCCTCGAGCTGTCCCTCGGGCTTGAGGGCCAGGCCGTCCTTGCTGGTGATCTCCTTCTTCGCCAGCTTCTTGGGCGCCTCCGGATCCACCCAGTTCTGCTCGAAGGGGATATTCACCGCCCCCGGGATGTGTCCCTTGTCGTACTCCTCCGCGCTGCGCACGTCCCACACGATCGCCCGGTGCTTGAGGGCGTCAGCGACGAATGCGCCGTCCACGACCTGCGCGCCGCCTGCCGCCCCGCCTGGCGCCGCACTCGCCGCCGCCATAAACAAACCCAGAATTGCGCCCAGTCCCGGTTGTCTCATGGGTCTCCTCTTGTTGATCGTTATGAGCCGAACTGCCTGCGCGGCACTTGCTGCCGCCGAGATATTCTAGGCCCGTCCCCCGCAAACGGAAACATTAATCTGTGCCCCGGCGGACCCTACCGATGCGCCCCCTGGGGAAGGCGGACCGGCTAGGAGCCTGTCGGACTTAAAGGAAATCGGCTGCAAATCCGCCTGACCGGTCCATATTTCGCCGCTTTTTTGGTCAATAGAACGACTATTGACCTGCAAAATCGACAAAATCTGTCCTCGACCAGCCGAATTTTCGCTTCGATTCTTCAAGTCCGACAGGCTCCTAGCGGGCAGGGCGCTTCCATGCCATGAACAGCCCGCCCGCCAGCATGGCGCAGAGCATCGCCAGGGCGGCCCCGTTGCCCCAGCGCACGTAGGGGGTCCGGCCGGCGAAGCCCTGGGCCGTGCCGTCCAGGGCCGCGGTGACGAACTCCGGCAGCCTGCGCACGACCCGTCCCCGCTGGTCGACGATGGCGGTCACCCCGGTGTTGGTGGCCCGCAGCATGTAGCGCCCGCTCTCCAGCGCCCGCGTCTGGGAGATCTGCAGGTGCTGGTAGGGCGCGAGGGAGTCGCCGAACCAGGCATCGTTGCTGACGTTCACCAGCAGGGTGGCCGCCGGCAGTTGGCGGATGATCTCCCGGCCAAAGGCGTCCTCGTAGCAGATGTTGACCGCCACCCGCTGGCCGCCCGCCCGCATCGGCTGCTGCGTCGGGGCGCCGCGGGCGAAGTCATCCAGGGGGATGTGCAGCACGTGGATGATCCAGCCGAACAGGGGTTTCAGCGGGATGTACTCGCCGAAGGGCACCAGGTGGTGCTTGCGGTAGGTCTGGGCAGGCCCGGCCCCGATATCCACCACGCTGTTGTAGTAGTCCTCCGAAGCGCCCTCCCGCTCGAACTCCGGCAGCCCGATCAGGACGCTGCCGCGGTTCTCTTGGGCGTGCCGCGCCAGCATCTCCAGGTAGTCCCGGGGGACATCGCGGTAGAACAGCGGAATCGCGGTTTCCGGCAGGATGATGAGGCGGCTTCGGCTCGCCAGCACCAGCCTGGCGTAGGTGTCCAGGGTGCCCTGCACCCGGTCCGCGCGCCACTTGAGTTCCTGCGGGATATTTCCCTGCAGCAGGCTGACCGTGAGCGGCGGGCCGTCGGGGGTGGTCCACTCGACCTGCTGCAAGCCGAACCCCGCCCACCCCAGGGCCAGCATCGCCAGCGCCCAGTAGCGCCTGGCCCCGGCGCCCCAAAGCCATTGGAGCAGCAGCCCCGCGGCCACCAGCACCGCGAGCGACACCCCGTACACCCCGAACACCGGGGCGAAGCCGGCCAGCGGGCTGCCGGGCACCTGGGAATAGCCCATGGCGAGCCATGGAAAGCCGGTGAATACCCAGCCCCGCAGCCATTCGCTCAGCACCCACAGGGCAGGTATGAGCAGCAGCGACCTGACCGCCCGGGGGGCGCGCACCAGGCTCTGGGCCAAGCCCACCGCGGCCGGGAACAGGGCGAGGAAGGCGCAGAACAGCAGCGTCGCGAGCACGGCGACGGGCAACGGCATGCCCCCGTAGTCGTGCAGGCTCACGTAGATCCAGCTTACCCCGGCGCCGAACAGGCCGAGGCCGAAGGCGAACCCCAGCAGGGCCGCCGCCGCCCGCCCCGGGGTGCGCTGCCACAGCCGGAAAAGCCCCGCCAGGGCCAGGATCGGCAGCGGATAGAGATAGAAGGGGGCGAAACCGAGAACGTTCGCCGCCCCCAGCAAGAAGGCGGCGGCCACCCGCCGGCTGCGCGGTTCAAGAAGGATCAACGCGGGGAGGTCCTGACGGTCATGGCGGAAGCCGTCCCGGAACATAAAAACGCCGGGGACAGGCACGCGCGGCACGGTTTCACTTTAGAACAGGTCGGCCTGGGGCTCGGTCTCGCCGGCCCGGACCTTTTCCACCAGCACGGTGTGCAGCCTGCGGCTGTCGGCCCGCAACACCTGGAACTTGAGGTCATCGATGGCAACCTGTTCGCCCCGTTTGGGGACGCGGCCGAACTTGCTGATCACGAGCCCGCCCACGGTATCGTAGTCCTCGTCGCTGAATTGAGTGCCGAGCATCTCGTTGAAGTCCGCGATCTCGGTCAGGGCCTTGACCCGGTAGCGCCCGCTGCGGTCGCGGATGATGTTGTCCTCGGCCTCGTCGAAATCGTATTCGTCCTCGATCTCACCGACAATCTGCTCCAGCACGTCCTCGATGGTCACCAGGCCGGCCACCCCGCCGTATTCGTCCACCACGATGGCGATGTGGTTGCGGTTGCCGCGGAATTCCTTGAGCAGCACGTTGAGCCGCTTGGATTCCGGGATGAACACCGACGGCCGCAGCATGTCGCGGATATTGAACTCCTCGCCGGCGTAATAGCGCAGCAGGTCCTTGGCCAGCAGGATACCGATGACGTCGTCCTTGTTCTCGTCCACCACGGGAAAACGCGAGTGGGCGGTCTCGATAACGTAGGGAATGAATTTCTCGGGGGGGTCGTTGATGTCGATCACGTCCATCTGGGAGCGGGGGATCATGATCTCCCGGACCTGCATCTCCGAGACCTGCATCACGCCCTCGATCATGCCGAGGGCGTCGGCATCCAGCAGGTTGCGCTCGTAGGCGGAGTGCAGCAACTCGATCAACTGCTCGCGGTCTTCCGGCTCGCGCAGCAGCAACGCGCCCAGCCGCTCCAGCCATCCCGGTTTCGCAGGTTCTTCCATTTGTGTTCGAATCCCCCTTTATTTCGGTGAGTCACGGGCGAGGGGTAACTGCACGGCCGCCATCACCCAGATACGGATCAGGATACCCCAGCCCCATGACGATTTCCGACTCCCGGGCCTCCATCCCTTGCGCCTCCGCCTCGCTTTCGTGGTCGCAGCCCTGCAGGTGCAGCATCCCGTGCACCACCAGGTGCGCGTAGTGGGCCTGCACCGTCTTCCCCTGCTGCGCGGCCTCGCGGCCCACCACCGGCGCGCACAGCACCAAGTCCCCCCGCAGCGGCGTCCCCGGCGGGGAGAAGTCGTCATCGTAGCCGAAGCTCAATACGTTGGTGGCGTAGTCCTTGCCCCGATAGCGGGCGTTCAGCGCGCGCCCCTCCGCCTCCTGGACGATGCGCACCGCGATCTCGGCATCCCGCTCTAGGGCGGCCCGCACCCACTTGCGGATCAGCGCCCGGGCCGGGACGTCCGGTGGCTTGTCCGCGTACTGGACCGACAAGGAGAGCCTGGGCGCCGCGCTCATTCCCCTCGCGGAACCTGGGGTCCGGCGTCCTTGCCCCCGGCGGCAAAGCGCTGGTAGGCGTTGACGATCTGCTGCACCAGCGGGTGCCGCACCACATCCTCGGACAGGAAGAAGGTGAAGGCGATGCCGCGCACCTGCTGCAGCACCTGCTGCGCTTCCACCAGGCCGCTCTTCTGGCCGCGCCCCAGGTCAATCTGGGTCACGTCGCCGGTGATCACCGCCTTGGTGCCGAAACCGATGCGGGTGAGGAACATCTTCATCTGCTCCGGGGTGGTGTTCTGCGCCTCGTCCAGGATGATGAAGGAATGGTTCAGGGTGCGCCCCCGCATGTAGGCCAGGGGGGCGATCTCGATGGCGCTGCGCTCGAACAGCTTGCCCACCTTCTCGAACCCCATCAGGTCGTACAGGGCATCGTACAGGGGGCGCAGATAGGGGTCCACCTTCTGCGCCAGGTCGCCGGGCAGGAATCCCAGGCGCTCGCCCGCCTCCACCGCCGGGCGCACCAGCACGATGCGCTTCACCAGGTCGCGCTCCAGGGCGTCCACCGCGCAGGCCACCGCCAGATAGGTCTTGCCGGTACCCGCCGGGCCGATGCCGAAGGTAATGTCGTGTTCCTGGATCTGTTGCAGATACTGCCTCTGCCGCGGCGTCCGGCCGTGCAGATCGGCCTTGCGGGTCATCAGGACCGGCACCGCCCCCTTGGCCGCGTCCGGCGCCTGGACGTGGGTCACCTCGACCAGGCCGAGCTGAATATCCTCCACCCCCAGGGACTGGTCGGCCTGGTCGTAAAAGCCGCGTAGCGCCCGGGCGGCCAGTTCGGGCTGTCCGGGCCTGCCCAGCAGGCGGAAGCGCTCCCCGCGGCGGGAGATCACCACATCCAGGGCGGTCTCGATCTGGCGCAGGTTTTCGTCCAGGGCGCCGCATAGGTTGGCCAGGCGCGTGTTGTCTACCGGGGTGAAGGCGATTTCCATGGAGGGGGGTTTCATAGTCGGCCGGCCGACGCCTCCCCTCGCAGGGAATGGGGCAGCGCCCCGGTGATGGTCACGTCCGCGAATTGGCCGACCAGGCGCGGATGGCCGGAGAAGTTGACCACCCGATTGTTGTCCGTGCGCCCGGCGAGTTCGCCGGCGCCTTTCTTGGAAAGGCCTTCCACCAGGATCCGCTGGGTGGTGCCCACCATGGCGCGGCTCAGCGCCATGGCCTGTTCTTCGATCCTGGCCTGCAGGCGCGCCAGGCGCGCCTGCTTCACCCCGTGGGGAACGTCGTCCGGCAACTCGGCGGCGGGGGTGCCTGGGCGCGGACTGAAGATGAAGCTGAAACTGGCGTCGAAGCCCACCTCCTCCACCAGCCGCATGGTGGCCTCGAAATCGTCCTCCGTTTCCCCGGGAAAGCCCACGATGAAATCGGAAGACAGGGAGATGTCGGGCCGCACCTGGCGCAGGCGGCGCACCATGGACTTGTACTCCAGGGTGGTGTAGCCGCGCTTCATCGCCGCCAGGATGCGGTCCGAGCCGCACTGCACCGGCAGGTGCAGATGGCTTACCAGTTTGGGCACCGCAGCGTAGACGTCGATCAGGCGCTGGGAGAGCTCCAGCGGGTGGGAGGTGGTGTAGCGCAGCCGCCGGATGCCGGGTATCTCCGCCAGATACGAAATCAGCAGGGCCAGGTCGGCGACCTCGCCGTCGTTCATGAGCCCCCGGTAGGCGTTCACGTTCTGTCCCAGCAGGGTCAGTTCCTTGACCCCGTGTTCCGCCAGCAGCGCCGCTTCCGCCAGCACGTCGTCGAATGGGCGCGACACCTCGTCGCCCCGGGTATAGGGCACCACGCAGAAACTACAGTACTTGCTGCAACCCTCCATCACCGACAGGAAGGCCGAAGCACCCTCCACCCGGGCCGGCGGCAAATGGTCGAACTTCTCGATTTCAGGGAAGGAGACGTCCACCTGAGACTTGCCGCTGACACGGCGGGCTTCCATCAGTTGGGGCAGCCGGTGCAGGGTCTGGGGGCCGAACACCACGTCCACATAGGGCGCACGGGCGATGATGGCGGCGCCCTCCTGGCTCGCCACGCAGCCCCCCACCCCGATCACCAGATCGGGTTTGTGCTGTTTCAGGTGCTTCCAGCGGCCCAGGGAATGGAACACCTTCTCTTGCGCCTTCTCCCGCACCGAGCAGGTGTTGAACAGGATCACGTCCGCTTCTTCCGGCGTTTCCGTGCGCTCCATGCCCTCCCAGGCGCGCAGCACGTCGGCCATCTTGTCCGAGTCGTACTCGTTCATCTGGCAGCCGAAGGTCTTGATGAATAGTTTTTTTGCCACGCTGATTCGGGGGCGCCTACTTCAGGCGAGCTTCCTCGTCCGGGGTCATGATCCAGATCTTGGTAAGCTGTCCCTGGAGATCGACCTTGTAGTATATCTTGGCGGCCTGGGGGAGATAGGTTGGCAGGATGGTGCGGTTGGACTGGCCGAAAATCACGACGCCGGGGGCCAGGCGATGGACGTGGCCATCTATCTTGACGCTGGGGTAGTCCACCCCCTCCAGTTGGCCCACCTGGGCATCCTGGGGCAGAATCCTGCCCGCAACCGCCCCCTGGGCCAGAACCAGGCCCGCGACAACGACCAAAACCAAGCGCTTTAACATGTCGTTACGATAGCACACAACCACAGCCCGTGCGAAGCCGGGAGGCCCGGAAACGAAGGGGCCGCCCCGTTCCATGCGACCCGGAATCGACTCACTGCGGGATGCCGCCGGACCCGGCGCACAGGTGGAATATGGTGGCGAATCAGGGATTTGAACCCCGGACCAATGGATTATGATTCCACTGCTCTAACCACTGAGCTAATTCGCCACGGTTTGAGGGGTACCAATATTGCCGACATGGCGCCGGTTTGTCAAGACGCCCAAATCCAGCCTCGGTCGGCCCCGCCGCTCACGCGTATACCGACAGTCCTGCGATGATACCCTAGGAGCCTGTCGGACTTGAAGAATCGAAGCGAAGCGGGTCAGGCAGGCAAGCCGCGTAGCGGCTGCTCGCAAAATTCGGCTGGTCGAGGACAGATTTTGTCGATTTTGCAGGTCAATAGTCGTTC
>JAJZUU010000017.1 GCA_021848325.1 Pseudomonadota bacterium | reverse complement strand
ATGAACTGAAAACACGCATCCTGAAGGGCATCGACGAGATCAACGCTTCACCAGTTGTGTTTCGCTGGAACAAGTTTGACCTCGGAGTAGCTTAATGTGTAATCATTTTATTGGAACGAACTACTAGCCACCCGTCCTACTGGCTCATGTTGTGTCGACCGGTATGATCCCAGAAACGGCCGTTGACCGCTCCATTGAGGTTTCAGCATCGTGCTTCTAAATTTACTTTATCTACAATTCCAGGGTTCACCCCTTTGGTGAGCCAGTTACGGCCGTTTCTAGGATGATTAGGAACCTCTTAGGCGTCGAGAAACAATAACTTGGACATTTTCCAAGCTATTATTTCTCGACGCCTTAATCGGCAGAAGCGATAATGGCATACTGTCTGAAAATAACCCCCAAGCCATACTGCCTCATAGGCAAGCCTTCGTCGAGCACAGCCAAAAGTGATTTCTATCAAGAATATATTTATCGCAACGGTAGGCGCGGCCTATCTCGGCATGGGCTACGTCGCGACGACCTCCCCGCACCCGCCGCCTGTCACAGTTTTCCTAGGACTCGCCCCGCTCGGCGCGGCAGCGCTGGCGACTGCCTGGAACGCGAAGGCGCGGATGCTGTTATTACCGCTCTGCATCGCCTGCGCGCTGGCAATTGCCATGAATCTCGACAACCTGCGCGAACACAGCGCGTGGCTTTATTTCATTCAGCATGCCGGTGCAATGACCTTTCTGGGCATCACCTTCGGCAGCACCCTGGGAAACAGCCATGCGGCGGCGCTGTGTTCGCGCATCGCCAGCTTTGTCGTCCCCGAACCGCTGGATGCGGATTACCTTTGCTACACCTGGAAGGTCACTCTCGCCTGGACCCTATACTTCGCGATCAGCGCAATAGTGTCGGTCCTGCTTTTTTTCTTCGCCCCGATCAAGGTATGGTCGATTTTTGCCAACCTGCTGACCCCCATCTCGCTCGGTGTCATGTTCGTCGGAGAATACCTGATACGCTTGCGACTGATGCCTGACGGCCCCCGCATAAGCGTCACCGCAACCATCCAGGCCTACCTGGAATACTCGCAGCGCCAGAACACGCAATAGCAACAATGGATACGTTACCGCTTCTGCCGGAATCCGGCATGGATTCGATAGTGGCCTACCGTGGCGCAAGGCCCGTCACCCACGCCGAGTTCCTGCGCGACGTGCTGGCCCTGGCGGCGCGCATCCCGGACACCGGCCACGTCCTCAACCTGTGCAAGGATCGCTACTGGTTCGCGGCAACGCTTTTTGCCAGCATCTCCCGAGGCATGCTGAGCGTCCTGCCCAACTCCGCCGCCCCGGAAGTCATTACCGGCCTGGGCAGCGAATTGCCGGACCTGGTTTGTCTGGGCGACCAGCCGTGCTCGTCCCATCGCCTGCCTTACCTGCGGGTATCCGATGGCAAGGCCTGCATATCCGAAGTCATCCCGGCCATCCCCCGCATCCCTTTCGATCAGCGGATAATGTATGTTTACACCTCGGGCTCCACCGGCAAACCAAGAGGACATGCCAAGACTTTCGGGCGGATATGCCAGTGCGCCGCCGCCGAAGCCAAGCGCATGTGGGCGACCACCGGCAAACCATGCGCCGTATTGGGCACGGTGCCGTTCCAGCACATGTACGGGCTCGAATCGACCATCTTCTTGCCCATCCTCGGCGGGGGACAATTGAGCGCGCGGTTGCCGTTCTTCCCCGCGGACGCACTTGCCGCACTGGCCGAACTGCCCGCGCCGCGCCTCCTCGTCACCACCCCGTTCCACCTGCGCAAACTGGTGGATGCCGACATCGAGTTCCCGGCTATTTCCGCAATCGTTTCCGCGACGGCCCCGTTGTCCAGCGAACTGGCAAGCGAAGCCGAAGCCAGGCTGGGCGCGCCGATAATAGAAATCTACGGCTCCACGGAAACCGGCCAGATCGCCACCCGCCAGCCCACCAGGCATGCCGAGTGGAAAACCTACGACGGCATCGTACTCGAACAGGATCAGGGTACCGCCGTCGCCACAGGCGGCCACCTGGAAAGCCCGCAGGTGCTCAACGACATTCTGGAACTATACGGCCCGTCGCGGTTCCGGCTGCTCGGCCGCAACTCGGACATGGTCAATGTCGCCGGAAAGCGCAGTTCGCTGACTTACCTCAACCACGTCATCGTCAGCCTGTCCGGCGTGAACGACGGCGTGTTCTGCGTTCCGGAAGGCAATCCGGAACGGAACGTTTCACGCCTGGCTGCATTCGTGGTCGCACCGGGACTGTGCCCGAACGACATCCAGTCATCCCTGCTGCAGCAACTGGACCCGGTCTTCCTGCCCCGGCCGATCGTGTTTCTCGACGCCCTTCCGCGCGACGGCAATGGCAAAATTCCGGCATCGGTCATGACGGAACTCATCGCCAAACACATTCCATAACAAACCCCGATGCCCATCGTCCCCCTTCCTTTCGAATCCGACCACCCGGCTTTTGCCGGCCACTTTCCCGGCCGCCCGATCGTTCCGGGCGTACAGCTTCTGGACCGAACACAACGCATTGTCGAGTCGCAATACGGGTTGACCCTGGCCGGACTCCAGGTGGCGAAGTTCCTCAGCCCCGCGGGGCCAAACGATGCGCTGGAACTGGAATACGAAGTTGCGGAAAACCATGTCCGCTTCGAAATACGTTGCGGGACGCGCCGGATTGCAACCGGCAAATTCCTCGTCGCCGACGGCTCACCGACATGAAGACCGAACCGGAAACACCCCGCGCCGGCGGAACGCCGGAATGGCTGCAAAGAAAGGAGCGCGGCAACGTCTTCTGGCTGAGCGTGATGCGTTGGCTTTCGCTGGCGCTGGGGCGCCGGCCGTCACGCATCGTCGTGTACGGCATCGCGCTGTATTTTGTGCTTGCGGTACCCGCAGCACGCAAAGCCTCCCGCGCCTATTTGGACCGGGTCTTGCGACGCCCCGTCACCTGGCTGGACCTGTACCGGCACATTCTGGCCTTCTCCGGCACGATTCACGATCGCATCTACCTGCTCAACAACCGGCAGGACCTTTTCGACATCCGCATTTTCGGCGGCGAACCGCTTCATGCCCTGCATGCCGTCAATACCGGCTGCTTTCTGTTCGGGGCACACCTGGGAAGCTTCGAAATGTTGCGCAGCATTGCCCGCGACAATACCCAACTCAAGGTCTGCATCGCGATGTATCCGGAAAATGCACGCCAGCTCAACGGCACGCTGGCCGCAATCAATCCCCATGTGATGCTGGACATCGTCTCGCTTGGGCAACTCGACTCCATGCTTGCCATACACCACAAATTGAAAGAAGGTACCATGGTTGGCATCCTTGCCGATCGCGCGAGCGGCCCGGATAAATACATCAGCCAGTCCTTCCTCGGGTCGCCTGCCCGCTTCCCCACCGGCCCGTTCCGCATGGCCGCGATGTTGCGGTATCCCGTTTATTTCATGGCCGGCCTATACGAAGGGGGCAATCGCTATGACATACAATTCGAGTTGCTGGCGGATTTTTCGAATTCGACGCCCGCCAGCCGGGAGGACGAAATCCGCGAAGTCTTGGCAAGATACGTGAACGCGCTGGAACGCCATTGCCAGACGGCGCCGTTCAACTGGTTCAACTTTTACGATTTCTGGAAATCCGCAGATAGTGAAAATACTTGAGAAAACACGCTTTTCCGCCATCGCCTGGCTCGTCCTCGTCCTTGCCGCACCCGTCGCCCGCGCGGACGACTGGCAACCGTCGCAGCTGATGCATATCCTGTCGCAAAACAAGACAGGGAGAGCCACCTTCGTCGAAAAAAAATACATCGGGATCATCGAGCATCCGATCGTGTCCACAGGCGACCTCTCATTCATATCCCCGGATAAACTCGAGAAGCGCACGCTGACACCCAGGCCGGAATCGCTCATCCTGAACGGCGGCATCCTGACTATCGATCAGCCCGGCAAACGCCGGATGACGGTCAGTCTGGAGGAGCACCCGGAAGTCTCGGCCTTCATCGAAAGCATTCGCGGCACGCTGGCGGGCGATCTCTCCGCGCTGGAAAAATTCTACGCGCTCAAACTCACCGGCTCCGTCGAAAAATGGCAACTCGTGCTTATTCCAAGGCAGGAGCGCATGAGAAGCATCTTCAGCCGCATCCGGATCGGCGGCTCTCATGCAGACGTCAAAACCATCGACCTGGATCAAAGCGACGGCGATCACTCCGAGATGGTCATTACCAAAGTTATCAGCCAATGAGATCGAATAGGCATCGTCTGATCCTGGCGATCTGGCTGGCAACGTTGCTGGCCTGCGCACTGCTCATCGCCAGGACAAAATTCGTATCGGACCTGTCCGCCTTTATGCCCAAGGCACCGAGCGAGCGCCAGCAATTGCTCGTCGACCAGTTCCGCGACGGCATCATCGCGCGCCTCATCATGATCGGCATCGAGGGCGGGGATGCCGCCGGGCGCGCCAGACTATCGCATGAACTGGCCAACAAGTTACGCAAGACGGGATTATTCGTGGGCGTACAAAACGGCGACCCCGCCACCGAACAGCGCGACCGCGCCTTTTTTTTCGACAACCGCTACCTGCTCAGTCCCGATGTCGCGCCCGGGCGATTTACCCCGCAAGGCCTGCACGCCGCGATAAGCGACTCGATTGACGCACTCTCGGGCGATGCCGGCCTGATCCTCAAAAAGCTCTTTCCGCGCGACCCCACCGGCGAAACGCTGCAATTACTGGCACAGTTCAGCGGCGACAGCCAGCCGAAAAGCATGCATGGGGCATGGGCCTCCCGGGACGGGAAGCGCGCGGTTTTGCTCGCCTATACCCGTGCCGCCGGCACCGATACCGAAGCGCAGTCCCATGCCATCAACACCATACGGCAGATCTTCGGCAGCATGCCGGATCGCCAGGCCGGCACCCGCATCGTGATGAGCGGAACCAGCGTCTTCTCGGTTCAGTCGCGCGACACCATCGAAGGCGAGGTAACCCGCCTGGCGGCCGCCAGCCTGTTGCTTGTCGTCTGCCTGCTCTTGCTGGTTTACCGCTCGGCCACGCTGCTCGTCCTCGGCCTGCTTCCCGTGCTTTCCGGCGCACTGGTCGGAATTACCGCCGTCAGCCTCACTTATGGCCAGGTTCACGGACTGACCCTGGGGTTCGGCACCACCTTGATCGGCGAGGCCGTGGACTACTCGATATACTTTTACCTGCAGCGCGCCGGGCAGGTAAATCCCGGCAACTTCTGGCGCACCATCTGGCTGGGCGTTCTCACCTCGATATCCGGCTTCGCCGCCCTGCTGTTCTCCGGATTTCCGGGCCTGAACCAACTGGGGGTGTATTCCATCAGCGGTCTAATTACAGCGGCAATCGTCACCCGCCACGTGCTTCCGGCATTGATGCCGCGACAACTCAATCTCCGCGACCTCAGCCGGCCGGGGCTGGTTCTTGACGGCATCCTGAATCGCGCCACCCGCATGCGCTGGCTGCCGGCGCTCCTCGCTCTAGCTGCCGGCGGCATCATCCTGGCACACGCAGACAACATATGGAACCGCAACCTTTCGACGCTGAGCCCGATTCCCAAAGCCGATCAGGAACTCGACCTGCAACTGCGGGGCGACCTGGGCGCACCGGATTTGCGCTTCATGGTTGCCTTCACTGCGCCGGACGAAGAAAAAGCGCTGCAGGGCGCCGAACAGGCCGCTACCGTGCTGCGGGGCCTGGTGCAAGACCAGGCGATTGCCGGCTTCAACTCTCCTGCCTTTGTGCTGCCGAGCCTTGCCCTCCAGCGCGCCCGCCAGGCCGAACTCCCCGACGCCGGCCAGGCACGGCAACGACTCCGGCAGGCACTCGTAGGCATACCGGTCAGAATGAAGCATCTGCAGGGTTTTCTGTCGGACCTGCAGGCGGCGCGTGCCAGGAAACCTCTGCTGCGCGCCGACCTCGACGGAACCTCCGCCGCGCTGCTGGTGGATTCGCTGCTGATCAAACGCGACAAGGATTACCTGGTGCTCATGCCGCTGCGCGCAATGGACAGCCGCGCAGGTTCCCCGATAGACCTCGACCGGGTGCAAGCCGCACTGCAATCGACGCGGCTCCCGCATATTGTCGTCATCGATTTGCTGGAAGAATCGACCAGGCTTTTCGAAAATTACCGGAATGAAGTGCTGCTGCTATCCGAACTGGGCTGTCTAGTTATCTTCGTGCTGTTGCTGGCAGCGCTGAAATCCCTGTCGCGCACGCTCAGGGTGATCGCCCCGCTCATTTGCGCCGTCGCGTGCGTCGCCGCGGTAGTGCTGCTGAGTGGCACCCATTTGACCATCCTGCACCTGGTCGGCTTGTTGCTGGTTGTTGCGATCGGTTCCAACTATGCACTGTTCTTCGAGGTCAGCGGGCAAGCCGGCACACAGCCGGAACGCCGTCAGATGCAAATCTCGCTGGTCGTGGCCAACCTCACCACTGTGGGCAGCTTCGGCATCTTGGGCCTTTCGAAAATACCCGTGCTGTCGGCCATCGGCACCACCGTCAGCCTGGGCACGCTCTTTGCACTCGTTTTTTCGGCCATCCTGTCTCGCGGCCGATCCGGATTACAATCCGCATAATCCTAGAAACGGCAGTTGACCGGGTTGGAGTGTGCGGTTTTCGGGGCGCAGGGCAAGGCGCGACGACGCGGAATGGTCGTTCCATTCCAAGGAGTTGCAACGCCGCCATGCGCCCCGAAAATTGTGCAATCCGACCCCTAGCGGGCTCACCAAACGGCTGAACCCTGAAATCAGGAGTAAGTGGCTTTGGATCATGATGTTGAAACATCTGTGGAGCGGTCAACTGCCGTTTCTAGGAGCCTGTCGGACTTGAAGAATCGAAGCGAAGCGGGTCAGGCAGGCAAGCCGCGTAGCGGCTGCTCGCAAAATTCGGCTGGCCGAGGACAGATTTTGTCGATTTTGCAGGTCAATAGTCGTTCTATTGACCAAAAAAGCGGCGAAATATGGACCGGTCAGGTGGATTTGCAGCCGATTTCCTTTAAGTCCGACAGGCTCCTAGGATAATTGCTCATACCCCGGCCCATAACTGCTAGTCCATCCTGCACAACAGAAACGATATCAATGCCTGCCTGGCGACCGACTCCATTTATCCTAGCTTCCATCTGCCTTCACCTCGGCGCCCTGTCGCTGGTATCGGTCGAGCCGTCGCACTGGCGCTGGGCGGTTGCGGCCGTACTGCTCGATCACGCCGTCATCTGCGCTGCGGGCATGTGGCCGCGAAGCACGCTGCTGGGAGCCAATCTGGTTCGCCTGCCCATGGCGGCTGCCCAGCGCGGAGAAGTCGCCCTCACCTTCGACGACGGCCCGGATCCGGAAGTAACGCCCAGGGTCTTGGCCATCCTGGCCCAATACAATGCCCGCGCGACTTTCTTTTGCATCGGCACAAGGGCTGCCGCTCATCCGGATATCTGCCGCGACATTGTTGCGCAAGGCCACACCATCGAAAACCATGGCCAGTTCCACCGCAACCGCGCCTCCTTGTCTGGAATCCGCGGCTGGAAGCGGGAGGTCGGAAACGCCCAGGCCACCCTGGAGAGAATCACCGGCAGGCGACCACAGTTCTTCCGCGCCCTCGCCGGCCTGCGCAACCCTTTCCTGGACCCGGTGCTGCACCACTTCGGCGTCAGTCTGGCCAGTTGGACGCGCCGCGGCTATGATACCCGCTGCGGCGACGCCGATACCGTGTTTGCGCGTCTCACCAGCAAGCTGGATGCGGGCGATATCCTATTAATGCACGACGGCCACTCCGCCGGCACCGCAAGCGGTAACCCCGTCGTTATCGAGGTGCTGCCACGCCTGCTCACCGAACTGGCGGCGCGTAACCTCACACCGGTCCCCCTGAACTCATCATGCAAGCCAAGCTGAAAAGAAAGTTACTCGATTTTGCAACCGAACCGTACCGGTCAACCGGCAACTTCAACTATCGCTGGGCGCGCGGCAAGCTCAAGCACGACCCCATCTTCGCCGCCCTGATAAAACGATCGCTACTCACCGACGGCGCGCGCATCCTGGACCTTGGCTGCGGCCGCGGATTGCTGGCCGCCTGGTTGCTGGGCGCGGAACGGCTGGCTGCACAGGGGCATTGGAGAGGCAGCGCAGCCCCGCCCAAAGGATTGCTCTTCCGCGGGATCGAACTCATGGAACGCGAGGCGGTTTGCGGCAACCGCGCCTTGCAGCCGCTCCACGGCGAACGCGTGCAGCTGAGCGGCGGCGACATGCGCGAGGCTGACCTGAACGACACGGACGTCATCGCCATCCTTGACGTGCTTCACTACATTCCCTATGCGGAGCAAAACCGGATGCTGGACAAAATCCGAGCTGCACTCGGCACGGGAGGCCTGTTCGTGACGCGTGTCGGGAACGCTGGCGGCGGATTGCGTTTCGCCCTAAGCCAATTGGTGGATTCTTGCATGTCCTTCGCCCAGGGGCATCGATTGCCACGCATGTGGTGCCGCCCGCTAGGCGAATGGGTGGCCGAACTCGAAGCCCGCGGCTTTGAGGTACAGGCAATCCCCATGAGCGCCGGTACGCCCTTCGCGAATTTCATGCTAGTTGCACGCGTGGCATGAGCATCGGCGGGGACAACGACCTCCACCGCGCCAGCGAACCTCGACCGGTGGCGTCGCCAGTGGTGCTTGATCGCGCATGGATTGCCGCACACATCCCCCATCAGGGCGGCATGTGCCTGCTCGACAGGGTCGAGTCCTGGAACGAAACCACAATCGTATGCCGGGCGAACAGCCACCGCCTTGCGGACAACCCGCTGTGCCAATCGGCCAGCCTGGGCATCGCCAATGGCATCGAATATGCCGCCCAGGCCATGGCGGTCCACGGCGCCCTGTTGGTCGGCACCGGCCAGGCCCCGTCCGCCGGCTTCCTGACCAGCGTCCGGAACGTGCAATGGAACAGGCACAGGCTGGATGACGTCGACGGCGAACTTGTCGTTCGCGCAGAACGGCTCTCGGGCAATGAGATCAACATCCTCTACGATTTCAGTTTATATTCCGAGGGCGCTGTTCTACTGTCCGGGCGCGCAAGCGTCCTGCTCGACGCGGGAGGAAAATGAACCTCAACCCTTTGCCCACAGGATAACCATTCATGAAAAGAGCCCTCATCACCGGCGGCAGCGGGGCGATCGGCGCGGCCATCAGCCGACAACTCGCCGCGGACGGCATGCACGTGATCGTTCACGCCAACCGCAATATCGATGACGCAAGAGCGCTGTGCGAAGGGCTGCTGGAAGACGGCAGGTCGGCGGAAGCGGTCCAGTTCGACGTGGTCGACAGCGCCGCCACCCAGGCCGTACTTGAATCGCTGCTGGAAGCGGGACCGATCCAGGTGGTGGTAAACAATGCCGGCATACACGACGACGCGGTATTTCCGGGCATGCGGCGCGAACAATGGCACAGCGTGATCGATGTCTCTCTGCACGGATTCTTCAACGTCACCCAGCCGCTCACCATGCCCATGATTCGCAGCCGATGGGGGCGCATCATCACCATTTCCTCAATCGCGGGAATTACCGGCAATCGGGGACAAACCAATTACGCCGCCGCCAAGGGCGCGCTGCATGCCGCGACCAAGTCCCTCGCCCTGGAACTGGCCAGCCGCGGCATCACCGTCAACGCGGTGGCACCGGGAATTATCGAATCCGCCATGAGCAAGCAGGCTTTCGATGCGGACTCGATCGCGCGCCTGGTGCCGATGAAGCGTTCCGGAAAACCGGAAGACGTGGCCGGCCTGGTTGGATTCCTGGCATCGGATCGGGCCTCGTATGTCACCGGGCAGGTTATTTCCGTGAACGGCGGGATGATTTGACCGGCACACCCGGTTAATCGAGCGCGAACGGCAAGCCGAGGCCACCCGCCCGCAGCCAGCGCGCATACAGCCGGAAATCTTTCTGTTGTGCCGCGGTCATTCGCCGATACAGGCCGTGCGCCGACTGCCGGGTTTTATCGTCCAGCTCGCGACGCGCCCCGCCTTTCAGGATCACCATGAACGGCGCGAGCGGGGTCGAATGGCGAATCACGCCGGGACCGAGCAGCGCCGCCGCCTGCGACAATTCTGCCAGGCTGAAGGCCGCCCTCATGGAATTGAAATAATCACGGGTAAACTTTTCCGGCTGGCAGTCACGGCGGTCTTCCGCAAAGAAACGCTGTGTGCCGGTACGCTTGAATCGCCCGAAATCCACAAAATACAGTCCGCCGCCCGGCTTCAGCACGCGCCGCGCTTCGCGCATCGTGTCCGACAACGCCGCCAGGTCGGGCAGGTGGTGCAGCGACATCGTCGAAATCACGCAGTCGATCGAGGCATCGGCAATCTCCGCCAGCGCGGTCATATCTCCGGCCGTCAGTTCGATATTTTCGACTTTGCAGCGCCGTATCGTTTCGCTCGCGCGATCGAGCATCTCCGCGGACGCATCCAGCCCCATGAAATGCGCATCCGGATTGAGCCGCGCGATCTGCACCAACTGGTTTGCCGGACCACAGCCCAAGTCCAGTACCCGGTCTCCATTCCGCACCAGCGGGGTTATTTGCAGCGCCTGATAAAGATAGATAAAGGCAAGGATGCCGTCCTCCCGGCCCGCCATGGCAAACGCCTCGGTTTGCGAGAGGTTGTCCATGACCGGTTCCGGCACCCGCGGTAACACCTGCCGCGACAGGCGCTCAAGAACCAGATGGACCAGCATGGTCGCGCCAGACATGAGCCTACCAGCTACAACCTGACCCGCGGATGATGCATAGTCCGGGACGGCAATCCATGCCCGCTGTCACTCCGGCTTGGTCGCCTGGTATTCCGCCAGAATGCCCATGCCCTTTGTCTCGATATGGCGGCGCACCTCGGTGAAACCGCTCGCGTTGAGCGTGGCAAGCACTTGCGCCGGCGGGACGCAGGCCTCGATGGTATCCCAGTAATAGCGCCACAGCCGGGGCGTATTTTTCCTGCGCCCCACGAGCAGGGCGATCATCGGCACCAGGCCCTTCATGTATATTTTGAGCAGAAATCGACCCCAGCGGCTTTCCGGACAAGTGATCTCCAGGATGCACAGCCTGGCACCCGGCTTCATCACGCGATGGAATTCGCGAAACGCTACAGACAGGTCGCTGATGTGGCGCAGCGCATAACCCATGCTCAGGAAATCGAAATGGCCGCTGGGGAAGGGAATCGACTCCGCCCGCCCCTCCACCAGCGACACCCCATCTGGCACCTTGGCATTCATCATCATGCCCGGGCTTGGATCGACGCCGGTTACAAGATCGGCGCTCCCGACAATCCGCGCCGCCTCGCGGGCGACCAGCCCGGTTCCCACGCCCACGTCCACCATGTTCATCCCGGGCTTGAGTCCGGCGCGCTCCAGGGCTTGCCCGCGGTACCACACTCCCGTCCCGAACCCAAGAATATGCTCCATACGGTCGTAATCTTCCGCCGTGCTATCGAACATTTCCTGGACAAATCCGCTTCTCGATTCTTCGTCAGCGTAGTAGTGAGTCAGTGGCTCATGCGGCGCACGGGCTGACTTATCAACATTGACGTCGTTGGGATTTTTCACTTGACTCTCGACTAGCAAGCATGAAGAAAATTCACGACATCGCTCTTTCGATGTCAGGTCATCCGGCCAGCCTAAGGACCTGTTAAGCATTAAGTGTTACACTCAATGCTTAACAGGTCCTAAATACAAGGACAGCATTGCTTCCACCGAAGGCAAAGGAATTGCTGATTGCCGCATGGAAGGTGACGCCTTTCAGCCCTGCTCCCATCACATGGCGAACGCCCTGACAATCCGCCGAAACTTCCTGCAAATGAGCCGTCGGGGGAATCTCCTGTTTTGCCAGGGCAAGCACCGTGATTACGGCCTCCATAGCGCCGGCTGCCCCGAGCATATGGCCATGCATCGACTTGGTGGAACTGACCGGCAGCCTGGCAGCACAATCACCGAAGACGGTTTTGAGCGCGTCGATCTCGATCGGATCACCTTCCCGGGTAGCCGTGCCGTGGGCATTCACATAACCGATGTCGGCTGGCGACAACCCGGCCTCGCGGATTGCTGCATCGATTGCCTTGACCTGCCCGTTTGCATCCGGGCGAACAAGATGCGCGCGGTCGCAACTTTGCCCATAGCCTGCCAGTTCGCAATAAATGCGGGCTCCGCGCGCCACGGCATGATCCCACTCTTCCAGCACCATTGCCGCGCCGCCTTCGCCGAGGACTAGTCCCGTCCGCCCAATTTGGAATGGGCGACACGCCCGGAAAGCAGTTTCCTCATCGCCCTCAGCGATGACCCGCATTGCGTCCCAGGCACGCATTATCGAAAACGTCAACGGTGCTTCCGACCCTCCTGCGACGACCAGCGCGGACTCCCCCGTTTGAATGCGGCGACATGCTTCGCCGATGGATACCGCCGACGAGGCACACGCCACCGAATAACTTAAACAGGCGCTTCCCAGACCTAAGGCAATCGCTATGTTCGAAGCCGCGGCGTTATTCATCGCCAGCACGACCGACAGCGGTGACATACGACGCTTGCCACGTTCAAAGAAGTCCGTGTAGCCCTTTTCATAGGTCAGGGCGCCTCCCGCCCCGGTTCCCCAGGATACGCCATAACTGTCGGAGCCCGAATCCGTCCGCGACAAACCCGCGTCGCTCCATGCCGAAAAGGCCGCGGCAATGCCGAGCTGGCTGTAGCGGTCAGTCACGCTGGACAGAGCCCGGCCGATGGCTTGCTCGGAACTGAACGACTGGCACCTCACCGCAGGTTGTACCAAGTCGGACGGGGACGAGGGATGGCGATACAATCCGACCGCCGATTCGCCCCGCATAATGCGCGCGAAAAAGTCGTCCGCATCGCCACCAAAAGGATTGACCAAGCCAACCCCGGTGACGGCGACCCTGCGGCGCGGTGCTTTACTCATTTACAGCGGCAGGCTTGTATTGTTCTATGAGTTCGAGCAACTGGCCGACGGTTTCAGGCGTCGGGATATCTTCCGGCAAACGGATGCCGTATTTGTCTTCCAATTCGAAAATCAATTCGAGTATCGCCATCGAGTCGATTCCGATCTCGTTGAGCTCGCTCTCCAGCGTCAAGTTCTCAGGCGGATTGTCGGCATGTCGATCAATGTAGTCTTTAATGATATCCAGATTGTTATTCATCAGGAAAAGTGACGAGTCGTTTCAAATCATTGATATATCCAGCCATGTGCCAGACCACAACTATTTTTTTATTCGTTCGACCATAAAGCAAAAAACAAATCCCATCTTACCTTATTCAGCATCCGCTTGAAAGTTGACGTGCAGCCGCCCCAATTTGTTTGCCGGCCACGCCCAGCCTGCCCCCGATAGCCGCAGCGGCGGCCGCCGGATCAGGCCACCGGTTGCGCCACCCCGCAGCCCATAAACTTTATCGATTGCCCTTAGGGGCGACCATCATTAGAATTAGGACGTTCGCTCTGTATTGCCCGGACTTGACGCGGCAATTTCCTGGATTGTCATTTTCAATTGCAAAATTTTCTCCGTTCATAGTGCAGCCTTTAGCTCTCAGCCACTATACCGTGGTCAGTTCCCTTGGCCGGGGCATGGCGTGCACTCTGGCCGCCTTGCGCGAAGGCAGATCGGGTCTGCGCCGTTGCGATTTCATGGATGCGGCGCTCGACACTTACATCGGACGGGTCGAAGGAATAGAAGATGAGCCTGTCGTAGCACGCCTGAAGGATTTCGATTGCCGTAACAACCGGCTTGCCATGATGGGACTCGTGACAGACGGTTTCGAGGCGGCGGTTGACGCTGCCCGCATTCGTTACAGCCCGCACCGGATTGCGGTCGTTCTGGGAACCAGCACTTCGGGTATTCTCGAAACGGAACTGGCCTACCAGCACCGCGACGCGGAAGGCAAGCTGCCCGCATATTTTAATTATCGCACCACCCACGAGAATTATTCGGTTGCCGATTTCGTGCGCCGCTATCTCAAATTGCGGGGTCCCGCACTCGTCATCTCGACCGCCTGCTCTTCAAGCGCCAAGGCATTCGCTTCGGCAAGCCGCCTGATCGAAAACGGGCTGTGCGACGCCGCAGTCGTGGGAGGCGTGGACAGTCTATGCCTGACGACCCTCTGCGGCTTCTCGTCGCTCGAAATCGTTTCAACCGCCCCCTGCCGGCCGGCCGATGCCGAACGCAGCGGAATCTCCATAGGCGAGGCGGCAGGATTCGCCCTCGTGGAAAAAGCAGCGGTTCGGGACGATTCGATCTGCCTGCTGGGCTACGGGGAAAGCAGCGATGCCTACCACATGTCCACGCCCCACCCCGAAGGCGCCGGCGCTAGGCTTGCCATGTCGCGCGCCTTGCATCGGAGCGGGCTTGATCCTTCCCAGATCGACTGCATCAATCTGCATGGTACTGCGACGCGGGCCAACGACAGTGCGGAAGACCTGGCGGTCTCAGGCCTCTTTGGCAATCTCACCCCGTGCAGCTCAACCAAGGGCTGGACCGGGCATACGTTAGGCGCAGCCGGCATCACCGAGGCCGTGATTGCCTGCCTTTGCCTGCGCGAAGGCCTGATTCCCGCCAGCCTCAATACCATAAATGTCGATCCGGGATTTGCGATGAACGTCCTGCTGGAAAACCGCCAGCAGCCGGTAAGGCAGGTCTTGAGCAATTCCTTCGGTTTCGGCGGAAACAACGTAAGCCTGATTTTGGGTCACCCCGTGCAATGATCGTTTACTTGAAAGGACTCGCCGCCACCGGGCCGGGATTCGAAAATTGGAACGCGCTCAGGAATCATTTCTCCGCCGGCACGAGCCTCAACCCTGACTTCGTTCCCCGCCCGCAGGGTGGCATCCTTCCCGGCGTCGAACGCAGGCGCGCCAGTGTCACCGTGAAACTTGCGGTGGATGTCGCACAGGACGCGCTGCAACAATCCGGCATGAAACCGGAAGACCTGGCACTCGTGTTTACCTCCTCCAACGGCGACACGAATACCATACACCAGATATGTGAGGCACTTGCCACCCCTGAGCGCCTCGTGTCCCCCACCCGGTTTCACAATTCGGTACACAATGCGCCAGCCGGATACTGGAGCATCGCCTCGGGTTCCATGCAGCCATCGTCGAGCATTTGCGCCGGCGATGACAGCTTCGCGACAGGTCTGGTGGAGGCCGCCACGCAATGTCTCGCCGAAGGCGTTCCGGTGCTATTGGCGGCCTTCGACACGCCTTTCCCGGAGCCGCTGCATGAAAAAACACCCGGCCGCCAGCCTTTCGGCGCAGCACTTGTACTGGATTCGATTCCGCATGGAAGTCTTGCCAAAATGACGATAACCGTCGATTGCGGTGCCCGGCCGGCCACAACCCAAATGGCCGATCCAGATATGGAGGACATGCGCCGCGACTCTTCAGCCTCCCGCTCGCTCCCGCTGCTTGCCGCATTCGCTTCTGTGGAACCGCAAAAAGTGGTGCTAGGCTACTCGGGTGATTTACGGCTCAGAATTGCCGTGGAAGGAGTTGCCATGAACCAGCCATGGGCTAGCCCCTGAATTTCCGCCACAGCAGAAGCGGGAGCCGGAGGGTAAAACCCACAAGCAAGCGGATATGCATGAAGCTCAGCAGAATGTTATCGCGCAAATAGTTGAAATGTGAAACCCCGCCCTCCTCCGGGCTGAAATACTTGACCGGCGCCGCGATATTGATCGGGCGCACGCCACGCCAACAAAGCTTCACCACCGCTTCCGGGTCGAAATCGAACCGCCTCATCCAGCGCTGCTTGCGCATCAGAGCAAGCAGCGGCGTTACCGGATAAACGCGGAATCCGAACAGGGAATCGCCAATCCCTCCCCGCAACGTCTCGAAATTCGCCCACCAATTGGAAATTTTCCGCCCCCTCACGCGGATAAGCGGCGCGCTTGAGTCGAACTGGGGGCAGCCCAGTATCATGGCATCACGGTTCTTTTCGGATATCTGCATGAATGCGTGGATTTTTTCCGCCGGGTGCTGGCCGTCGGCATCCATGGTCAGGACGTGCGTGAAGCCAGCCCGTTCAGCCTCGCGGAGACCGAAAAAAACCGCCGCGCCCTTGCCCTGGTTTCGGGGAAGCGCCCACACCCTGAGCCCTTCGTCGGAATTGGCCATTTCGAGCAATCCCTGCACCGTCCCGTCGCTACTCCCGTCCAGTACCACCCATACCGGATTCCAGTATCGGCGCGCATCCTTGACGGTCGAATATACCTTCTCGCCGGTATTGAAACTGGGAATCAGCACCAGGTGGGTGAAGGACGGTTTCATCGTGGCGCGCCTGCGTCGTTGGTTGCAATCTGGTTGCGGCAGTACGTCTCCAGACGGGAAACATAGTGCCTGACCTCGCCCGGCGGCAGAAAACGCTCCCCGAGCCGGGCGCGGAAGACCAGCGGGAACGCCGGTTTCTTGAGCAGCGGCTGCCCCTTGCACAGGAAAGGGTTGTTGATCTCAATGAAAATCATCTGCACCGGCGCGCATGCCCTTTTCGCTATCAGGGCAAAGCCGCCCTTGAATGCCTGGATGGAATCCCCGGTCGTTCTCGTTCCTTCGGGGAAGACAAGTAACTGGCTACCGGCCTGGATTTCCCGCGTGGCATCATGAATCAGCTTTGCCTGCGAAATGTTGCGGATATAGCCCGCGAGCCTTGCACTACCGCCAAGAATCAGTTGATCCCGGAGATTGGCCTTGATGATACAGGCCGCATTCGGCAGGCGGGAAACGATCAGAACGACGTCAATCAGTGAAGGATGGTTGGGCGCGATGATCAGCGACCGCTCGTTCCTCAAGCTGTCGAGAGCGCTCAGATCGCATTCGACGATGCCGCTCAACGCCAGGAAGCGCAAATACATCCTGAAGCCGAACATGATGACAAACCTGCCCAGCCTGACGCCGATTCGCTTCGGCAGCAGGAAAGCCAGCAAGCTTGCCACCAGGCTCCACGACAGGCACATCGCTGCAAACAGCAACAACCCTCCGTAGAACACTAGGCATTCGTAAGGAAAACTCAGCCACGAGGCTGGCCATTGCAAAGTGCGCTTCTCAGTCAAGATCCAGTCTCGCTAATCCGGAATTCACTCATCGTCCTTAACCATGGTTTGCGACGAATCCAAAATCCAACTGGCCGGAACCGCGATAAGCCGGAAAATCGACAGTTGCAATGCCGGCTCCCGCGTCCCATGGCGGCTGGTCGGCCATGGCATTGCCGGCATAAATGCAAAGTAGCGCAAGAAGCATTTTCTGGATTTAAGGCGTAGAGAAATCATCACCGAATTATATGCTGGGGATCCAAAAAGCTTCTATCTCGACCAGAAGATCCGCGCGGCAAACATCCGCCTGCAGGTAAGCGATGTGGGCCTCGCCACCGAATTCGGCATCGAGCCGGCTCCGCACGCGCGAATAATCTCCGGCACAACGCAGGTAAACGTTGAGAAAGAGTTCGTCCAGGCCGGTCGCGGCAAACCCGCATTTCCGCGCCCGGTCGACGACCGCCCGCAGGTTCTCGATCGTTTCGTCCAACTGCCTGGAGACATCTTCAACATGCACCGTTTCCGAACCGATGATGCTTGCGGTTCCCGAGATGAACAGCCCACCCCCCACCAGCATTCCCCGCGAAAAGGTCGGGCTCCTTGGGCCGAAATCGCGGGGATAGTGGTATGCATTGGTCTGGCGCGGGTTTTCGATGGGAAGCCCGGGCACCTTGCCGGCCAGGAAGCAGACCACCAAATTTCCCTGCCGACTGCCCAAAGCACAGGCAGCCGGCACACTCCCTTCACCGATGGAGCGCCCCTTGCCGGAAAAAGCTTCGTGGCGCCCCACGTTGAACTCGCGATAGCGTTCGAGCCCTCTGCCTGCGCCGTTTATTCGCGGGAAATAATTCCATACCCTGAGCAGCTCAGGATATCCCTCGTTGTCGATGGCGTCGAAAATGGCCGAATAGGCCGCAAATGCCTTCGATTCGAGTCCAGCCGGCCCGGTCTCGTCGAGGACCAGGCTACCGAAAAGAATTTCCCCATCGCGGGAAAGGCAAAGCGGAGCGCCGCTTTTCACCGTTACCGGCAGCGCCGAAATCCACACCTCGTACCAGGCATCCTCCCCGAAAACCGGCAGCGCCACCCATGCACAAGGGAACCACTCTTTGGGCAAGTCCGGCTCAACGGCAGCATATGCCAACACCCCCAGGATCCCTCCCTTGCATGCCATCAGGAGGTTTTCAAATTTCTGGCGAGAACCGCAGGCAACCCTGAGCGGGGGGACAGCTATGTTTTCCGTCATGATGACCCGATTCCTTTATTGCAACGCACGTAACCGCCAACTGAGCGGCTTTGTTGCTTAGGACCTGTTAACCAATAACTTGGTTAACGAGCCCTTACCTTTGTTGGGGGTGCGGATTGGAGCGACATTTCATATAAAAAGCGAAGAAGCTTTCGTTCAATCGTTTCAGGCGCGCCCGATCTTCATATAGTGCGCGACATAGGCCGCCACGCTCGCGTATGAGCAGCCCGGCAACCAGACGATACGCTGTGGGCCCTTCGCCAGGGGGCAAGTTATCCAGCAGGGTGCTGCCTGCTTTTTTCTCTTGTACGCACCAAGCAGGAAACCACGCCGCATCAAGATCGCCCAGATCCGCCTGGAAGCTGCGCCAGTCTCGCGCCAACATCGCGTCGCGCATTTCCCCAACAAAGACATTGAATCCTTGGGGTGCAAGCCATGCGTAGCGCAACGCCGCTGTCCTGGCTTGCTCTGCTTCCCCGCAGCCGTAATATCCCAACCCCAGCCAACGCTGCGCCGTTGCGCGCATGGCTGCACCCGGTATCCCCCGGGCTGTACGCACGACATCGGGAAATTGCTGTGCACGCAAATAAAATTCGGCAGCGAAGCAATCGCGATGTTCGGGACCAATCCTGGCCGCTTCGGACGCCTTGGCCAGAATGGACCAACTCTTCCGTACCAGAGCCCCCCCGGCGTCTCCCATGATCGTGGCCGCAGGCATAACCCGTTCCCGGATCCATTGCTCCGCTGCGGCAATTTCTGGCTGGGGGTGTGGACAATCCAGGTCATCACAACGGCCGGGCCAGTGATCCACGAACTCGCACAACACCCGGAAGTGCGGCAACCCTGCATGCTGCGAATCCGCTGCCACCAGGCGTTGCAAAGCCTGCCGTGATGCCGCGCGGTCAAAACGGCTCAGCGCGGCAATCAGTGCGTTGGCGCGCTGAACCGGTACCGAGTCCGCAAAGAGATCGAGTTGTTGCATCAGGTCGCGCTACGGCGTTCTTGCGGACAGGGTTCGCCGGTGAAGACCAGCCCCTCTGCAGCCGCCTGCGGTGCGGCATTTTTGCGCATCAAAAAACTTGCGCCGGGTGTGCGCCCGGCACTGGGCATGGGTGAGTCCGGTCTTTTCGGCATAGCGGACGTAGGCGCTGTTCATCTTGCCCGGCCCGCTCCGTCCGGCCTTGATCGGCGTCTCGTCCACGGCTTTGACGCGCGAGGCCCGGATCGAAGCGAACCGGGTATTGCAGACCGGCTCCGGCAGCGCAGCACCTTGTTGGACCAACGAAGTCAGCCATCGCCTTGAAGCCCGCGTCGATCAGGCGCAGATACTGGCGATACAACGGCAGGTGATCGGCCATCTTGTCGATGAGCAGGCCGGCGATGAAGCTTACATCGGCCCCGCTGCCATCGATCACACCCACCGGGGCGCCCGGGCAGGAAATCACCTCGGTGTCCAGGTGCTTGATGACCGGGCGCGCATACTTGAGCACGACATGGCTTCCCGGCCGCTGGGCGAGACTGTAGCTTTCCTTGTGGCCGACGATTTCGAATTCGGCGCTGGCCAGCCCCTCGGTATCGGGGTTGGCCACTTCGGTCACTTCCACCGGCACACGGGACTCATCGAAGAAGAAGGCAACGGATTCGGATTCGGCATCGGCTCCCGGGTTGCGCACAGCAATCCGCCGCGCATGGGTAGCAACGACCTTTTCCGGCACGGAAGGGGGAACTGCGCTTTGTGCCTCCCAGAGCGCATCCCCCAGGCTCAGTTGCAGCCCGTCTGCCTCAATGAGACGTTTCTCGCTCTTCTGACCGAAAAGCTGGCGTTTGACGGCCCCAAGCCCCCGGCTGATCGCAACCCGGGTCTGGTCCGGGTCGATGATCTGCGGAGGGCTCAAAGCAGCCGCCTCGGCGAGAGTCAGCGGGAGGTGAAATCGCGTTGAATCCATGTCGAAATTGTACCGCATCCTGCTGTTTCAGTGTAGATTTCTATCCATTCTGCGGTCCTTAGGGTGCCGGTAGCGCTTTCCGGACTTCACGGCCTTGATCCCTTCGATCAATAACTTCAGCCCCGTCCAATCCGTCTCCCGCACCGCAACTTCGCCCCAGTCTGACAGAAAGCGTCCCGCTTCCAGCCGTTTCGCCCACAGGCGGAAGCCGGTGCGATCCCAGTAGAGGGCTTTCATCTGGGTGGCGCGACGGTTGATGAAGACGAACAGCCGGCCGCTCAGGGGAGCCTGGCAAGGATTTGCGCATGTCGACCGGCCGGCCGTAGAGGTACGCCCGTGTCTGGCCTTCGGAGAAGGACATCAGCCACGCACCAGATGGAGGACCAGCCCGTCGCCGAGGTCGAGCTTGAACTCCAGACGCAACAGGGGGGATGGGCCCGGGCCGCTGCCCAGGATGCCGCACCGGCGGTAGAAACTCGCCACGCTGATCGCTTCGCGCCGGCAGAATGCCTCGACATCCAGTCCACTGCTACCGAATCGCCTCAATACCAAACGCCATTCGCCCTCGCTTTCCTTTCGAGCCTATTTGGTTCGGTGTGCCTGGATGTATTGATTCAGGTTCCTGAGAGAGCTGAAAATCCGCATGTTGTCTTCGTCGTCAGACCGCAACTGTAAGCCGTAATTCCGGGAAACGACGAGCGCGATTTCCAGCATGTCGATCGAGTCCAGCCCCAGTCCTTCGCCGTAGAGCAGAGCATTCGGATTTATTTCTTCCGGATGAAAATCTAGATTTAGTGCCTCGACGATTGCTTTTGCCAATTCTAATTCGTGGGCTGTTGCACTATCGCTATTCGCTGTTAAACCTTCGTCCCGCTCCAAAGATAATTCCGACATCCCAACCCCCTATTTATTAAATTTTTTAATTGTCTCAAATGTAAATTTGCTATTCAACTCGAATATGGTTTCGGCTTTCCTTTAATCTTGTGGCAATGCATATATGCCGCCGAGATGATCCGAGCAAGTTCGCGCACAGGAACCCATAGCGTAAGGATTCAACATTATGGGCCGTCACCACAGCCCCCCCAAATCCGATGCTCCGATGGATCGTCCGGATCGCTTGAGACTGGTATGCACTTATCGGAAATCATGACGAATGCCCTCCCGGGCTCAATTACAGGGTTATTTGTGACCCATTATGAGTCAAAGCTAACCCACCCAGTAATCTCCCTATTAAAAAACTTTAGAAAATCGTCTGTCACATTTTGCAGAGACAAAAAAATCGAAAGAGCTATGTCATTTTCATCTTCTTTTCCATGGCTTATGTGATTTAAGACGGCAAGACACTCCTCGTATTCCCAGGGATCTCTAAAGAAATTCGGAGATCCCCCAAGTCGGCAAGCTACATTTGCTCAGTAAATTCTCCCATGTCGTAGTGGGTCAAAAGAGTCCGCATTCAAATTTTCACTTCAATCAAAGTTTGTATTTATTTCAACTAATTAGCAAATCAACACTCCTGGCACGGGTGTTGCTGAGTGTTGGGCGTCACCACCGCATTGCGACTCGGGAGCCGGCGGGGAAAAGGAGACTGACAGATTGCCCAAAATTCAATACACGAACCCAGGCATTGATACTGCCGACACCTGTTCCGCGGCAAGAGGGAGAAGGCGTTGATGTTTTCGTTTTGGCGCAGGCGGCGAGACACCTCGGCAATGGCACCAGCGGTGGTTCCCGCCCTTGCGGAGACACCCGGAACGACTTCGACCCTGATGGTACCGGCACTTACGATGAGCGGCAATCCTACTTTAGATCAAGCACTCACTGCCATGATGGATGCCCTGGATGATTATTTGCCAGCCCCTTCCCCACCGCTGCCTAACCCTGGCATGTCAGTGGCAGGCTTGAGCGAGCGGACCGTCGGTCTTGGCAGCCGCCGGGGCACGGAGACGCGCGGGCAGTTTGCCGCCGTGGCGCTCAAGGGCATGCGCCTGGATGCGCAGGTACAGTATCAACTGTGGGCGACGGGGCCGGTGGAGGCTGAAGCAGCGATGGCCGATCTGAATGCAAGACTGATGGCCGATCGCGAGGTCCTGTGGACGGCCGGTTTCCTGCGACTGACGCTCGACAACGCATTGGCAGCGGAGCATGTCCCGTCCATCGGTGCCTGGCGCAAACAGGCCGATTACAAAGTGTTGTACGAGTATCGCTATCAGGACAGCGACGGCGCCGAGAGCCTGATCGCGCGTATCCCGATCCACAGCGACCCGGAACAGCGCAATTCACTGCAACGGGAAACGACGGTGGTGACGGACGAGATGGTTCGTTGGGACAACGAGGCCGCGCCCAGCCTCGTGGTGCGAGGCCGCCTCAGCGTCGGTGGTCTTTCAATGCTGGCCTATGTCCCGAGTCCGGCGCCGAGCGGTGCCGTAACCCTCATGCGCACATTCGACGGCGCGATCGGACCACCCGCCGCACATCCCACCCTTGCCGCCTTTCTCGCGGCAGTCAGCGGGGATGCCCCATCACAGCGCCACGCCGCCGTTGCCTTTGTCTCTCTTGACGATTTCATAACGGCTTTTAACGCGGCAGGTAATCCAGTGGAGTTGGGCGACTGGGATTTAAACGGCGTATCGGACAGTTATCAGGCGCGGGTTCTCGATTTCGCGTCACCGATCCGGTTGCCGAATGTGGCGGATCGTCTGGAGATCGCGCATCAGGGCAGTGCTTTCGATCAGGTTGCTGTTGTTTATCTGCGGGCAAGGCAGGGATAAGGGAATTTTGTCAATCACACAGGCGGGGAGATTCTACTTGCCGCCGGATTAAGGAGGAGCTGAAATGACTGAGATGATTTTACCGGGTGTATACATTGAGGTGCGCCCCGAAGGGTTGATCGTGCCGGGAGCGGTGACAGTGGGCAACCTTGGCGTCGCCGGCACGGCCAGCAAAGGGCCGGTAGGCGTGCCCGTGATCCTGGGGAGTTACAGCGAGGCGCGGGAGCGCTTCGGCGGCTACGACCCTTGGATAGACGGCGAGAGCGATGAACTGACTCTGGTGCGTGCGCTGGAACTGGCCTACAACCACGGCGCAACGACGGTGATCGCGGTGCGCGTGGCCAGCGCGGCGGCGGCAAAAGCAGCTCATGTGCTGCAGTCCGCGGGCGGCGATTGCGTTGCACTCACCGCCAAAAGCGAAGGCACGTGGGGTAACGACCTGTCCGTCGAGGTGAAAGACGCCGAGGAGCACGCCTTCGTCAATGCTGAGGAGCATACCGGCGGGGGCGCTATCACGCTGAGCCATGCTCCGGTGGTGAAGAGCGCCCGCAATCGCATTCGGCTCTATACCGACGCCGACGGTCTTACCCGCCCCTTGCAGATTCTATACGGTGGCGGCCTGCCGGATGACGATCCCGATCCGACCACAGCCAGCCAAGTGAAGGTAAACCGCACGACCGGAGCGCTGGCCTTCTTCACGGCGCCCGGCGCGAGCGACAAGGTGACTGCCTCCTACATGGTGGACAAGAGCATGGCGGTCAAAGTGACACTCCGCCTGGGGCGCGCCGAGGAGGTGTATACGGTGGTCAGCGGCGAAGATCTTGCGGCGGATACCAATAAGGTACCCGGCGGCTCGGTCTGGGTCGATGCCGAGACCAAGGCCCACGCCGGTGAGGTGCCCTCCAAACTCTCGGCGGCGTTCAAGAACGGCAACAACGGCGAGTCCGGCGCGGACTACAAGACCGGCGGCCTCGACAAGCTGCTCAACGAGGCGGCCCATATCATCGTGGCCGCAGGCCAGGATAACAGCTTCGGCGACGAGCTCGAGGCCCACTGTCAGCAGGCCTCGACCGATGCGATCAAGCGTGATCGTATCGCCATCACCGGCAGCGCGGTCGGCGCGACGCTCGATGCCATCCGCGGCCACACACTGGACAGCGACCGACTCATCTTTGTCGCGCCGGGCATCAAGGCGAACGACGCAGCGGCGGCACCGCCAACAGAGGTGACATTGCCCGGGGCATACGCGGCGGCGGCCGTGGCAGGTTTGCTCGCCGGCTTCTCAGCCCATATCAGCCCCACCAACAAGACGTTGAGAGTAGGCGGGGTGGAGCAGCGCTATACCTCTGCCGAGCTGTCACAACTGGTGCAAAGCCGGGTGCTGGCGTTGGAGGAGCGGCAGGGCTTTCGTATCGTCAAAGGCGTCACAGCCGCCACCAACACCGCCTGGCACCAGATCACTACCCGCCGCATTGTCGATTACGCCAAGTTCGGCGTGCGTTCGGCGGCCAGCCCTTATATCGGCTTGCTCAACAACGAACGGGTGCGTGCCGCGTTGCGCTCCACCATCAACAGCTTCCTGACCGAGATGGTGAACGACGAGATGCTGATCAGTTATGAGCTTGAAGTCAGCGCTACGCGCGATGAGGAACGCCGGGGCATCGTGCAGGTGACGATGGTGCTGCGGCCGACGTTCAGCATCGATTTCATCAAGGTCACGATGTTTTTGGAATAACTGGAACAGGGGTATAGAACATGGCAAATACAAACGTCTTTACCGGCGCCCACGGCACATTGACCCTGGCCTCGCTGGACAATCCGGAGGGCAGGGACGCCAATTCGATTATCAGCTCATACCAGACACAAACCGTGGGCCGCGTCACGGATGTGCGGGTGGCTGTCAATACCGACCTCGAGGAGTTTCACGAAATCGGACGCCGTTATCCAACCTCGCTGCATCCCGGCAACATCCACATCAGCGGTCAGGTGGGACGCGCCTACATCAATGGCGCGCTGGTCGGATTGCTGCTGGGGCGCAAGGCCTTCATGCCCGACACCGCCGAGCCTTTCGTGCAGCCGGCATTCAACATGGTATTGCGGCTTAGGGACCCTGCCGTTGTCGCCGAGGATGGCGGACCCGTCGCCGCCGAGCTGGTCGTGAACGGTGTGAAGTTTCAGAACTGGAGTTATCACCTTCCCGAGGATGACTTCATTATCGAGCAGGTGACCTTCAAGGCGCTTTCCGTCGAGATCAGGGACGTTGAAGGCACCGTCACCGTGGGTCCGGTCTTTGTCGGCTAGGATACCATCATGACATTGAGCGCCGAAGAGCTTCTGGGGGGCAGCGCCTTGACCCACGAGGTGGAAATACCACCCGAACTGCTGAGCGCAGGCGGCGGCAGGGGTGATACCCGTGTGGTATTGCGTCCGCTGACGGTACGGGACCTGCAACGCATCAACAAGGCGGCGCGTGACGACGACAGCCTTTCCGCCACGCTGATGATCCAGCAGGCACTGGTCGAGCCGGCGCTCAAGATGGATCAGGTGTCGACCTTGCCGGCGGGGTTGGGGCGTTTTCTGGTAGACCGCATCAACGACATCAGTGGCATCAGCACACCCCGTGATGCGCTCCAGGAGCATGTGCAGGCACCGCTGGCCAAGGCCTGTTTTGTTCTGGCCAAGGAATTCGGCTGGACACCGGAAGAGGTCAGCGGCATGACCATCGGCCAGATCCTGCTCTACCTCGAGATGGCCAGCAGCGGAGGGGAGGCCGCATGAACAGGCCCGTGGTGTCTGCGCTGCAACTGGGGCAGGCCCCTGCCTATTGGGCTCGTGATCTCGCTCGTCTCAATGCACCGCTCAAGGCGCTACCGCGTGCCTGTGCCTGGGTTGCGGGATTTGCCGCTGCCAATTACAGGCTGCTCGATCAGCCCTTGCTGGGATCGTGCCTGGCGCAGTTGCTCGCCGGAGATAACCGGACCGGCAAGGCCGCGATGCCGGTTGCTCGTCCGACGCGGCCTAGGCAGGGCGAATCGGTTCACCCGGCGCCGAAACGTCGTTTTTCGAACGATCTTTTCGCCTCACCCGATGAAACCCCCTTGCGGCCGCGCATATCGCCTTTGCGCGGCGCGGCGGAATCGCGGGAGAAAAAAATGAGAATGACGGGGGTTCCCAGATTCGCCGACACCGCGCAGCTTCACCGCTTGGCGGGGACAATGACGATGCCCGCGGGCAAGAACCCATCGGGAAAATGGCATGAACCTCTGTGGGCACCCCGGAGGAAGTTACACCGGTTCCAGGACGCGGATCGCCGCATTCGGCCCGATATTTTCGCCCTGGACGGCTGGCGCGAAAGACTTGCCAGTCGAGCCATTGCCGTACTTCGCCGGTCGGCGCCATCAAGGATGCCGCCATGGGAATTGCCATCGCCGACAACAAGCGAAGGCACTGTAGCGCCACCGCTCCAGCCATGGGGCGCATCCCTGAGCGGGCCTAGGGTTGGGGCGGAAGTGCTGGCCGGAATCGTTCAGGATGCGCGGAACCAGATAGCTGCCACGAAGCGTGGCCGGGAGGACGTCTCCGCTCAGGCGAGGCCGGGCAAATCGTTCCAAGAACCTGCTGCGGCGGCCGGTGGTGCGGTTGCGGAGCCCGCACCGTTCCGCCGGTTCGTGCAAGACAGAAACCGGGATTTGACCGGGCACGGCGGCGGCAGCAACGCCGATCATGGGACACCGGGCGAAGCACCGGCAAGCCAGGCCCGTCTGGGGAATGGTGCGACTGACATAGGAACCGCGCCCGATGCCCCGCGCACGTATCGGGACGCGCTGTCCTTTTTGCGGAAAGCGAAGGGACTGGGGCCTGCCGTTGCAGCCGAGACCGCGCGGCAACCGATGCTGACCGAAAGCGCGGCAGCCGCGAATGATCCGGATCGGCTCGCCGCGATGATCAAAGACATTCTCGACGAGCAGGCGCGCCGTCATGGGATTGACGTGTAGGAGGCACCGCAATGCGTCCGATGCTGGATGGTCTGGAACTGCCGCAGGTTCAGGAAATCGCCACTCTCGACCGGCGCGTTCTGGCCGAACACAAGCCGCCGGGCATGGACGGCAGCCTGTTGCAGAACATGGGTCGCAGGCCATTGCGCCTGGCATTGTGGGGCGTGGCCAGCGGGCCGGAGGCGTCGAGCTTCGTCGAGCAATTGGACGGCAAGTATCGCGCCGGGCAACCCGCCTCCTTCACGGCGGACATCGTTGCCGATGCGGAGATCGAACAGGTGGTGATAGACGACCTGCGGGTGCGGGACCTGGCGGGCAAACCGCAACGCTACGCCTATGTGCTGACCTTGCGCGAATATATCGAACCTGTTGAACCGGAAGATGTGTCACCTCTCAACAGCGATATTCTGGATGACGCATTGGGATTGATGGATGACCTGATGAACGGCTTCGAGATCGTCGAGAGGCTATCGGCCATCACCAGCCGTTTGAGCGATCTGAGCCAGTCGCTGCGGCGCTGATCCGCTGTCAACGCAGGCCATCGCATAACGTGAGGAGAAGACCATGGATGAAAACGTTCTTCAAAAGCTGAAGGAGGCGCTGCAAGGGCTTTCCACGCTGCTGGACAACCCCGCCGTCAAGACCGCGATCGGTGCCATACCAGACAGCATCATGAATCCCGTCATCGATGGCCTCAAAACCGTGCTGAACGTGATCAAGGATGCCCTGAATGAGCTGAAGAACAGCCTGGGCAGCGTCACCGCGCTCGGTGATCTGTTGAAAACGGTCAACGACCTGCTCGCGGCGGCGGAAGGACTGGCCCCGGGGCAAAAGGATACGCTCAACACCGTCAAGACCATCGTCAAGACTTTGCAGGACCTGCCCGGCGTGGCCGATATCGAGGCGATCCTTACCCTCATCGGGCAGATCATCGCCAAGCTGGAGGCGCTGTAACCCATGGGACGGCCGATGCTCGATGACGTCGAGCTGCAGCAGGTACAGGCCATCGAGACAGAGGGGGACCAGGTACTCGCGCAGCACGGCATACCCGCCCTGGAAGGCGACTTCCTCCAGGGGACGGGGCGGCGCGCGGCCCAGATTACCCTCGCAGGGGTGTTGACCGGCCCCGAGGCGCGCGACGGCGTGCAGACGCTGCGCGAGAAATTCCGCGCCGCCCAGCCGGTCTCATTCGTGGCCGACATCGCCACCGCCACCCAAGTCGATCAAGTGCTGATCGAGGAACTGGGGCTGCGGGACATCGCCGGCCGCTCGGAACGCTTCGAATATGCCCTGGCGCTGCGCGAGTTCATCCCGCCGCCGCGGCCGCAAACCGTCCCGCCACCCCCTCCACCGCCCCCTCAGCCTCAGGTCGACACCGGCACCCTCGTCGTCGAGGTGATTGTTGTGGGCGAACCGAACTTCGACTTCAGCACGGTCACGGTGACCGTAAATGGCACCCGGCAAGATGGCACAACGCTGACACCGAGGACGCTGACAAACCGGACCAACAACCGCTGGACCGAGCAGGATTTCCCGCCGGGCCAATACACGGCTAGCGCGGTGGTGACAGCTCCCCAGCCGATGTCCGGTTCGGCGCCCGCGACGGTGCGCGCCGGGCAGACCACGCTCGTCACCATCACCCTGCGCCCCGGCGCCGTCGTCGCCAAGGCGTTCATCGTCCATTTCTGGTTCGACAGGGCCTTTGTCGAACCCTGCATGCGGCATGTGCTGGCACAGGTGGCGCAATATGCGCAGGCGCATCCCAACGAAAAACTGGTGATCGTCGGACACACCGACAAGGTTGGCTCCGATGCTTACAACCAATCCCTTTCCGAGCGCAGGGGACGGAGTGTGTACGCCTGTCTCATCTTTGGGCGCGATCGCGCCAGCTCATTGGGTGAATGGAACGCATTGCGCGTGACGCGCCCCGTGGGCGAGCAACCCAGCGTGAAGGATACCTGGGGTACTCGCGAGTATCAGTACATGCTGCAAGACCTGGGCTACTACCCCGGCAATGTGGACGGCGACCACGGCCCCATGACCGATGCGGCCGTGCGCAGTTTTCAGCATGGCCAAGGTCTCGCAGAGGACGGCATCGTCGGCGACGACACCTGGGGCCCGCTCATCGAGGCCTATTTGAGCCAGGCCAATTTGGCCGTGCCCGAAAGCCGGTTCCTGGCCAACTGCCCGGGGGGGATACTCAAATGGCTGGGCTGCGGGGAGCAAGACCCCATCAGAAATACCGAGGATGCCTGGCGCCCCAACCGCCGCACCGAGTTGCTGTTCGTCAATGCCGGCGCGCTGCCCTGCGAGGTGCCGCAGCCGGATACCTTCAACCTGCCCACAACTGGCGCAGTGGCAGGCGGCTGGTGCGTAGGGCCGGGCAATCCAAACCAACGCTGCTGCTTTCTCACCCGTCAGGCCGGCACACCCGGCAGGTGGCTGGTGCAGCCGGCCGAAGCCGGGACGATCGTCGTGCGCGGCTCGATCAGGTTCGAGGACGGAACACCCGCGGCGAATACGAAATATGTGCTGATCGCCCCGGACGGCGAGTTCATGAACGGCGAGCGGCCGAGCGGGGGGGATCGCGGACGTCCCGTTCCCGGCCGAACCCGAGCCGATGGCACTTTTGATTATTCCAGCCGAGCGCATCCGACTCCGGTGGGTGTTTACACGATGGAGGTCGAATTGCCCAGCGGGCCTCATGTCGCGTATCGGGCAGGTTCGCCCCCCGCGACCGGACGAGGCAGCGTGGTGTGCAAGCGGCTCGACCAAGAGGATGTGGTTTTCGACGTAATCATCAGAAGCGGCTCAGCGCTCCACGTCAACCCGACCATCGTCCTGGCCTCATCGGCGGTGGTGGTTAAAAAGAGCTACACCAACCCGGCACGGCAACAGGTCACACTGGGCGCCGACCAGCCTCTCAACGGCGAAGCGACCGGCATGTTCACACGCTCAAGCGCGGCAGTACGCTTCTTTACCGCTGCCGTGGCCGGTACCGAGATCACCTTCAACGGCACCGACAACGTTCTCACCGGGCAGCAACTGACAGCCGGCATGCGACTCTTCGCAGAAGGGGCGGCCCCGAGTGCGGCGCTCAATGATGTAACCCTTGCGCTTACACTTTCATCCACGTCGCTTCTGGTGGGGCCACCGGCCGCCGCTACAATGACTGCCGTGGAGCTCACACTTGACGTAGCGTTGAGCCGCACCGCGGCCGGCATTGACCCGCCAGTTATGCCGGTCAACGATAAGGCGAATACCGGCCGCTTCGTACAGATGCGCGAGCCGGGCTTCAGCCACGAGCGGGCGATGCTGATAGTGCGTCAACCGAACCCGTCCACCTTCGCAGGTACGCTTGAGCTGCGGCCAATGAACGGCCAGGTAGAAGCATTCACTGCCGAGATTCCCGCAAACGGCCAATTGGCCATACCCAATCCACAACCGATTCCGACCGGCGGCATCCCGGTCGATGGCTTGCGTTTCTTTGCCGAGGGCGTGGCAGTCAGCACCGCCGCCGTGCGTGATACCGGCTTCCAACTGGGTATACAGGGGCTGGAAAACGATGGTGATCGCGTGCCAATGACCATATTGCAGATTGAGATAACCGACACGGATGCGGTCACCGCCCCAGCCGTAACATTTACACGCTTTGGTCTGTGGGATAACGCCTTCCGCGCTCCCGGAGATCCAGCCGGGTTTCTTTTCAATGCGGCTGCCGAAGCCGATAATTTCTGTGGCGCGGACAGCCGCCGGCTGCATATCCGCATGAGGGACATCGCAGCGCGCGGATCGCGCCACATCCGGATCGACTGGTTTACGCGCGATCGCAACAATAACAATCTCGACGCGCCGGCAGTGCGCGACATCACTCTTATCGAATCACCGGCAAACTCGGGGGTATTCATCTCGCGCGGTCTCTTGCTGGTGACCGATACGGGCGACCAGAATCAAGCAACCCATAGCGGCATGCCCGCAGGCTTCCCCGATGCCGGAGCGACCCAAGGAACGAACGCGCGCAACCATCGCATTCGGCGGGGGGATCTTCGTGGCAGCATGCGTATCGAGCATCGGCGCATCGCCGGCGTCATCCTGCCGTTGCAGCTTCCAGTCTTTCAACGCAATCCGGAAAACCGCCGTCGGGTACCGCTCCAGATTTTTGTTCTTCGTGTTGCTCCGGGCGGTGCCGGCCTGATTCCGAGCGCAGCGGGCAGTGCGATCTGGACTACAGATCTGCGGGTGATTCGCGAAACGTACGCTCGGATTGGCATGGAGGTTGATACGATTACTGCACCCGGCACGCCGGCTACCGACATTGTGACCGTGGCGGGGGACTCCATCGTTTTGATCGATCCGCCTGCGGGCGTCAATCCGGCCAATGTCAGTTTTGCCGATGAAACCACGATCGGCACGGCACATCCGGCGCTGGCCGACACCATACGGGTTTTCTTTGTCGGCGGCCTGGCCAGCGGCAACGGAGGAGAAACCTGGACCGATGCTATCACATCCGCCGCGGATTCACGGCGGGGTGCCGTGTTTACGATACAGGCGACAGGACCTTATGCGGCAGCCCACGAGATTGGCCATGCGCTAAGCAACAAGAATGCGGCGGCCTCGGCCTGTGATCCAGATCCGGCTGCACGCTCCCACTTTTGCGCTCCAACCGCTCCCGCCGGCAACCGGCTGCGCAACGATCAAAACTTGATGAAAAGGCAGTTTCTGGGAGCCGAACGGGTCGATGGACCTAAACGCATTTGGGATGCCAACGACGCAGACGCGGTTAACCAATTTACCGCAATGCGGACATCGCATTACACGAGGAATTTCTGACATGACGGAACTTGATGCGGTAGCAACTGAAACAGACCGGCTATTCGAGTTGCTGAACTCCTATCAATTGAGCCCGGAGCAATTGGAAGCGGGCTTTGCAGAATTCAGCGCCGAAAGCAAGAATGAACTCGCCTCGCGCGTCGCAAGGAGATACGAACCGGCTCCGCAAGGAGGGCTGTTGGCTCGCCTGTTGTTTATCCAGACCGACGCGAATAAAGCGGATATGGTTACCGCATTCCTGGTGAATCTCCATTCGCCTTATCCCGATGCCCGCAAGGCGAGTCTTTATGGCTTGGAAAAGTTAAATCATCCCGGCATCGTCGATTTCGCTCTCAACTCTCTCCGCGATGACGCAGGCCAAGTCTTGGTGGCTGCGTGCGATATTTTGGTGCGCAAGGCAAAGGAGCAACCGCAGCTTTTGGGGCTATTGAAGAACTTTCATGCGGCGCACAAAGACCGGGAAGCCTCCTATGGGGCCGTAAGTTTGCTAGAGGCTCATGGAATCAGCTCTCCGTTGGCACCGCAATGACGGCCCGCTCACATTGAGAAAATGACCATGCTCACCCCCGCCTACAAACTCACCCTTGGCCAAAAACTCGTCGACACTACCGACGAGCCGCAGGCCAGCACCGTGGTGGATTTGAATGTCACGCTCGACATGGAGACGCCGGCCGACAGCCTCATCCTGGTGCTGGGTCAAGTGGGCAGTTTCAGGCCGGCGCGTGACGATGAAGCGAAGATCGAGCTGGGTTACGCCGACAACGGCGGCCTGACGCAGGTGATGGCGGGGACGGTGGTCACGGCCGAGCCGGGGCTGACGACGATGCGCGTGGCGGGCCATAGCGCTGCCGGCACGTTGTTGCGTACCTTTGTCGATCAGACCTACGAAGCGAAGAAGGCGGGCGAGATCGTACGCGAACTGGCTGGCCAGGCGGGAGTAAATGTAGCCGCCGCCGAGGACGGGATCATGTTTCCGGCCTATGTGATCGACGGCCGGCGCAGCGCCTACCACCACATGAGGGAGCTGGCGCATTTGTGCGGCTTCGATCTGTACCTCAACGCGGACGGCGAGTTGGTGTTCGAAAAATTTGTCGGCGGCAAGGCGGTGCATGTGCTTGAGTACGCCAGGCATATCCTGGCGCTGGATGTGCAGCAGACCGCGCCACGGGCGGGCAAGGTGGAGGCGTGGGGCGAGAGCCCGACGGGCAGTCAGGGAGAAGACGCCTGGGCGTGGCTGACCAGGGACTTCAGCGGTTCGAAGGGAACGGCGGGCGCGGACGATCCACTGCTGCTCCTGGAACGTCCGGCACTGCGCACCGCGGATGCCGCCCGCATCGCCGCCGATGCGGCGTTGACGGCGATTCAGCGCCGGACGCTGCGTGGCAGATTGCTGACCATCGGGCGGCCCGAGGTCAAGCTGGGTGATGCGATACAACTGCGCGGCATGTCCGACGGCACGCTGAACGCCAATTTCCAGGTGCGCAGCGTGATGCACCGCATCACCAAGGTGGGCGGATTCACGACGATCATCGGCTTTCGCGCCGTCACATGAGAGGGAGCGCCGCATGAGCACCATCGTCGACACCATCCAGGCCATCGTGCGGCAGGAGATGCGCGGCGTGCGCATTACCGAGCTGGGTGTGGTCGAGGCGGTCTATCCGCACAGTGCCGCGAGCGACATGGACAACTATGGCTGCGATGTGCGCCTGAAAAACAGCGGCCTGCTGCTCAAGCGCGTACCCATCGCCACCGGTCGCATCGGCACCATCGCCATTCCCAATATCGGCGATCTGGTGCTGCTGGCATTCGATAAGGGCGACGTCAATCAGCCCATCGTCATCGGCCGACTTTATAACGACACGGATCGGCCGCCGCTCAATAACCCGGATGAGGTGATCTTCCGTCTGCCGCTCGCCGAGTCCGATGACAAGACGGTAAAAGCGGCGATACGGAATATCCAGGGCAACACGCCACCGCGCGAGATTATCGTCGAGATGCCGCCCAAGATCACGGTGCGCATTACCGACGGCACGGTGCGCGCCACCGCGGGCAAGACCGAGATGAAACTCGACCAGCCCGACGGCAGTGGCGGCACGGTAACCGTGGTCGCAGGAAGGACCAAGATCACCATGAACCAGGACGGCGATGTGACCGTGGAGGCGGCGGGCGCGATGAGCTTGAAGGCAACCGGCGATTTGACGCTGGAAGGCCAGAATGTCGCCATCAAGGGCCGCATGAAAACTGACGTCGAGGCCGGCACCCAGGCCACGCTCAAGGCCAATATGGGCGCCACCGTCAACGGCGGGTTGGCGAGCACCGTGCAGGGAGCCACGGTGTCGATCAAGGGCATCACTTCATTTTCACCGTAGGAGCTACTGAATGCCCGGCTCACCTGTCACGATCGGCTGTTCGGTAATGATTACCCCGGGAGCGTCCGGGCCGCCCGATACCGGCACGATCATCACGGTGCTTCCGCCGTTTATCACCGCGGGCGGCATGCCGCTGGCGACGGCGGGATCGGTGTGCCTGATGATCAACTCGGTGTGGGGCTTCCCCTATCCGCTGGTCATCGGCCCGCTGGCGAGCAGCGGGGTGATGGTGGGTGGCCGGGCATTGGTGCGCATGGGCGACAACATCCCCACGCCGCCGGGGATCATGACTATCCTGGGTCCGCCCGCCGCGCCGTTCATTAACGATCGGTGGCCGCCGTAAGAAGGGAGAACATGTTATGGCCGAAACAGAACGATATGGCGTTGACCTTCGCCTGCTGCGCAACCTGGCACAGCAGAACAGCCGCGACCGTGGCAGCGATCTATCCGCCCTGCGGCGAGCGGAGACCGGCCAGGCGGACCTGGAGACGCTGGGCAACGTCGAGAATCTTGCACAGGCGCTGCTGCTGCGCTTTTTGACGCCTGTGGGTGAGCTGGCGCTGCTGGGCCATCCTGATTATGGTTCGCGTCTGTTCGAGCTGATCGGCGAACTCAACACTGAAACAAATCGTAACCGTGCCAAGCTGTTTGTGCTTCAGGCCTTGGCGGCCGAGCCGCGCGCGAAGGAGGTGCGTTCCGTGCAGGTCAGGGAAAACCGCGCTGACAGGGGACGCATTGATATCGACATATCGCTGATCCCGATCGACAGCGACACGCCGCTCAACCTGGTGTTTCCGTTTTTTCTTGAAGGTGGGGTAGCGCCATGAACAATGAAACCGTGACCCTGATCGAACGACCCTACCAGGAGATCGTGGACGACATACTTACCGCCGTCGTCGGCGGCGTAGTCAACGAGCCGATCTTCTTTGACGTCAAGGAAGACCTCTATGCGCTGTCGCAGCCGGCGGCCGATGTGCGCGGCATCACCGGCACGCTCACGCTCTCCGTCAACGGCAAGCCGACGCCCGTGCATCACACCTTTCAGAAGGATGTGGACTTCCTGTTCAGCGAGGGCGATAACGCCGTGGTGTGGCAGGAAGGCGGCGCTAAACCCGACGACGAGACCATCTTCTATGTCGACTACTTCCGCCGTGACAGCCGCTCGCCGCTCACCGACATCAATGTCGGCAGCGTGACGCGCACCCTGAGTGAAGCCATCGGACGCGAGATCGCCACCGTCTATCAGCAGATCAATCAGGCCTATCTGTCCGCCTTTGTCGACACCGCCACCGGTCCGTCGCTCGACCGGGTGGTCGCCATTCTCGGTGTGGTGCGCAAGACCAAGGATTATGCCGTGGGACTGGTTACTTTCTTCCGCGACCCGGTAGCGGGCGAAGGCAATATCACCCTTCCCGAGGGCACGTTGCTCGGCACCGCAAAGGGCGAGGCGACATTCGTTACGACGCAAATGCGTACCTTGCAGCGTGGCCAGGTGCGCATCGACGTGCCCATGCGCGCCAGCGACGCCTCCAAGGGCGAGGCGGGTATCGTCAAGGCCGGTGCGGTCACCGCGCTGGCCCAGCCGATTACCGGCATCGCCAAGATCACCAATTTTGAAGCAACCGTGCTGGGCAAGGAGGACGAGAGTGACGAGGAGCTGCGCGCGCGTGCCAAGGCGGCGCTGCGCGGCTTGGGCAAGGCTACCCTGTTCGCTTTGGCGCGCGTCATCTTCGAGGGGCGAGCCGCGCTCGCCGAGGTGTGGGACCCGAACAGTCCGCTCGCCAAACGCGCGCCGCCCGGCACTGTCACGTTGCTGATCGAGACCGAGCCTGAGCGATTCCCCAGTCTTCAGGCCGCCGTGCATGAGACGCGCGCGGCCGGTGTGCTCGCTACGCTGGTGGCCCGCCATGTCTTCTTCAAACCGCGTCTTTCCGCCAGGATCGCCGCCGGCCTTACCGCCGCGGGCAAGGTCAAACTCGTGGGCCAGATCATCGAGGCCATGCAGGCCTATGTGGATGGCCTGAGCGCCGGCGATTCCGCCCAGGGCCAGGAACTCGTGAAGGCGATCACCAAGGGCGTGAAGGAGGTGAGCAAGGTAACGGTCTTGGATGTGATGGCGTGGCGTTCCGATATCGCCCAGCCCGGCGCCGAGGGGCTGGTCGATGCGCTGCTTAGTGCTATCACCAGCGTTCCCGCCGGCGACGAAGCCGCACTGCGCTCCGCTCTCACCCGCACCGTGAACGAGGAAGCGCCAGCCGCGCCCACCGGCGCGCGCATCCCCGACCGTGGACTGGTGCAGGGTCCGTCGGGCCAGCGCGCCACCGATGCGGAGATCGAGGCGGGCCAATTTCAGGTCGTCGCAACAGTGAATGGCGGCGAGAAGTGGTGGGCGGTGCTCGATGTCGAGCCCGCCGACGTCGTCCTGGTGGAGACGTGACATGCCGACCAAGACTGACCGCATCCTGAGCTATCTGCCGGGCACATTCCGCGCCCTGCCCAGGCCGACGGCGCTCTACAGCGTCGCCGATGCCTTCGGCAACGAATTGCTGCTGGCAGAAAACAGTCTGGCGGCGGTCATGCTCGCTCACTGGGTGGATCACGCCGACCGCGGCGCCGAGTTCACCGATGACCTCGCCCGCATCGCAGCACTCTATGGGCTGGCGCCGCGGAACGACGAAAGCGTCGGGGAATTCCGCGAACATTTGAAACGTTACGTGCGCACCTTTCTGGAAGGGACGGTGACGGTGCAGGGTATGCTGCGCATCGCCGCCGAGGCACTGGGACTGCGCATTGCCGATGCCTACACGGATATGGATACCTGGTGGACGCGCTCGGGTGATGCACTGGTCACCATCGAGCCAGGCGGCAGCGACGCAACCAGCTTGCTGTTCGGTGTCGAGGCCGCCGTCGTCACGGGCCAGCCGCTCCAAGGGGCAACGATCACGGGCACGGTTGATCTGGGTGCAGGCGCCGACCTGCGTGGTGCCTCGGTACTGCGTATCAAGGTGGATGCCGGCATGCCGGTGAACGTGAATCTCGCACCGCCGCACGTCGCTGATCCATCCGCTGCGACGCTGGGCGAGCTTGTGGATGCCATCAACACAATAGCCGGAACGACGATCGCCAGCCACGATGGGCGTTATCTGACCCTGACCTCTCCGACGGCGGGACCCGCCAGCCGGTTGGAGGTGCAGGATGTCGCTGGCGATGCGGCCGTTCGTGTGCTCGGACTGCTGCCGCAACGCTATCAGGGCACGGCGGCCAGCCCCGCCAGGGTGACAGGCGCCGCCGATCTGAGCGCCGGGGTTGATCTGAGCGAGTTGCGTTATCTGCGCCTGCTCGTCGACGACGCACCTATCGCCGAGATAGATTGTGCCGGGGCGAATCCGGCCGCGACTACACTCGACGAGGTCGCGGCGAAGATCAACGCTGCGCTCGGCATCGCCGTCGCCGCGCACGACGGCCACTCCCTGACACTTGCTTCGCCCGGCACCGGTTTTGCCAGCGGCATCGCCTTGCAGCCACCCGCCGCCCAGGATGCCACGGAACCGCTGTTCGGCGCAGTGGAGCGTTTCCACATCGGCCGTGACGCGCTACCCGCCTCGGCGATGGGGAACCAGGATCTGGGGCATGGCGTGGACCTGAGCAGCCGTTCGAGGGTGCGTATCCAGATGGACGACCATGCGCCGGTGACGGTGAATTGCGCTGGCGCAAATCCTGCGCAGACCCGGGTGTCGGAAATCATCGCCGCATTGAATGCCGCGCTTGGCCCAGGGCTTGCCTCACACGATGGCCGTTTCGTCCGCCTTGTCTCGCCGAGCGCCGGCCCGGCCAGCAGTATTGCCTTCGAGCCGCTGCCCGCCGATGAAGATGCGACCGAAATCATCTTCGGCATTGGCGCAAGGGTCTTCAGCGGCCGCGGCGCCACGCATGCCCGCCTCATCGGTGCAACGGACCTGAGTGCCGGCGTGAACCTGTGGGGACATCATGTGCTCAGGGTCGGCCTCGATGGCAACGCGCCAACGGAGATTGACCTGTGGCATGGTGTGCCCGATCCGCACGCCGCTACCCTCGATGAAATCGCCGCCGCGCTCAATGCCGCATTGGGCATCGGCGTCGCCACGCACGACGGCCAGCATCTGATTCTCGTATCGCCCGCCGTCGGTACCGCAAGCGGGATCGCCGTCGAGGCCGTGACGGTGGCGCGCCGCCGGCGCTTTGTCAGTCGCGCGTTCGTCACCGATGAGGCGGCACAGGCCATTTTCGGCTTCATCAGGTGCGATGGGCAGGGAACGGCCGCAACACCGGCCCGCGTCACCGGCAGGATCGCGCTAGACCGGGGTGTGGATCTGCGCCAGGGGCCTTTCCTGCGGATCGGCCTGAATGGGCTGCCTCCTCGTGACATCGACTGCGCCGCCCACAGCCCGCGTCCCCGCGCGGCAATGCCCGAGGAAATCGTCGCCGCAATCAATGCCGCCTTCGGCTCCGACATCGCCGCGTACGATGGCCGGCGACTGGTGTTGACCTCGCCCAGCAGCGGTGCCGGCAGCCGGATTGCGTTTGAGCCGCCCCGTGGCGCCGATGCGCTGGATGCGCTGCTGGGACGTACGCCAGCCGTATTCCGTGGCCAGGATGCGACGTCCGTCCAGTTTACTGGCACCGCCGACCTGAGCGGCGGCGCCGATCTCAGTGCAGTCGACAAGATCAAGATCGGCGTGGACGGCGCACCGGCGATAGAAATCACTTGTACGGGCAGTGATCCGGCCCACGTTATGCTCAATGAAATCGTCATGGCAATCAACGTGGCGCTCGGGGCCGTCATCGCCCGCCATGACGGCAAGCATCTCATCCTGGCGTCTCCCAGCACGGGCACAGGCAGCCGCATCGCTTTCGAGATGCCCGCGGGCCCGGATGCGACCCGGGTCCTGTTCGGCATTGCGCCGCCGCGTGATTATCACGGCATTGACGCAGTCAAGGCCCACGTCGCAGGCATCAAGGATTTGAGTGCGGGCGCGGATCTCGGCGTGGCGCGCTTCCTGCGCATCGCGTATGACGGGCAAGCGGCCGGGGACATCGACTGTGCCGCACGCGCAGCCGATCCGGCCCATGCCACGCTCGACGAAATCACGGCCGCGATCCACGAGGTGCTCGGCCCCGACGCGGCCACCCATGACGGCAAGCACCTCATCCTCGTCTCCAGCGCCGCCGGCGGTAGCGCGCGGCTTGAGCTGTTGCCGTATACCGCGGGCGATGCACGCTCCCGGTTGCTGGGTGCGATAGCCGAGGTTACCACGGGCAGTGATCCGGTACCCGCCGTCATCACCGGCGAAACCGATCTGCTGACGCCGGTAACCCTTGGCGAGCGGCGGGTACTGCGGTTATCCGTGGACGGCGGCCGTCCCGTGGATATCGACGTGGCGGGTACCGCGCCGGAGATGACCTTCCTCGACGAGATCGTCAACCGAATCAACGCCGTTTTTCCGGGGCTGGCCTCGGCCACCGAGGATGACCACTTGCGCTTGACCTCACCGACGGCCGGCGAAGCCAGCCATCTGGAAGTGTTTCCCCTACGCGCACTGGAGGTGATCGAATACCCACCGGCACCGGCAGCATACCCGCCCGCCAGCGGCCTGCCGCGCGCTGTGCGTCACGGTGACCGCTGGACGGTAAACAACGAGGGGGCCATCGATGCCGAGCTGGAGATCGAACTTATTGCGCCACACGGCACGGTCGGCCCGTCGTTTGTGAATCTCACCACCGGCCAGTCCGTTCGGATTGATGCAGTGATCCTTCCAGGTGAGCGGGGCCGGCTGTGGCGCGATCCCGAGGGAGCGCTGCATGCCGAAATCATCGCCGTCGACGGCACGGCGTATCCGGTGCCAGCATTGGACATCGTCATCGATCCGCCCGCGCAGGGCTTGGGACAATCTGCCACGCTGATGTTGCCGCGCGGCCGCTCGGAGTGGATTTATCTCGACTGCTATGCGGCGCGTTTCGATTGCGCTCGCTTCAACGCCGCGCGTTTCGCCGGCGGGCTGTGCCTGAAACGCGCCGCGTTCGACATCAGCCATTTCGTCCGCACGCCACCGGGACGTGAGGCTGCCGTCTTCGCGCCGGAAAGTCTTTCCGATCCGCCGGTCGAGATCCGCTTCCACTGGGCGCACCACCAGCCAGGGGCGTTGGTGGTCAACTTGCCCGCCGATCTGCCGGATCGGTTCGGTGGCCGGTTCAATCAGGTGCGCTTCGGCGTGGCCGATGGCGCGCCGGAGATTTATGCCGGAGTGGTCACCGAGCCACCCACCGACTCGAATCATCTTAAAACCCGCATCAATTCGGGCTCTCGCTTGATTCAAGCCGAGATTGTACCTCGCGTGCCGATCGGCTGGCAGGCCGTAACCATCCCCTTCCGCCGGCCACGCATGCACATGTTTACCGGCGGCAAGGACGGTGCACGGGCACGACTCTACCTGACTGAAAAAGATGTTCCTGGCTTCATTGAGTTAGTTGCCAACCAGCCGGGCGCGTGGGGTAACAGTATCGCGGTGAGCGTGCGCAAGGCCGGCCCGGCACGCTTCGATGTCACCGTGAACTACCGGGGAGCACGCTTCGAGAGCGCACGGAAGATCGTGTTTGCGGGCCGGCTATTAAAACCGGGCGAGGTCGCGCTGCCGGCATTGATCGAAGACTTGTTAAAACCCGGCCCCGTTGGCGTGGTGCAGGCCAAGGCCGCGGGTATCCGGGCCGGGGTGAGCCGGGATAATGCTGAGTTTGAGCAGATGGGCGAATGACACCAACCTAACCGCATAGGAGAGATGACCATGGCTACCCAAAATACACCTTACATCGAACGCAGTCCCGGCGATCTAGTCACCTCCGAGGACTGGAATGAAGTCCAGGTCAAGATCAAGGACGATATTTCCAGCCAGGCCGGCAAAGTCGAAAAGGCGCTCGAAGAACACGCCGGAGAGCCCGTCGATGCCGCCAAGTTCGGTGGCAAGGCCCCCGCCGAATGGGCGGAACAGTTCGCCCCCAGGGTCCACGACCATGAGGGCATGGCCGCCTACCGGCGCTATTTCAAGCGGTTGAAGATCGAACAGCCTGCGCTCCTTGAGCACAAGCTGGGCCGTTTCCCTCTGGTGGATATTTACCAGCTGATGCCCATCCCGGTGACTGCCGCTCAGGAGGTGGGGAAGCCAGCCGCCACACCCACCTTCGTCAAGTTCTTCCTGTATTACGGCCATGAGGATCTGGAGGCACTTCTCCCAAAGGCAATGAACGAGTACCCGGAGCTGATCCGCGAATGGGGTGTCCCGCTGGAGCAGATCCTTCAGGAATATGAAGTGGTTTGGGAGGACGACGACAGCCTGGGAGACGTGTTCAACGATTTCCTGAGTGCCTTCTTCAAACCTCCCTTGGTCGATCACATGGAACACAAGACTTCGCCCTGGATCGACGGCCATCGAGAAAAAACGGTCAGCGAGTTGAAGCAGCGTGACGAGTGGCCCGATATCCGCTGGGGATTCATTCCGGTCAGGTTGACTGTAGGGTCAGAGGGTTTCCGTGTCGAGTGCCCTAGCAACGCGGGGACTACAACCGTCACCTGCAAGATAGCCCCCGCTGTGAATGTCTATCATCTCAACTACGACAAGCTGGCTATTATTCCAGGTGATTTGGGGGACGAAAATGTGCCAGGAGGTAAAACACCGGTTCCGAGGAGATCTATTGACCTCATGATCCTGCTGCGGAGCTGAGATTGATCTTAGGCGTCGAGAAACAACAAGTGTCCAACTTATTATTTCTCGACGCCTTAGGGGTGCAGCACCCACCATTTTGCTTCCAGAGATTCGAGTTCTTTCCATCTGGATGACGGGACAGATATGAAATTATCGGAGAAGCATCGGGGAAACAACGACCCATTCGAAGGCGATCGCACGGTGCATCTGCGCAGCCTGCCTGCCGACGCGCGGGTGATCAAGGCCCACCTCACGCTCACGCCGGTGGCAGCGCCGGACGGGTCGAAATTCACGGAGGTCGTCAACTTTACGGCTAGCGAAGGTAATCTTGGCGCGACCAAGGTCACCGGCACGGGTTTCGTCGAGGTGGATTTCCATGCCCGGCGGACGCTGGCAGGCGTGGCAGGAAGCAACGTTACCGGCGCCAGTCTGCAAGTGGACATGGGCGGGGCCTATGCCGAGATCAACGAGCGGGGCGCAATGAAGGCGCCGGGCGACACCCTGTTCTCCGTTCCCGCCGATGGCACACTGCCCGGCCTGACGGTGAGCAAGTTCAAGTTGACCCGGGCAGCGGGGAATTTGGATGTGACGAGGGTTACCATCCGCACCGCACCGTCCAACCTCAATGCCCGTCTGGATCCATTACCGCCTTTCTGGACACGCCTGGGTGAATTGGCGGCTGACGACACCTCGCCCGACTTCGCCGCCGTGCTCAATGCCTTTCTCGCCGAGGCCCAAGCCGACGACGGTTTCTATGCAATCCCGCTCATCATCCATTCCGACACGCTGGCGCGGCTCGATGTCGAGCTGGCAATCGAGTATGTGATCGAACAAACGGTGCTGCCGCCCCATCTGCCCGAAGTCACCTTGCCCTATGGCTACAGTACGCTGCCCGGGATGGAGGATTCGATCACCATGCTGGTGCTGCCGCGTCATGCGATACCGGTCTCGGGCCAGGGCGGCGCCCGGATCCGTGGCGAGTTTCAGCCCACGCGCATTGCCCTGGGGCCTATCGGTGAGGAGCCAGTGTCCCATGCCATGCTCGTCGCTCCGGATTGTTCACTGGCCCAACCGCTGAAATCCGACGCCGAGATTGCCGTGACCGGCTTCGACCTGCCTCTCGCCAATACTCAGCCGGGGCTGGCGGGATTAAACATGGCGATTCAGGCCGATGCCGACGGCAAGCCGTTCGGCGAGGTCCTGGCGAGTGCCGAGGTGCGCGTCGAGAAGCCGCTCCCCGCCCAATCCACGTGGGGCAGCGCCACCCTGACGACACCGTTTCGCGTCCTGCCCGGCGTGCGCTACTGGCTGGTGTTGCAGAGCCGGATCGGCCGAGCCTATTGGAGCACGACATCAAGCATTGGCGCGGAACCGGCGCTGCAATGCAGCCGTGACGGCGGGCTGTCATGGCGGACAGCCGGCGCGCCCGCATCCCTGGCCGCGCTGTTCCGCCTGCGCCATACCCCGGAACGCTTCAGCGTGCCGGTGCAGCTCCAGATCGGCAAAGGGCCGGGCGCCGTGCGCCGCCGGCTGGACGAGTTCGCCCCGCTTGGCCGCGTCGAGTTCCGCTTCGACTTCGCAGGTGCACTGACGGAACACCTGGGCAGCCCGGCACTCGCCTCTCCTTGCGGCACGGGAGAGCTGCTTGCCAATGGCAGCTTCGAACTGCCTCCCCATGACGACGCGTCACGGAAGCTGTTCGGTTTTGATGCCCAAGGCCTTTCATCCGCATTGGTCGGCACGGTCGATCTGCGCCGCGGAATTAACCTTAGTGTGCAGCGTTTTATCTCGCTGTCGCTGAAGGGCGGTGCGGTTACCAGAATTGACTGTGCGGGTGCCGACCCGGCCCGTACCCGGATAGATGAGATCGTCGTTGCCATCAATCGGGCGATGGGGTCAGCGGTTGCCGACAAGAGCATCGACACCGGTACTCGTGCCGAGCGGCTCACATTACACGACGTCATGCTTCATCCCTGGCATCCCGCAGGAACACCCCAGGGATGGCAGTCCGAGATCGATACCAAGGGGCAGGTGTGGCGAGTCAAACTCCCCATCCTCACCGGACTCGCTGCGGGACGCTCCGACCGTATTCTCGCCGCACTGCGGGCCGCCGGAACCGATCCAGCAACCCTCATGCAACGCGTCCCTGTACATGAGGGCTGCGCCTATCTGCTGCGATTTCGTTTTGCCATCGGCGATCCTGCCGGTATCGGCCTGCCGGGATTCGAGAACCTTGATCCCGAACAATTTGCCACACCGCGCCGGGAGGTGCGCTGGTTCGACCGTACTGGCAAGATGATGGAGCAAGATCAAGCGCCATTGAATTCTTCTCTTGCGGAAAACAAGAGAACCTTCCCCCCTGAAGAGGCGCGCCTTACCGCCCCCCACGGCGCAACGCAGGCCGAGATTCGCTTTGTTCAACCGCCACCGGGTTTCCTGGTGCTGGACGAAGTGTCTTTCACTGCCACGCTCGAGACACTGGTAAACGGCAGTTTCCGGTTATGGGGACTGGATTCTGAAGGTAACCGCGACACGCCGCGGGGGTGGACACCCCTCAGCGGCTGGATCGACAGCGCGGCTGCCGCCGTGCGCCTGTCAGGCAGCGGGCCGGAGGACGCCGTACTCTCCCAGGTTGTGCAGGTGACTGCCGGGAAACACTATGAACTGCGAGTGCTTGCCCAGCCGGCGGCGGCGCCTGCGCGGGGCATCGAGAGCCGCGGCACGGCGGAACGCGCCCGGCTGGAGTTGCGCTGGCTGAGCAATGGGGTATCCAATGCGCCGGTAATGATGGCCCTGGATGGCTGGGACTTCCCCATCCACGCTTGGGCCGGGGCCGCTCCAACAGGCGCGACCCGGGCAGAGATCCGCCTCATCCAGCCTCAAGGCGCGGGCGAGCTGCGGGTAGAGTCGGTGTCATTCGTCCAGACCGATCTTGTCAATGTTCCCTTGGTCTTCCTCGCCGAAACCCCGGGAGAACTGACAGCCTCCAATTTGCGCATTGCCTATGACCTTCCCGATTCGACGCCGCTAGCGCAGACAACCGGCTCCGCCATCGCTCGACCCGGAATCGGCAGCGAGCATCTTATGCCGGCGGGGTTGTCCGCCCCCGCGATGGCGCCTCTCACCAGCATTAAGGGTATTGGCGCCGCGCGTGCCCGCCGGCTTGCGGAAGCCGGCATCGATTCATTGGAGAAATTGGCGGCGGCCGCACCGGAAGAATTGGCACGGCTGTTGCGAGGCATTTCGGCCGAAGGCGCCTCTCGATTAATCGAAGAGGCGAAACAGCTCCTACTGACGCAGGGATGACCACAAAACAGGCGGGGCGGCCCGGGCTAGGAGCCTGTCGGACTTGAAGAATCGAAGCGAAAATTCGG
>JAJZUU010000091.1 GCA_021848325.1 Pseudomonadota bacterium | reverse complement strand
AAGTTGATACACGTTACATGGTGCAAATGTCAGCCAGTTTTTTGGGGTTAATTATCCGAGCCGGACAGATAGAAGGTCACTGTTCAATAAAGACTTTCTGCAAAATGTCGGCATAAAATTCCGGAAAATTAACATGGCGTACTAACATGCTTTCCAAACACATTAAACCAGTAACCCATTGTTGTTAAATCTATTACATGGCCCACACAAAAGTCTGAAGAACCATAAATATCACCTGCCGTTTCCGCTGCTGGCGGACCGGGACGGAGAGGCCGCCGCCCGCTACGGTGCGCTCACCGATCTCGGGCCGGTTAAGTTCGCCAGGCGCCACACCTTCCTGATCGACCCCCGGGGCCGCGTCGCCAAGAGCTATCTCAAGGTGGATACGTCGCGCCATTCCAAGGAAATCGTCGACGACCTCAAGGCCCTGCGTTCGCAATGATCCCGCGCCTTGTTGGGTTCGTTGCGAACGCTGCCGGCGGAACTTGGTCGAAATCGCAGTTAGAGTCTAGACTTAAAGCTCGTCAACCACTGTGGGCCCGGACACCAAGGGGAGCCCGCCGCCTCGCAGGGGCCTTATCATAACGGGGGAGCGTTTCATGGCCAGCTTTACGCAAGCACAAATGGCGCAGATCAACCAGGTCCTGGACCAGCGGTACCAGTCCCTGCTGGAGGAGGTCCGCGACGAGTTGGGGCGCGCCGGGGACCAGACCTACATGGAACTTTTCGGCCGGGTGACCGACGTGGGGGACCAGTCGGTGGCCGACGCCCTGGTGGACATGAATGCCGCCATCGTGGATCGGCAGATCCAGGAGATCCGGGACATCGAAGAGACCCGCAAGCGGATGAAGGAGGCAAGCTTCGGGGTGTGTAGTGATTGCGGCGGGGACATCGAGTTCAACCGGGTGCTCGCCTATCCCACCGCCAAGCGCTGCGTTCGCTGCCAGCAACAGCACGAGAAGACCTACGCCGGGGAAGGCAGGCCTACTCTCTGAAGCAAAGCAAGATGCCCATCCATAACGCCGACATCGCGGCGATATTCGAGGAGATCGCCGACCTGCTGGAGATCCAGGGGGCGAATCCCTTTCGGGTGCGGGCCTACCGCAACGGGGCGCGCACCGTCGGCGAGTTCGGCCGCGACCTGGCCATCTTGCTCAAGAAGGGCGAGAGCCTGCCCAAGCTGCCGGGGATCGGGACCGACCTCGGGGAGAAGATCCGCGAGATCGCCGACACCGGCAACTGCGCCTTCCTGGAAAAGCTGCACCGGCAGCTTCCCCCCGCCATCACCGAGTTGCTCAAGATTCCGGGCCTCGGCCCCAAGCGGGTGAAGACCCTGTACCACGAACTGGACGTGCAGACCCTGGAGCAGTTGTACCGTGCCGCCAAGGACGGGCGCATCCGGCAGCTCCCGGGATTCGGAGACAAGACCGAGCGGAACATCCTGCACGGGGTGGAGGCGCATGTCACACGGGCGCATCGCTTCAAGCTGGCGGTGGCGGCGCAATACGCCGAGGCGTTGATGGCCCACCTGAAAAAGGTCCCCGGGGTGAAGCAAGTGGTGGCCGCCGGTAGCTACCGGCGCATGCGCGAGACGGTGGGGGATCTGGACATCCTGGTCACCGCCGAGCCGAATAGCCCGGTGATGCAGCGCTTCGCCGCCTACGACGAAGTGGCCGAGGTGGTGTCCGGCGGCGCCACCCGCGGCACGGTGATCCTGCGCTGCGGGTTGCAGGTGGACCTGCGGGTGGTGGGGGAGGAGAGCTACGGCGCCGCCTTGGTCTATTTCACCGGCTCCAAGGCCCACAACATCGTGATCCGTCGCCTGGGTCAGGAGCGGGGGCTCAAGGTCAACGAGTACGGGGTGTTCAAGGGCGAAACCCGGGTGGCCGGAGAGACCGAGGAGTCGGTGTTTCGCGCCGTGGGGCTGCCGTTCATCCCCCCGGAGCTGCGGGAGGACCGGGGCGAGGTGGAGGCGGCGCGGGCCGGGCACCTGCCCGAACTGGTGGAGCTTTCCGACCTGAAGGGCGATCTGCATGCCCATACCAAGGCCACCGACGGCCGCAACACCATCGAGGAAATGGCGCTGGCCGCCAAGGACATGGGGCTGTCGTACCTGGCGGTGACCGAGCACTCGCGGCGCCTCACCGTCGCCCACGGCCTGGACCCGGAGCGGCTGCTTAAGCAGATGGACGAGATCGACCGGCTGAATACTCGGCTGGACGGTATCACCGTGCTCAAGGGCATCGAGGTGGACATCCTGGAAGACGGCAGCCTGGACCTGCCGGACGCCGTGCTGGAACGGCTGGACCTGGTGATCGGGGCGGTGCACAGCAAGTTTGATCTGGCCCGGGCCAGGCAGACCGAGCGCATCCTGCGCGCCATGGACCACCCCCACTTCACGCTGCTGGCCCACCCCAGCGGCAGGCTGCTGGAGCAGCGCGAGCCCTATGACGTGGACATGCTGCGGATCATCCGCCATGCCGGGAAGCGCGGTTGTTTTCTCGAATTGAACGCCCATCCGGAGCGCCTGGACCTGCTGGATACCTACTGCCAGATGGCCAAGCAGGAGGGGGTGCTGGTGAGCATCAATTCCGACGCCCACAGCACCCTGGATTTTGCCAACCTGCGCTTCGGGGTCGGGCAGGCGCGCCGCGGCTGGCTGGAAAAGGGCGATGTGCTCAACACCCGCGATCTGTCCGCGCTACGGCCCCTGCTCAGGAAGACCATGGCCTGAAACCGGTCCCTGCTCTTGCCATCCGCGGGCGGTGCCCCCATATGGCAGGCGAGGCTGCTATAATGCGTCCGCCCTGTTCCTGTTCCATTCACCCGAAGCTCTTGCCCTATGCCGCTCATCCAACTGGATAAACTCTCCCTCGCCTTTGGCCACGTGCCCTTGCTGGACCGGGCCGACCTGGTGCTGGAGACAGGCGAGCGGGTCGGCCTCATCGGGCGCAACGGCGCCGGCAAGTCCAGCCTGTTGAAGATCATCGCGGGCCAGGCCCATAGCGACGACGGTACCATCTGGCGCGCGCCGGGCCTGCGCCTGGCCTATGTCCCCCAGGAGCCGGCCCTCGATCCCGGGCACACCGTGTTCGAGGCGGTGGCCGAGGGGCTGGGGGAGGTGCGCGGGCTGTTGCTGGACTACCATGAGACGGCCCACAGCATCGGCCAGGCGGGGGCGGATACCGCGGCCCTGCTGGCCCGCCTGAGCGAGTTGCAGGCGGAACTGGATACGCACGACGGCTGGGCGATCCAGGCACGGGTGCAGATGACCCTGAGCCGCCTGGGGCTGCTGGAAGACACCAAGGTTTCCGAACTGTCCGGGGGCTGGCTCAAGCGGGTGGCCCTGGCGCGGGCGCTGGTGGTCCAGCCCGACCTGCTGTTGCTGGACGAGCCTACCAACCACCTGGACCTGGTGGCCATCGAATGGCTGGAAGGGGTCATCAGGGAGTTCCCCGGCAGCGTGATGCTGGTGACCCACGACCGGCGCTTCCTGGACAACGTGGCGACCGGCATCATCGAGCTGGATCGCGGCAGGCTCACCGCCTTTTCCGGCAACTTCGCCGCCTATCAGCGCAAGAAGGCCGAGCTGCTGGCGACCGAGGCGGTGCACAACGGGAAGTTCGACAAGGTGCTGGCGCAGGAAGAGGTTTGGATCCGCAAGGGCATCGAGGCGCGCCGCACCCGCAACGAGGGCAGAGTGCGGCGGCTGGAGGCGCTGCGCCTGGAGCGGGCGCGCCGCCGGGAGCGGGCCGGCAACGCCAGCCTGGCGCTGGACGCCGGCGAACGCTCGGGCAAGCTGGTGGCGGAACTTGAGGGCGTGAGCAAGGGCTTCGGCGGCAGGGCGGTGATCCACGACTTTTCCTGCCGCATCATGCGCGGCGACAAGATCGGGCTGGTCGGCCCCAACGGCGTCGGCAAGAGCACCCTGATCAAGCTGATCCTGGGGGAATTGCAGCCGGACGCGGGGTCGGTCAAGCTGGGCAGCAAGCTGGCGGTGGCCTATTTCGACCAGTTCCGCGCCCAGTTGGACGAGGAGTCGAGCCTGGTGGACACCATCAGCCAGGGTTCCGACTTCATCGAGATCAACGGCGTGCGCAAGCACGTGGTGAGCTACCTGGAGGACTTCCTGTTCGCGCCCCAGCGCGCCCGCTCCCCGGTGAAATCCCTCAGCGGGGGCGAGCGCAACCGCCTGCTGCTGGCCCGGCTGTTCGCCCGGCCCGCCAACGTGCTGGTGCTGGACGAGCCCACCAACGATCTGGACATCGATACCCTGGAACTGCTGGAGGCGCTGCTGGCGGACTACCCTGGGACCGTCCTGCTGGTGAGCCACGACCGGGCTTTTCTGGACAACGTGGTCACCCAGGTGATCGGGTTCGAGGGGGCGGGCCGGCTGCGGGAGTTCGTCGGCGGCTACGACGATTGGGCGCGGCTGGCGAAGAGGCAGCAGGCGGAGGCGGAAAAACGGCCCGCGGCGCCCAAGCCCCAGCGCGCCGGCCCCGCCGACAAGTCCCCCTCCCGGCCCAAGCTCAGCTACAAGGAGAACCGGGAACTCGCGGAACTGCCGGGCCGGATCGAGCGGCTGGAGCAGGAACAGGCGGCCATCACCGAGCGCCTGGCGGCCCCCGATCTCTACCGCGGCGACCCGGGGGAGGCGAAGCAGGTGCAGGCCCGTTTCGCCCAGGTTGAGCAGGAGCTGATGGATTGCCTGGCGCGCTGGGAGGAGTTGGAATCCAGGCAGAAGGCCGCCGGCTGAGGCTCGATTTCCGGCCTCGGAGGTTGTGGATAAGCCTGCCGCGCGGCGGTTTTTTCGCGACCTTAGGGCGGATAATATTTAGGGTCGGTCTGCAGAATCCGCCTCGGGCGCAACGCGCTGCCAGCCGGGCCGCGGGCATCCGGAGTGTCGCCCGGGCTTCGCGCGGATCACAGCCGTTGCGCCAGGACTTCCGTCACCTCGGCGTCGGATAGGACAATCGGGTTGGTCTTCATGCTGCTGCCGCGGCAATTGGCGACGACCGCCGGCAGGTCCGAGGCGCTCACCCCGTAACGGGCCAGGCGCGGCAGTTGCAATTGCTCGGTCCAACGGGAGAGGATCTCCACCAGGTCCGACGGGGCCCGATCCCGGGCCATGTCCTCCCGTTCGGCGAGCAGCCGGCCCGCCCGGGCGTATTTGGCCAGGGCCGGGTTGTCGGGTTCGCGGTTTTCCATGGCGGCGATGTTTTGGCGGGTGGCGGCGGCCACCAGGGTACCGCATACCACCCCGTGGGGAATGGGAAAGAAGGCCCCCAGGGGGGAGGCCAGCCCATGCACCGAGCCCAGGCCCACCTGGGCCAGGGTGACCCCGGACAGCAGTGCGGCGTAGGCCATCCTCTCACGTGCCGGGGCGGAGGCGGGGCCGCCCCGGTGCCAAGGCAGCAGCCCGTCCCGGACGGCGGCGAGCCCGCTTTCGGCCAGGGCGTCGGTGAAGGGGTTGGCCCTGCTGGAGACATAGGACTCCAGCAACTGGGTAAAGGCGTCCATGCCGTTGGCGGCGATCAGCCCCGGCGGGCAGGTAGCCAGCAGGTCCGGGTCCACCACCGCATACTGGGGAACCAACTGCTCGTCGCGGAAGGACTTTTTGAATCCCTCCTTGCCGCCGACGCTCAACACCGCGTTCTTGGTGGCCTCCGAGCCGGTGCCGGCGGTGGTGGGTACCGCGATGTAAGGCGTGGCGGGCCCGCGGTAGGGCAGTTCCGGGCCCACTCCCTCCAGGTGATCGAGCACCGAATTGCCCGGCCGCAGCAGCCCGGCAACGGCCTTGGCCGCGTCCAGCACGCTGCCGCCGCCGATGCCCAGTACCGCCTCGATGCCGTCGCCGCGCAGTTCCTGCACCGCCTGGTCCACCATCTGCGGCGACGGTTCGCTCGATACGGCGATCTCTTTCCAGGAAAACCCCTGCTCCTTCAAGGTGGCGGTGAGCCAGGCCCAATGGGGCGTGGCGCGCAGGGAGCGGCCGCCGGTCACAATCAGGACGTGCTTGCCGAAGCCGGCCAGCAAAGAGGGAAGCCGGTGGAACGTGCCGCTGCCGAACTCGATGCGCGGTAGCCTGGCGACGGAGAAGGGCTGGATCAGCACCGAGCGGCACCCCCGGGAAACAACCCTGTGTAGCGCATGCCCTGGCGCGGCTCGGCCATCCACCCGGCCACCGTGTCGCGCCAGATCAGGTAGTGGGGGGTGTGCTTGTGGTCGGCGGCGTCTTGCGCCGTGGCGTAGGCCTCGTAGAGGACGAAGCGGGCGGTGTCTTCGGCTGCTTGCAGGACATCGAAGCGCAGATTGCCCGGCTCCTTGATGCTGGCCTGGTGATTCAGGCGGGTGGCCTCGATGAAGTCGTCGACGTGCTCGGGCTTGACTTGGACGTGAACCAAAGTGACATGCATGGGGCCCCTCCGTTGCGGCTACTGCGGGTACGGCGGCGGGCATCGCGGCAAGACGCACGCGCGCCTCCGGCAAGCAGGAGGCGGCGGCGCAGGCGGAAGGCGCTGCACCTTGATGTCGACGTATCTGCCCAGGGTCGCGCTGGCATCCGCCGCTGTTGCGGAAGAGGCCGGCGGCGGTAGGCTGTTGATGATCTGAGCCGCAGCCTGAACAAGGTACACCAAAATATCCTCGCAATCAACCGCATAGGTTCCCGCGCCGGGGGGCGCAGGCGCCCCTTTCCCCCTCGGCGAGAGCCGCGAAACCGGCATAGCCGCGGCCGTTCCGGCGGGGCGCAAGCGGTTGAAGCAGGGCCAAAGGCCGCGCTTTCATGCCCCCCGAGCGGTGGAGGTTGCGGATTGCCGCAAAAGTCGCGTATAGTTTTCTCTCATTGTCTGGTCTTGCACCCGGCTACCAAGCCGTGACATCTTACAAGGTTCAATACTCCTAGGAGCCTGTCGGACTTAAAGGAAATCGGCTGCAAATCCGTCTGGCCGGTGCATATTTCACCGCTTTTTTGGTCAATAGAACGACTATTGACCTGCAAAACCGGCAAAATCTGTCCTCGACCAGCCGAATTTTCGCTTCGATTCTTCAAGTCCGACAGGCTCCTAGCCCCTGCAATAGATATTCGGACGGCCTTAGAACCTGCCTTCCCTCGCTATAACCATGTTTTGCCGTGCGGCGCCGAAAGCGGGGCAGCTTTCAGCCGGCGTCCCCGGCAGTGCAATAGAGGCGACCATGAACCTGTTTCGTGGGTGGATCGGCCGGCCCCGGCGCGGCCGGGATGGCCGGTACCGCCGCTGCCACTTTGGAGGGACTCTGCAAGGAATAATATAAAACTGCTTATATTTGGGATATATGGACGCCTAAAAGCCTTATCTGCCTGTCGTGGAAGGATGCAAACCATGATGCAAGAACCCCATCGAGACGAGGATGAACCATTGACGGAAAAGACCCCGCAAGGGCCCGCCGATACACCGGCGGAGACCGAGGAGGTCGCGGACGATTACCAGCGCGACGTCACCCAGATCTATCTCAACGAGATCGGCCTCAACCGCTTGCTCAGTGCCGAGGAGGAATTCAGGCTGACCCGGCTGGTAAGGGAGGGGGATTTCGCCGCCCGGCAGAAGATGATCGAGCACAATCTGCGCCTGGTGGTGACCATCGCCAAGCACTACCTCAACCGCGGCCTGGAGTTGCTGGACCTGATCGAGGAAGGCAACCTGGGGCTGATCCATGCCCTGGAAAAATTCGACCCCGAGCGGGGTTTCCGCTTTTCCACTTATGCGACCTGGTGGATCCGGCAGAACGTCGAGCGCGCCATCATGAACCAGTCCCGCACCATCCGTCTGCCGGTGCACATCATCAAGGAATTGAATGTTTGCCTGCGTGCCATGCGCCATCTGGAAGCCCATGGCGCGGGCGAGGCGAGCATCGAGGACGTGGCCCACATGGTGGGCAAGCCGGTGGAGCAGGTCAGGAAGATACTGGGCCTGAACGAGCGCATGGCCTCCCTGGACGCGCCTCTGGATATCGACCCGCTACTCTCCATCGGAGAAGCCGTCCCGGACGAGCAGTGCCAGATGCCGGAGGACCTGCTGCAGACCGCGGAGATGGAGACATATGTCCGGATTTGGCTGGAGCAGTTGAACGACAAGCAGCGCTGGGTCATCGAGCGGCGTTACGGCCTGAACGGCCGCGAGATCTGTACCCTGGACCGGCTGGCGGACGAAGTGGGGCTTACCCGGGAGAGGGTGCGCCAGATCCAGATGGAGGCGCTGGAGTGCCTACGGCGCATCCTCAAGCGCTTCGGGGTGTCGAAAGATGCGCTGTTTTGACCGGCGCGCGCTGTCAGCGTCTTGCCTGCCGCGCTGCTGCTGCGGCGCAAGGTTTCGAGGGCAAAGCGGTATAGGCCGCCCCCGCTGTCAGCGGGGGCGGTTCGGTCAGGCCGCTTCCGCGGCGATCAAGCTGCGCTTGCCCAGTTCTGCGAGAAGTTGCTCGTTCGTCAGGCGAACATAGGCGGGAAATCCGGGCCGCATAAAGCTTTCCAGCCACGGCGAGTTGGCCCTGATGCTCTTGGCGTCGTTATCGACGAGCTTCGATATCATTTCTTGCTTAGTCATGGTGTCGCCCCTCCATCATGTTGCCCGGCTGCTGCCGGGAGTCGTTACCCGGTTCCCTCATCTTTCCGCAGTATGCGGCAACGATAAACCGCACACCGGTACGCCACTATTCATAGTCCTCTTCTTCTTCCTCCTCGTCTTCGAGCTCCTCCGCTCCGAGGTCCTCCAGTACGATGCCGGCGTCGCCGTTGACGTGAAAATGCGCCATACCGTTTTCGTGGCCGACGAGTTCGTATTCGATGTCCTCCAATTCGGCGGAATCCGTAAGAAGCTCGGAAAGAAGGGTAAGAAACGATTCCCTATCCCCCTCGATCACATCTTCGATGTCCACTGCCACCGTGCCTTCGATGCGGCCGGCCGCCTCCATCTGCCTGCGAATCTCCTTCTCCGATAGCGGGCCGGTGAGTACTTCCTGCATACGGGTCTTTCCTCCCTGCATCCATTTGGTCCGCCTGGGGCATGCGGCATCAACCCGGATAGCCGTCTTGAACTGGCACCGCGCGGCGGATATCGATTTCAATATAGCACGGGTCGCGAATCTTGCTAGGAGCCTGTCGGACTTGAAGAATCGAAGCGAAAATTCGGCTGGTCGAGGACAGATTTTGTCGATTTTGCAGGTCAATAGTCGTTCTATTGACCAAAAAAGCGGCGAAATATGGACCGGTCAGG
>JAJZUU010000016.1 GCA_021848325.1 Pseudomonadota bacterium | reverse complement strand
CCAGCAAGGTCTCGGCCTCGCTGCCCAATAATGCGGCGATATCGGTCATGGCATGTTCTCCTGAGTGTGGTGTCCCCGTGCTGTCGAGAAGCACCCGGTTTCCGTGTGCACGCGCGTGCTTTGCTTCATTGAGCAAGGCTTGGGCGTCGAGAAATAATAACTTGGACATTTGTTGCGGCGAATCCGCGATGGATGCAAGGCTCGCAACGCCGCAGACGCGCGGATTCGCCGCAACCCTCCGGGCCGCGGCTGCTTTGCGCACATGCCGGTGTCGCAAGCCGCCTGTTGTGAGTGACACATCGGCGCGACTTGCTTCGTGGCCTGTGCGCAAAGCAGTCACGGCAAATGTCCAACTTATTATTTCTCGACGCCTTAATATAGCAGGCGCGCCCGACCCTGGCCAGGGAGCGCCGGGCAGGGTCTTAACGGAATCGGAACGAATAAGGCGCAGTAGCCGGCCGCGCATGACGATCATATATTTGCGTCCGGCTTGGCCGCCGGTTTACCGTCCGCGCGTGGTCTCCAGGATCCTGTCCGCCGTTTTCTCCCAGGCCTCCTGCGGGTAGCCTTCCTTCACCTTGGCGGTGATGAGGTTGAATACCAGCAGCCGGGCCGGCTCGTCCAGGAGGCCGAACCGGGACAGGTCCACCTTGCGGTGGGTGCCGCCCAGGGCCAGGCTGGCCACGACGTCGGCCAGATAGAGGGAACTGTCGGAATAACGGTTCTGTTGTACCGTTTCCAGCACGGCTTCCAAAGGGTCTTTTTCAGGCATGGATGTTCTCCCGTTTCATGTTGGGTACGGTGGCCGTGGCGGCGGCGCCTGTTCCAGCCGCTCGTCAGTTTCATTGTAGTGGTTTTTCGTCGCTCGGCAGGGCCGCAGGGACGGGGGATGGGATAGAATAAGGCGTTTTGCGGCCGCTGCTTGACGGCGGCGCGGGTCGGCGCCCATCCAGATCGAGGAGCGTGATGAAAAAACTTATCCAGAGCGAAAAGACCATCAGCGACCAGCAGGTGGCCGGATTTTCCCACCTGCTGTTCGTGCTTCCCTTCAAGGCGGGGCAGGGACTGCCCGCCGATATCCCGTGCGCGGGACGGCTGCGCGCCGTCCTGGCGCGCCGCGGCGCCAAGTTCGCCGACCTGTGCGGCGAGCCGGTGAGCGCCGACCTGGAGCACGGCGGGGTGGCGGCCTGGGTCGCCCTGGACGGGGGCAAGTCCCGTTTCGAGCAGCAGACGGCGCTGCGCAAGGCGCTGCAACTACTGCTGCGGGAGCATCCGCGGGAGCTGGCGGTGGCGGTGTTCGGCGGCGAGGAGGAGCGCCGCAACGGGGCACAGACCGCCCTTTACGGGGCCTGGGTAAACGGCGCGCCGCTGCCGGTGCGCAAGCGCAAAGGGGAGAAAAAACCCCTGTCCAGGATCGCCCTCTACGGCTATCGCGACAGGGAGGGATTCGCCTCCCTGCGGGCCCAGGCGGAGGGCAACCTGCTGGCCCGGGAACTGACCATGCTGCCCGCCAACGAGCTGACCCCCGGCTTGTACCGGGAGCGCATCCGGAAGCTGGCCCGGGAGCACGGCTGGGAGCTGGAGGAATACGACCTCAGGCGGCTGCGCAAGATAGGGGCGGGCGCCTTTGTGGCGGTGGCCCAGGGCAGCGCCGAGGAGGACGCCGCCATCGTGCGCCTGCGCTACGCCCCCGACAAGGCCCGGGGCAGGGTGGCCCTGGTGGGCAAGGGGATTTGCTTCGACACCGGCGGCCACAACCTGAAGCCGGCCCGCTATATGCACGGCATGCACGAGGACATGAACGGCTCGGCCGTGGCCCTGGGGCTCTTGCTGGCCGCCACCCGCAGCGGGCTCGACCGCGCGGTCGACTGCTGGCTGGCGCTGGCCCAGAACCACATCAGCCCCCGCGCCTACAAGCAGAACGACGTGGTGACCGCCCTCAACGGCACCACCATCGAGGTGGTGCACACCGACGCCGAGGGACGCATGGTCCTGGCCGACACCCTGACCCTGGCCGCCAAGGAGAAACCGGGGCTGATCGTGGACTTCGCCACCCTGACCGGCGGTTGCGTGACCGCCCTGGGCACCCGCTACAGCGGCGTGTTCGGCAACCGGGAAGCGCTGCTGGCGGCGGCACTGGAGGCGGGCAGGGAGAGCGGCGAGCGGGTCTGCGCCTTCCCCCTGGATGCCGATTACGAGGAGGCCCTGGAGAGCAAGATCGCCGACGTCAAGCAGTGCACCCTGGAAGGAGAGGCGGATCACATCCTGGCGGCGCGTTTCCTGCAGCGCTTCGTGGATGATACCCCGTGGCTGCACGTGGACCTGTCCGCCAGCAACTGCAAGGGCGGCCTGGGGGCGGTGGCGGAGGACGTGACCGGCTTCGGGGTGGGGCTGGGGCTCGCGCTGCTGCGGCGGGAGGCGGCGGCCAAGGCCGGCTGAACCCCGTTCAGTCTCCGGCCAGCAGGGCCTCCAGCCGCTTTTCGGAGGCGGCCCCGGTTACCACCTGGGCCACCTTGCCATCCTTGAGCAGGACCGTGGACGGTGTCCCCAGGATGCCCAGGCTGCGGGCGATGGGGGCGGCCTGAGCCACGTCCAGCTTCACCACGTTGCCGTGGCGGGCGGCCAGCCGGTCGACGATCGGCGTCATGGCGCGGCACGGCCCGCAGTGGGGGCTGAAGAAATACAGCAGCACCCGGCCGTGACGGCGCAGCTTGTCCTTCACCTCCGGATCGTTGAAGGGGATCGCCGCCCCCTCCATGCGGCGCGCGCGCCGGGCCAGAAACAGCCGCGCCAGCAGCGGCAGCGCGGACAGGACGATCAGGATGTAGGGCAGGAATTTCATCGCCTACTTGATGGCAAGCACGATTTTGCCGCGGGTGTGCCCGCTCTCGAGATAGTCCGGGCCGCCGGCAGCACTTCCGGGCCGCCGGCGGCGGTTTGCAAGACGGCCTTCATCGCGGTCTCCTTCAGGACGGGATGGGGTGATAGTTTACCCGCTTTCGCGGCGGTGCGAGAGGCCGCGGCGACGCGCTTGCGCAATTCCTCCGGCACCGGCATGGCCGCCGCGAAGGCCAGGGCCGCTGCCGAGGCCGGCTGGGGTTTCTTCGACGGCGAGTTGGCGGATATTCATGGGGAGCGGGAATCCTCGGCCCGGGATGTCGAGCCCCGGCCAGCCTTCGGGAGGGCGGGGATATGCTAAACTTGCGCCAGTCCTGTCCTGTCACGAGTTGATTATAGATATGTCCGGCAACACCCTCGGCAAGCTGTTCTGCGTCACCTCCTTCGGCGAGTCCCACGGCCCGGCCATCGGCTGCGTGGTGGACGGCTGCCCCCCGGGCATGGCGCTTGGGGAGGCCGATATCCAGGTCGAGCTGGACCGGCGCAAGCCGGGTACCTCGCGCCACGTCACCCAGCGGCGGGAGTCGGACACGGTGGAAATCCTGTCCGGGGTGTTCGAGGGCCGGACCACCGGCGCCCCCATCGCCCTGCTGATCCGCAACGAGGACCAGCGCAGCCGGGACTACGGCAACATCATGGACACCTTTCGCCCCGGTCACGCCGACTACACCTACTGGCAGAAATACGGCATCCGCGACTACCGCGGGGGCGGCCGTTCCAGCGCGCGCGAGACGGCGGTGCGGGTGGCGGCCGGGGCGGTCGCCAAGAAGTGGCTCAAGGAGCGCTATGGCGTCGTGATCCGCGGCTATCTGTCCCAGTTGGGCCCGGTCAAGGTGCCGTTCAAGAGCTGGCAGGGGGTGAACGACAATCCATTCTTCGTGGCCGACGCCGGCTATGTGCCGCAACTGGAGACCTACATGGACCGGCTGCGCAAATCCGGCGATTCCGTCGGCGCCAAGGTGAGCGTGGTGGCGGAGAACGTGCCCGTGGGCTGGGGCGAGCCGGTGTACGACCGGCTGGACGCCGACATCGCCTACGCCCTGATGAGCATCAACGCGGTCAAGGGCGTGGAGATCGGCGCCGGTTTCGCCTGCGTGGAGCAGAAGGGCAGCGAGCACGGCGACGAACTGACGCCGGAAGGCTTCCTGTCCAATCATGCGGGCGGGGTGCTGGGGGGCATCTCCAGCGGCCAGGACATCGTGGCCCATATCGCCATCAAGCCCACCTCCAGCATCCGCCTGCCGCGCCGCTCCATCGACAAGGAGGGGAATCCGGCGACGGTGGAGACCCACGGCCGCCACGACCCCTGCGTGGGCATCCGCGCCACCCCCATCGCCGAGGCCATGCTGGCCATCGTTTTGGCGGATCACGCCCTGCGCCACCGGGCCCAGAACGCGGACGTGGTGTGCCCCACCCCGAAGATCCCGGGCGCGGCCCCCGGCGGGGAGTGAGCAGCGGGGCCGCCCGCCCCGGCCCTTCCTCGTGAATGTGCGCCCGATGCAGAACCTTCCCTACTGGCCCCTGTCCGGCTATTACTTTTTCTATTTCGCTTTCGTCGGCGCCATGTCCCCGTTCTGGGGGCTCTATCTCAAGTCGCTGGAGTTCGACGCCTTCCAGATCGGGGTGCTGATGTCCCTGCTGCAGGGGATGCGCATCTTCGCCCCCAACCTGTGGGGCTGGATCGCCGACCATTACGGCAAACGGGTATTCATCGTGCGGCTGGCCGCGGCGATGAGCCTGGCCTGCTATGTCGGGGTATTCTTCGGCACCGGGTTCCTCTGGCTGTTTGCGGTGATGTCCCTGATGAGCTTCTTCTGGAGCGCCGCCCTGCCGCTGGTGGAGGCCATCACCCTGAGCCATCTGGGGGCCCGCACCGAGCGCTACGGGCGGATCCGGCTGTGGGGTTCCATCGGCTTCATCGTCGCCGTGGTGGGCCTGGGCTATGTACTCGACTTCACTCCCATCCGCGTGCTGCTGTGGGCGGTGCTGGGGGTGATGGCAGGGCTGGTGCTGCTGTCGGGGCGGGTCCCGGAGGCCAGGGTAGTGCCTCACGACACGGACCATCTGCCGGTGTGGCACATCGTCAGGCAGCCCCAGGTACTGGCGCTGATCGCCGCCAGCTTCCTTATGGCGGCGGCCCACGGGCCCTACTACACCTTTTACACCATCTATCTGGTGGACCACGGCTACAGCAAGAGCGACGTGGGCTGGCTGTGGGCGCTCGGGGTAGTGGCCGAGATCGGCGTATTCCTGTGGATGCCGCGACTGTTCCGGGTGTTCCCGCTGCAGCGCATCCTGCTGTTCAGCCTTGCCATGGCGGTGGTGCGCTTCCTGATCATCGCCTGGGGCGTGGACCGGGTGGGGCTGATGCTGTTCGCCCAGGTGCTGCACGCGGCCACCTTCGGTTCCTATCACGCCTCGGCCGTGGCGCTGATCCACCACTATTTCCGTGGGCGGCACCAGGCGCGGGGGCAGGGCATCTACAACAGCGTTGCGTCCGGCGCGGGCGGCACCGTGGGCGGGCTGTACAGCGGCTACAGTTGGGACGCCCTGGGGCCGGGCCTGACTTACACCATCGCCGCCGGCTGCGCCTTGCTGGCCCTGGCCCTGGCGGCCTGGAAAGTGCGCGATCCGCCCCCTATCCGTCCCGGGCGCCTTATGCAATAATCTGAGTCTTTTGACGATTCCCGCAACATGAGCGCGCAGACCCTCTACGACAAGTTGTGGCAGCAGCATGTGGTGCACGAGGAGGCCGGCGGCACCACCCTGCTCTACATCGACCGCCACCTGGTGCACGAAGTAACCAGCCCCCAGGCCTTCGAAGGCCTGCGCCTGGCCGGCCGCAAGCCCTGGCGCACCGCCTCCGTGCTGGCGGTGGCCGACCACAACGTGCCCACCAAGGACCGGCAGGACGGGATCAAGGACCCGGTGTCCCGCCTGCAGGTGGAGACCCTGGACCGCAACTGCGCCGATTTCGCCATCAACGAATTCAGGATGGGCGACGCGCGTCAGGGCATCGTGCACGTGGTCGGGCCGGAACAGGGGGCGACCCTGCCCGGCATGACCGTGGTGTGCGGGGATTCCCACACCAGCACCCACGGCGCCTTCGCCGCCCTGGCGTTCGGCATCGGCACCAGCGAGGTGGAGCACGTGCTGGCTACCCAATGCCTGATGACGAAAAAGTCCAAGGTCATGCAGATCATGGTGGACGGCCGCCTGGGCAAGGGCGTCACCGCCAAGGACGTGGCCCTCGCGGTCATCGGCGAGATCGGCACCGCGGGCGGCACCGGCTACGCCGTCGAGTTCGCCGGCAGCGCGATCCGCTCCCTTTCCATGGAAGGGCGCATGACCCTGTGCAACATGGCCATCGAGGCCGGGGCCCGGGCCGGCATGGTGGCGGTGGACGAAACCACCCTGTCCTATGTCCGGGGCCGCCCCTTCGCCCCCCGGGGCGAGCTGTGGGACCGGGCAGCGGCCTATTGGCGCACCCTGGTGAGCGATCCCGGGGCGCGGTTCGACCGGGTCGTGCGCCTGGACGCCGCCCGCATCGCGCCCCTGGTCACCTGGGGCACCTCGCCGGAAATGGTGGCCGCGGTGGACGGGCGGGTGCCCGATCCGGCGCGGGAACCCGATCCGGTGAAGCGCGACGGCATGGAGCGGGCCCTGGCCTACATGGGGCTTGCGCCCAACACCCCGATTGCCGAGATCGCCATCGACAAGGTATTCATCGGCTCCTGCACCAACTCCCGGATCGAGGACCTGCGGGCCGCGGCCCAGGTGGTGCGGGGGCGGCGGCTGGCGGCCAACGTGAGGCTGGCCATGGTGGTGCCGGGCTCCGGCCTGGTCAAGCGCCAGGCGGAGCAGGAGGGGCTGGACCAGGTGTTCATCGCGGCCGGTTTCGAGTGGCGCGAGCCCGGCTGTTCCATGTGCCTGGCCATGAATGCCGACCGCCTGGAGCCGGGGGAGCGCTGCGCCTCCACCTCCAACCGCAACTTCGAAGGCCGTCAGGGACCCGGCGGCAGGACCCACCTGGTGAGCCCGGCGATGGCCGCGGCGGCGGCGGTGGCGGGCCGCTTCGTGGACGTGCGGCGGATTTAGTTTGTCTGTTGCAAGCGAGGAAAGATACATGTTCAAGAAACTGGTTGCTTTGATTGCGGCGTCGGGGCTGCTCTTGTTGGCCGGGTGCAACACCATGGCCGGTCTGGGCAAGGACATTCAGAAGGGCGGCGAGGTGCTCCAGAAATCGGCGGACAAGGAAATGGCGAAATAATGGAAAAATTTACCCGCCTCGAAGGTCTGGCGGCGCCCCTGGACCGCGCCAACGTGGACACCGACGCCATCATCCCCAAGCAGTTCCTGAAATCCATCAAGCGCACCGGGTTCGGGCCCAACCTGTTCGACGAGTGGCGTTATCTGGACCACGGCGAGCCGGGGATGGACAACTCCAGGCGGCCGCTCAACCCGAATTTCGTGCTGAATCAGCCGCGCTACCGGGGGGCGCAGGTCCTGCTGGCGCGGGAGAATTTCGGCTGCGGCTCGAGCCGGGAACACGCGCCCTGGGCCTTGGCGGACTACGGCTTTCGCGCCATCATCGCCCCCGGCTACGCGGATATCTTCTACAACAACTGCTTCAAGAACGGGCTGCTGCCCATCGTGCTGGAGCCGGCCCTGGTGGACCGCCTGTTCGGTGAAACGGAGGCCACCCCGGGCTACCGTCTGGTGGTGGACCTGGAAGGTCAGACCGTCAGCACCCCCGCCGGGGAGGTGTTCCGCTTCGCGGTGGACGAGTTCCGCAAGCATTGCCTGTTGAACGGGCTGGACGACATCGGCCTGACCCTGCGCCACGTGGACAAGATCCGGGCGTACGAGGAGCGGAGGCGGCGCGAGGCGCCGTGGCTGTTCGCCTGAAGCGGCGACGCCGCTCCCCGGAACCGGACCCGTCCGGGGCGTCTCTTGCCGCGCGCGGCACCAACCAATAAGTAAGGAAACTGGATACCATGAAGATCGCAGTCTTGCCGGGCGACGGGATCGGCCCCGAGGTTGCCGCCCAGGCGGTGAAGGTCCTGCAGGCGTTGCAGCGCGACGGCCTGAAATTCGAGATGGTGGAAGCGCCCATCGGCGGCGCCGGCTACGACGCCGCCGGGGACCCCTTGCCCGAGCCCACCCTCAAACTGGCCCGGGAGGCGGATGCCGTGCTGCTGGGGGCGGTTGGGGGCTACCAGTACGACAAGCTGCCCCGTCCCCAGCGCCCGGAACAAGGGTTGCTGCGCATCCGCAAGGAACTCAACCTGTTCGCCAATCTGCGTCCGGTTTTCGTCTACCCGGAACTGGCCGACGCCTCCACCCTCAAGCCGGAGGTGGTGTCCGGCCTGGACCTGCTGATCGTGCGGGAACTCACCGGCGACCTCTATTTCGGCCAGCCGCGCGGCATCCGGGTCAACGCCCAGGGGGAGCGGGAAGGCTTCAACACGATGGTGTACAGCGAGTCGGAGATCCGGCGCGTGGCCCACAGCGGTTTCAAGACCGCCATGAAGCGCAAGCGCAGGCTGTGCTCGGTGGAGAAGGCGAACGTGCTGGAGACCAGCGAGCTGTGGCGGGAGGTGGTGATCGAGGTGGGCCGCGGCTATCCGGAGGTGGAGCTGTCCCACATGTACGTGGACAACGCGGCCATGCAACTGGTGCGCAACCCCAAGCAGTTCGACGTGATCCTCACCGGCAACATCTTCGGCGACATTCTGTCGGACGAGGCCTCCATGCTTACCGGCTCCATCGGCATGCTGCCCTCGGCCTCCCTGGACGGGGCCAACAAGGGGATGTACGAGCCGATCCATGGTTCGGCGCCGGATATCGCCGGCAGGGACATCGCCAACCCTCTGGCGACCATCCTGTCGGCGGCGATGATGCTGCGCTACACCTTCAACCTGGAGGACGCGGCGCAGCGGGTCGAAACCGCGGTTCGCAAGGTGCTGGCCCAAGGCCTGCGTACCGCGGACATCTTCGTCCCGGGGACCGACAAGGTGTCCACCGGGCGGATGGGCGACGCGGTGGTGGCCGCCCTGTAAGCATTTCCAAGCTAAAGAATATGGCGCTTTCTCCGATAACCTGAGGTAGCGCCCGGACGAACCGATTTATTAATTGTGCAGTGCGGTTCGGCACGGTTCGCCGTGCGCCGGTTCCGGGGCGGGAAGAGGCCCCGGAACCGGCGCAGGGGATGATGCCGGAACCCCACCGCGTTTTGTGTGAGGGCGTAATTCGATGAGCAAGACCTACAATGTGGCCGTGGTTGGCGCAACCGGAGCGGTCGGGGAGACCATGCTGTCGATCCTGGAGCAGCGCAAATTTCCGGTGGGCGAGATCTATCCCCTGGCGTCGAGCCGCTCGGCCGGCAGTACCGTGGAGTTCATGGGCAGGGAGGTGGTGGTGCAGGACCTGGCCGGCTTCGACTTCAGCAAGGCGCAGATCGGGCTATTTTCCGCCGGCGGCACCGTCTCCGCCGAGTACGCGCCCAAGGCCGCCGCGGCAGGCTGCGTGGTGATCGACAACACCGCCCACTTTCGCTATGACGAAGACATTCCGCTGGTGGTGCCGGAGGTCAATCCCCATGCCATTGCCCGGCACACCAAGCGGGGCATCATCGCCAACCCCAATTGCTCCACCATCCAGATGCTGGTCGCGCTGAAGCCGATCCACGACGCGGTGGGCATCGCCCGCATCAACGTGGCTACTTACCAGGCGGTATCCGGCACCGGCAAGGAGGCCATCGAGGAACTGGCCGAGCAGACCCGGGCCATCTTCAACCAGCGGGAAATCAAGTGCGAGGTCTATCCCAAGCAGATCGCCTTCAACGTGCTACCCCATATCGACGTGTTCCAGGACAACGGCTACACCAAAGAGGAAATGAAGATGGTATGGGAGACCAACAAGATCATGGAAGACGACACCATCCTGGTCAACCCGACCGCGGTGCGGGTGCCGGTGTTCTACGGCCATTCGGAAGCGGTGCACATCGAAACCCGCAACAAGATCACCGCCGCGGAGGCGAGAAAGCTGCTGGAGAAGGCGCCCGGGGTGGTGGTGATGGACGAGCGCAAACCGGGTGGTTATCCCACGCCGGTGACCGAAGGCTCCGGGCACGACCCGGTTTATGTCGGGCGTATTCGGGAGGACATCTCCCATCCCCTGGGCCTGGACCTGTGGGTGGTCAGCGACAATGTGCGCAAGGGCGCCGCGCTCAACAGCGTGCAGATCGCGGAGATTTTGATTGAAAAATATCTGGGCTGAATGCTAATGTAATGCGAGAGCTTAGCTTGCATCTCTAACTCTATGATGTTAGTGTGGTTACTCTGGCCAATGATGATGAGGGTGGCATTGTGCGTAACACTATAATTAAAGCGAGCCTGATAGCCGGCGGATTGCTGCTCCTGCCGCTAACCGCCTATTCTGCAGGGTTGGGAAAACTGACCGTGACCTCCGCCTTGGGCCAGCCCCTTCGGGCGGAAGTCGACCTGCTGACGGATTCCAATGAAGACGTCACTTCACTTGCCGCGCAACTGGCTTCGCTGGACGCCTTCAAGCAGGCGAACGTCGCCCGCGCTCCAGTGCTGCGCACCCTCAGGTTCGTCATCGCCAAGAGGGCCGACGGCCAGCCTTACATCAAGATATCTTCTGCCGAGCCGATCAACGATCCTTTCCTGGATATGCTGATAGAACTCAACTGGGCATCGGGGCGCTTGGTGCGGGAATACACGATTCTGCTCGACCCACCCGCCTTCAGTGATGCACGACCGCTGACCCCGGTCGCCGCGCCCTCGGTCAAGCCCCTTCCCGCCGCTGCGCCCAAGCCGGCCATGGCCGAGGAAGGGCCGGCCCGGCCGCGGGCGGCCACCTATGGTCCGGTGAAGAAGGGCGACACCCTGACCAAGATCGCGCGCGGCGTCAAGGCGGAAGGTATCAGTCTGGACCAGGTTCTGGTGGGGTTGTACCGATCGAACCCGGATGCCTTTGCCGGGAATAACATGAATCGCCTGAAGACTGGGCGCATCCTGCGGATACCCGAGGGGGAGCAACTGGCGTCGGTTGGCCAGCCCCAGGCGAAACAGGAGATTCGGGCGCAGGCCGCCGATTGGCACGCCTACCGGCAGAAACTTGCAGCGGTGGTGGCGGCGGCGCAGACGCAACGGGAGCAGGCACCGAAGCAAGCGGTTGCCGGCAAGATTTCCGCTGCGGTGGAAGACAAGGCCGCAACGGGCAAGCCCGTGTCCCGGGACGTCTTGAAACTGTCCAAGGGCGCGACGCCCGGGGAAGCCGGAGCCCCGGACGCCCAGCTCAAGACCCTGCAAGACCGCGTCAACTCGCTCCAGGAGGACGCCATTGCCCGGCAGCAGACCATCCAGGAGACCAACGCCCGCATCGCCGCCCTGGAGAAAAACATCCAGGAGATGCAAAAGCTGCTGGCGCTCAAGAGCCAGAGCATGGCCGAACTGCAGAAACAGGCGGAAGCGGCGAAAGGGCAGCCTGCGCCCGCCGCTCCGACACCGGTGCCCGCAACGAAACCGGTACCGGTAGAGGCGGCCGCGAAACCGGCCGTATCCCAGCCAGCGCCCGCCGCCAAGCCCGCCGTGCCGAAACCGGCGGTCAAGCCGAAGGCGGCGGCGCCGCTGCCGAAACCGGCAGAGTCCCCCTGGTACCGGGAGATCATCGACAACCCGCTGTACCTGGCGGGGGGTACGGCGGTGTTGTTGGCCGGACTGCTTTGGCTGGTGATGTTGGGCAACCGGCGCAGGAAGGGTCTGACCAGTTTCGAAGACAGCATTATGACCGGGGGCGATCTCAAGGCGAACACCGTGCTCGGGGAAACCGCCGGCGGTGTGATCGATACCGGGGATACCTCCTTCCTTACGGACTTCAGCCAGGCGGGGCTGGGCACCATCGATACCAATGACGTGGACCCGATCGCCGAGGCCGAGGTCTACATGGCCTATGGGCGGGACGCGCAAGCCGAAGAAATCCTGAAGGAGGCTGTGTCGAAGGACCCCAACCGCCACGAGATCCACCTCAAGCTGCTGGAAATCTACGCCGCCCGCAAGAACCTGGTGGCCTTCGAGACCCTGGCGAGCGAACTATACGCGGCCATCGGCGGGAAGCCCAACCCGATCTGGGACAGGGCCGCCGAACTGGGACGCGAACTGGACCCGAACAACCCCCTGTACGGGCAGGCCCGGGGGGCAGCGGAACATGAAGCGCCCGGCAAGGTGGCGGCGGTGGCTGGAGCCGCGGTAGCGGCGGCGGTGGTGGATGCGGCGGGCCAGCAAGCCCTCGCGACCGGCAAGGAACTGGAAGACACCTCGCCCGACCTGGAGTTTGATCTGGACCAGGACCTGCTTTCCGCCGGTGAACAGAAACCGGAAGCCCCGGAGAAGGCCCCGGCAGTTATGGACACCCTCGATTTCGAGATGGACTTCGCGCCAGCGGAGACGCCTGTCTCCGAACCTGATGCGGAACGCCAGCCCGAGATCGCCGCAGCACCGGAAGCGCCCGAGGCCGACGTCCCGGACGAGGAAGGCGCAGGACTGAGCTTCGACCTGGATACCATTATCCCCCAAGCGATCGAGAAGAATTTCGGCGGTACGACGGAAGCGCCCGCCGTTGAACCCGTTGAATCTGCGGAGGCCTCCGGCGCCGTAGAGATAGAGCATTCCATGGATTTCGACTTCAGCCCCGAGGAAGCGAAGGGCGTTGGCCCCGACGAGGAGTCGATCGTCCTGGAAGCCCCGGCCGAAGAGCCCGTTCTGGACTTCGACTTCAACCTGGATGAGGTGCCTGCGCCCGTCGAGAGCCCGGCCCAGCCCTCCCATGAACTGGACTTCTCCGGCATCAGCCTGGACCTGGAAGGGGCCCCCACCGTGGCCGCCGAGGCAGAGAAGACGGTGGAGCCGGAGAGCGAGCAATGGCATGAAGTGGCCACCAAGCTGGACCTGGCCAAGGCCTACCTGGAGATGGGAGACAAGGAGGGGGCCCGGGAGATTCTGCAGGAAGTGGTCCAGGAGGGTGATTCCCGGCAACAGGGCGACGCCCAGGCGCTGCTTGCGGAGCTGGGTTGATCGGGGTGCCGAGGGGGAGCCCGGGGCCCGGGAGTGTTTCCTGACGGATGGGACTTCATAGCGCGACCAAGGTACTGCTGTGGGTTATCCTGGCGGTGTCCATCCAGTTTCTTGGTGCCTTCGCCCTGGCCGGGGCGAGCGCCGGGGTGCTGGCTCTGGCCGTATTCGGCAAGGCGCGCGGCCTTCGGCGTCTGTTGCGCCGCACCCGCTGGCTGTTCCTCTCGCTGATATTGATCTACGGATTTGCCTCCCCCGGAAGCACCGTAGCCCCGTCCTGGGGCGCCTGGAGCCCTACCTGGCAGGGTCTTCAGGCGGGTGCCATGCAGGCCTGGCGACTGGCCCTGCTGCTCGCCGGGCTCTCCGTCCTGCTTGCCACCACGCCGAGAAACGACCTGTTGCAGGGCCTGTACGTGCTGTTGCGACCCGGCCGGGGGCTCGGGCTCGATGTGGACCGCATCGCCCTGCGCACTTGGCTCACCCTGGACTACGCGGAACGGCTGAGCCAACTGCAGAACGGCAGGGGATGGAAGGGCCTGCAGGAAGCGCTCGGCCGGATGCCTGCGGGGCCCGCCCGGGTGACGCTGGTGATCGGCCGCTTCGACTGGGGTGATCTGCTGGCGCTGGCTGCGGCGGTGGCCCTGGCGGGATGGCTGTTGCAGTGAGAATAGCCCTCGGTCTCGAGTATGACGGGAGCCGTTTTTGCGGCTGGCAGACCCAGCCCGGCGGATGCAGCGTGCAGGACCGGCTGGAACAGGCGTTGTCGGCCATGGCCGGGCACCCTGTCCGGTCGGCGAGCGCCGGGCGCACGGATGCAGGCGTGCATGCCCTGGCCCAGGTGGTGCACTTCGACACCGGGGCATACCGCCCCGTTCCGGCCTGGGTGCGCGGCGTGAACACCTTGTTGCCGCCAACCATCGCCGTCCAATGGGCCCATCCGGTACCGGACGAGTTCCATGCCCGTTTCAGCGCGCGGGAACGCTGCTACCGCTACCTGCTGCTCAACCAGCCGGTGCGCCCCGCGATACTGGAGGGCAAGGCGGGCTGGCACCACGCCCCGTTGGACCTGGGGGCGATGCAGGCGGCAGCGGCGCTGGCGGCCGGGGTGCACGACTTCAGCGCTTTCCGCGCCGCCCAATGTCAGGCCAAGTCCCCGGTGAAGGACCTGCGCCGGATCACCGTCAGCCAACGGGGCAACGTGTTCGTTTTCGAGCTTTGCGCCGACGCCTTCCTGCACCACATGGTACGCAACATCGTGGGCAGCCTGGTGTATGTGGGCAAGGGAAAATACCCGCCTTCCTGGATGGGGGTGCTGCTGGAAGGGGGCGACCGCGGCATGGCTGCGCCCACCTTTGCCCCGGACGGCCTGTACCTGACTGGGATCGGCTATGACCCGCATTGGGGCCTGCCGGAGTTTACCCCCCGGCAACTAATTTTGGCGTAATCCTGTATTTGTACTTCTCACCTTCCCTCTCGACCCTATGCCCACACGAGTGAAGATCTGCGGCATCACCCGCATCGAGGACGGCCTGCTGGCGGCGCGCCTGGGGGCGGACGCCATCGGCCTGGTGTTTTTCGCGCAAAGTCCGCGCAATGTCGCCTTACCGCAGGCGGCGGCCATCGGCCGCGCCCTGCCCCCCTTCGTCAGCACCGTAGGCCTGTTCGTCAACCCCCGGCGGGAGCAGGTGGAGGCGGCGCTGGCGGCCGTGCGCCCGGACCTGTTGCAGTTCCACGGCGAAGAGGCGCCCGAATTGTGCCGCAGCTTCGGCGTGCCCTACCTCAAGGCGGTGCGAGTCAAACCGGGCCTGGATTTGCTACAATATGCAACCCGTTATTGCGACGCCAAGGGGCTGTTGCTGGACGCCTTCGTGGAAGGGCAGCACGGGGGCACCGGCCGCTCCTTCGACTGGGGCCTTATCCCGCGCGGGCTGCCGCTGCCGGTGGTCCTGTCCGGGGGGCTCGAGCCCGGCAACGTGGCCGCCGCCATCAAACGGGTCGGGCCGTGGGCGGTGGACGTGAGCAGCGGCGTCGAGGCGGCGAAGGGAATCAAGGATGCAGCCAAGCTTGCTGCATTCATGCAAGGAGTGCGCAATGCAGATGTATGATCTACCGGACCGGCACGGCCATTTCGGCCGCTACGGCGGCATATTCGTGGCGGAGACCCTGATGAGCGCCCTGGACGAGTTGCGCGGCCGCTACGAGCAATGCCGCGACGACCCGGATTTCCAGGCGGAACTCGCTCACGAGCTCAAGCACTACGTGGGGCGCCCCAGCCCCATCTACCATGCCAGGCGCTGGTCGCAGCAGCTCGGCGGCGCGCAGATCTTCCTCAAGCGGGAGGACCTCAATCATACCGGCGCCCACAAGATCAACAACACCGTGGGCCAGGCGCTGCTGGCCAGGCGCATGGGCAAGCCGCGGGTGATCGCGGAGACCGGGGCCGGGCAGCACGGGGTGGCGTCGGCCACGGTCGCCGCGCGCTACGGCCTGGAGTGCGTGGTGTATATGGGCTCGGAGGACGTCAGGCGCCAGGCCAGCAACGTGTATCGCATGAAGTTGCTGGGGGCGAGCGTGGTGCCGGTGGAAAGCGGCTCCAAGACCCTCAAGGACGCCCTCAACGAGGCCATGCGCGACTGGGTGACCAACGTGGAAAACACCTTTTATATCATCGGCACGGCGGCGGGACCGCATCCCTATCCCATGATGGTGCGGGACTTCCAGGTGGTCATCGGGCAGGAGGCCAAGGTCCAGATGCAGGAACTCGCCGGGCGCCAGCCCGACGCGCTGATTGCCTGCGTGGGGGGCGGCTCCAATGCGATCGGGTTGTTCTATCCCTATGTGGACGACCCCTCGGTGCGCCTGGTCGGAGTGGAGGCGGCGGGCCTGGGGCTGGACACGGGCAAGCACGCGGCGCCTCTTTCCGCAGGCAGCCCGGGGGTACTGCACGGAAACCGTACCTATCTGATGCAGGACGAGAACGGACAGATCCAGGAGACCCATTCGATCTCCGCCGGGCTGGACTATCCCGGGGTGGGTCCGGAACACGCCTGGCTGAAGGACAGCGGCCGCGCCGAATACGTGGCGGTGACCGACGGCGAGGCGCTGCAGGCGTTCCACGACCTGTGCCGCTTCGAGGGCATCATGCCGGCGCTGGAGTCGAGCCATGCCCTGGCCTACGCCGCCAAGATCGCCCCCGGGATGGCCCGGGAGCAGATCCTGCTGGTCAACCTGTCGGGGCGCGGGGACAAGGACATGGCCACCGTGGCCGAATTGTCCGGGATCAGGTTTTGAGCCGGAGCAACGGGACGCCCCGCCGCCGCGGCCTTTGTCGGAATGGAATTACATGTCTCGCATAGAAAGCGCTTTTAACCGGCTGCGCAAGCAAGGGCGCAAGGCCCTGGTGCCGTTCGTTACCGCCGGCGACCCGGAACCCGCCCTCACCGTTCCCATTATGCACGCCCTGGCGGCCGCGGGGGCGGACATCCTGGAGCTCGGGGTGCCGTTTTCCGATCCCATGGCCGACGGCCCCACCATCCAGCGTGCCAGCGAACGCGCCCTGAAGCACGGCGTGGGCCTGGGGACGGTACTGGGACGGGTCGCCGAGTTCCGCAATACCGATCAAACCACGCCGGTGGTGCTGATGGGCTACGCCAACCCCATCGAGCACATGGGCTATGAGCCATTCGCGGCGCAGGCCGAGGCCTGCGGCGTGGACGGCGTGCTGGTGGTGGACTACCCGCCGGAGGAGAGCGGGCAATTCGTCGAGATACTCCAGCGGCACGGCCTGGATCCGATTTTCCTGCTGTCCCCCACCACCCCGGAGGCGCGTTTCCGGCAGGTGGCCGAGTTGGCGCGGGGTTTCATCTACTATGTGTCGCTGAAAGGGGTCACCGGTGCCGCCCACCTCGATCTGGCCGAGGTGGCGCAAAAGATACCGCGTATCCGCACCAGTTGCGGATTGCCGGTGGGAGTGGGGTTCGGCATCCGCGACGCGGCCACGGCGAAGGCCATCGCGGGCATCGCCGACGCCGTGGTGATCGGCAGCCGCGTGGTGCAGGAAATCGAGACCTCTCCCCGGGACAAGCTGCTGGAGAACCTCTCCACCCTGGTGAAAGGCATCCGCGAGGCCATGGACGGCGAGTAGGCCGTCCCTTTCGTCGGCGCACAACGTTAAGGGCTCGTTAATGAATAACTTGGACGTCCAAGTTATTCATTAACGAGCCCCTGAGGACAGGACATGAGCTGGTTTCAGAAGCTATTGCCCCCCAAGATTCAGCGCAAGGTCAGCGGCAATAGCAAGAAGGTGGTTCCGGAGGGCCTGTGGAGCAAGTGCCCCACCTGCGAGGCGGTGCTGTACCGCGCGGACCTGGAAAAAAACATGGAGGTGTGCCCCAAGTGCGGCCACCATAACCGCATTTCGGCGCGGGCGCGGCTGGACATGCTGCTGGACGGGGAAGGCCGCCACGAGATCGGGGACGAAGTGCTGCCGGTGGACATCCTCAAGTTCAAGGACAGCAAGCGCTACATCGACCGCCTTGCGGACGCGCAGATGAGCACCGACGAGAACGACGCCCTGGTGGTCATGCAGGGGAGCGTCGAGACCGTGCCTCTGGTGGCGGCGGTCTTCGAATTCAAGTTCATGGGTGGGTCCATGGGCTCGGTGGTGGGGGAGCGCTTCGTGCGGGGGGTCCACGCCTGCATCGAGCACCATCTGCCGTTTGTGTGTTTTTCCGCCAGTGGCGGGGCGCGCATGCAGGAGGGGCTGTTTTCCCTGATGCAGATGGCCAAGACCAGCGCGGCGCTGACCCGGCTGGCCGAGGCCCGGCTGCCGTTCATATCGGTCCTGACCGATCCTACCATGGGCGGAGTGTCGGCCAGTTTCGCCATGCTGGGAGACGCCATTATCGCCGAGCCGGGGGCGTTGATCGGCTTCGCCGGCCCCAGGGTGATCGAGCAGACCGTGCGCGAAACCCTGCCGGAGGGCTTCCAGCGTGCGGAATTCCTGCTGGAACACGGCGCCATCGATATGATCGTGGACCGGCGCGAATTGCGCGGCCGCCTGACCAACCTGCTGACCCTGATGCTGCGCTTGCCGCCGGCGGGTTGAGCGCGGCTCCGCCGCCGGCTGTCGCGACGTCCCTGTTGCTAGACCCATGCCAAACACCTTAGCCCAATGGCTCGCCCGGATCGAAGGACTGCATCCCAGCGCCATCGACCTGGGGCTGGAGCGGGTAGCCCGGGTGCGGGACCGCATGGGCCTGGCTCCGACCTTTCCCATCATCACCGTGGCCGGTACCAACGGCAAGGGCTCCACCTGCGCCATGCTGGAGGCGGTCCTGGCGGCGGCCGGCTATACCGTGGGGTGCTACACCTCTCCCCATCTGCTGCGCTACAACGAACGGGTCAGGGTGAATCGGTGCGAAGCGCAGGATCCGGCTCTGTGCCGCGCATTTGCGGCGGTCGAGCAGGCGCGGGGAGATGTCCCGCTGACCTATTTCGAGTTCGGTACCCTGGCCGCATTGTGGCACTTCATCCACGCGGGGGTGCAGGCGGCAGTGCTCGAGGTGGGACTTGGCGGGCGTTTGGACGCGGTCAATGCGTTTGACGCCGATTGCGCCGTGATCACCAGCATCGACCTGGATCATGTGGACTATCTGGGCTCCACCCGGGAGGCCATCGGCCGCGAGAAGGCGGGCATATTCCGTTGCGCCAGGCCGGCGATCTGCGCCGAACCCGAGGTACCGGCGACGGTCGAAAGCTACGCGCAGGAAGTGGGGGCCCGCCTGTACCGCATCGGCCGGGATTTCGGTCCGGAGGCCGAGGCCGCGCAGTGGCGCTACCGCGGGCCCAGGGGCAGCCGTTACGGCTTGCCGTACCCGGCGTTGCGCGGCGCCTTCCAGCTCAATAACGGGGCCGCCTGCCTGGCCGCCCTGGACGAGCTTAGGGAGCGCCTTCCGGTGACGGCGGCCGACGTCCGGCGCGGCCTGCTCGACGCCCTGCCGGCCGGTCGCTTCCAGGTCCTGCCCGGCACTCCCAGCGTGGTCCTGGATGTGGCCCACAACCCCCATGCCGCGGCGGCCCTGGCCTCCAACCTGGCGGCCATGCCCTGCAGCGGTGACACCATTGCGGTATTCGCCATGCTGGCGGACAAGGACGTCGCGGGGGTGGTGCAAGCCACCAAGAGACATATCGGCCGCTGGCTGCTGGCCGATATCCGGGAGCCCCGCGGCGCCAAGGCAGGGGAGTTGCTGCAGACGCTGCGGGCACAGGGCGCGGGGGAGGGGGCGGAATTGTTCCCCAGTGTCGACGACGCTTACCGCCGTGCCTGTATCCTGGCGAAGGAAAATGATAGAATTATCGTTTTCGGTTCCTTCTACACGGTCGCAGCGGTATTGCGTCAACCCTGCGGGGGTGAAGGACAGAGCCAGGCAGTCTAGGGACGGGGATGGCCAAATCCATTGCTGATGAAGAGATCCATCTGAGAAAGCGCGCACGGCGCCGTCTCGTGGGGGCCGTTGCCCTGGTGCTGCTGGCGGTGGTGTTCCTGCCCATGGTGCTGGACCGGGAGCCCAAGCCGGTCAGCCAGGATATCGATATCCGCATTCCCGAGCGTAGCGCCAACGATTTCGCCCCCCTGCCCGGAAAAGATGGCGCTGCGCCGCCGGCGGCCGCGGCACCGGCTCAGCAGTCCGAGCCTCACGCCGCCGACGTGGCGGCGGTGCCGGCGCAGCCGCCGGCGGCAGCGGTGGCGCCAAAGCCGGTCGCCGCGCCGGCCGCCGAAGCGGCCACCACGGCGGCGCCCAAGAAACCGGAGACCCACGCCGCTCCCGCCAAACCGGCGCCGGCGGCCAAGGAGCAGGAGCCGCGCCAAATGGAGATGTTCGTGGTCCAGTTGGGCGCCTTTTCCAACCCGGCCAACGCCAAACAACTGCTGGCCAAGCTCTCCGCCCACAAGGTCAAGGGTTACATCGAGGTCTTGAAGACCCCGTCCGGCGACAAGACCCGGGTCCGTGCCGGACCGTATGGCACGAAGGAGGAGGCCGAGAAGGCGAAGGCCCACCTCCAGGCCCTGGGCATCAAGGGCGGCGAGGTGGTGCCCAAGATGGTGCAGGATAAGGGGCGCAAGGCTGCCGGAAAGGGGTAGCAATGGCTGCGCGCACGGGTGGATGGGTAGCGCGGTTCCCCGTCCGGGCTGGCTTTTTGTTGTCTGATTCTTCGCGCCGATGACGGTTTTCGACTACGCCGCTCTACTGATTGTGGGCTTCTCCGTATTGCTCAGCGTGATGCGCGGCGCGGTCAGGGAGGTATTGGCGCTGCTGTCCTGGGTGGTGGCGTTCTGGGTGGCCAACATCTACACGGTGCAACTGGCGCCCCTGCTGCCCAATGGGATTCCCGACGAGTCGCTGCGCCTGCTGGCGGCGTTCGTGATCCTGTTCCTGGTGGCGCTGCTGTTGATGAGTCTGCTTACCATCGCCTTGTCGGAACTGGTGAAGACCATCGGGCTCGGTTTGCTTGATCGGGGTTTGGGTGCCTTGTTCGGCTTGGCACGGGGGGGCCTGATCGTCATGGTGCTGGTGCTGCTGGCCGGCCTGACCTCGGTGCCGCGCCAAAGGTATTGGCGCAACGCGATGTTCAGCGCGCCCCTGGAGGCCCTGGCCATGAACCTGAAGCCATGGCTGCCGGAAGGACTGTCCCGACGCATCAATTATGACTGAGATCATCCAACTGCCGGGCTTTTTCACGATCGCCCCGGCATCTCTTCAAGTCCTGCGGCCCTGCTCCGGCAGGGGGCGCAGGGCGTCTGTCCACGATCGATTGCGGGTAGCCCGGATATGTGTGCGATTATTGGTGGGGTAGCGAGGACCACGATCAGCCAGTTGCTGTACGACGGGTTGCAGGTTCTGCAGCATCGCGGTCAGGACGCGGCCGGGATCGTGACCGCCGAGGGCAACACCTTCCACATGCACAAGGGCAGCGGCCTGGTGCGGGACGTGTTCCGCACCCGGGACATGCGCAACCTGGTGGGGAACATGGGGATCGCCCATGTGCGCTATCCCACCGCCGGCAGCGCTTCCTCGCCCGCGGAGGCCCAGCCGTTCTACGTCAATTCGCCGTTCGGCATCGTGCTGGCCCACAACGGCAATCTCACCAACGCCGAGCAGCTCAAGATCGAACTGTTCCGCCAGGACCTGCGCCACGTGAACACCAACTCCGATTCGGAGGTGCTGCTCAACGTCCTGGCCCACGAACTGCGGGCAAGCGCCGCCAACCAGAAGCTGGACCCCGGCGCCATTTTCGCCGCGGTGGCGGGGGTGCACCGCCGCTGCCGGGGTGCGTACGCGGTGGTGGCGATGATTGCCGGCTACGGCCTGCTGGCATTCCGCGACCCGTTCGGCATCCGTCCCATCGTGGTGGGGCGAGCCGAGACCGAGGCGGGGCCGGAGTATCTGGTGGCCTCCGAAAGCGTGGCTCTGGATACCCTGGGATTTAAGCTCCTGCGCGACGTGGCCCCCGGGGAGGCGATCCTGATCGACGAGGCGGGCCACTTCCACAGCCGGCAGTGCGCCGAGGCGGCTTCCCGGAACCCCTGCATTTTCGAGTACGTGTACATGGCGCGCCCGGACTCGGTGATCGACGGCATCTCCGTCTACGAGACCCGGCTCTACATGGGAGAGAGTCTGGCCGAGAAAGTGCGCCGCATTCTGGTCCCCCTGGACGTCGACGTGGTGATCCCGATCCCGGACACCAGCCGTCCCAGCGCCATGCAGCTCGCCAACCGCCTGGGCCTCACCTATCGCGAGGGCTTCATCAAGAACCGCTACATCGGCCGCACCTTCATCATGCCCGGACAGGCCATGCGCAAGAAGTCGGTGCGCCAGAAGTTGAACGCCATCGGTATCGAATTCAAGGGAAAGAACGTGTTGCTGGTGGACGACTCCATCGTGCGCGGAACCACCAGCCAGCAGATCGTGCAGATGGCGCGGGAGGCGGGGGCGCGCAAGGTGTATTTCGCTTCGGCCGCCCCGCCGGTGCGCTTCCCCAACGTCTACGGCATAGACATGCCGACCCGCCAGGAACTGCTGGCCACCGGGCGCACGGAAGAGGAGATCGCGCGGCTGATCGGGGCGGACGCGGTGATCTACCAGGACCTGGATGCCCTGGTGGCCGCCGTGCACAAGGCCAATCCGGCTATCACTTCGTTCGAGACTTCCTGTTTCGACGGCCGCTATATCACCGGCGACGTCACGCCGGAATACCTGGCCGCCGTCGAGGCCCTGCGCTGCGACGGCGCCCTGGCGGGCAACGCGTCGCCCGCCACGTGCCAGCTTGACCTGAGTTTGGGGGCCGTTCAATAATATAGCTGCTGAACCGCAGCGGAAAGGCAGTCATGGAGCACGATTTCGAGCTTGAGACGCTGGCGATACGGACCGGCATCCACCGCAGTCAGTTCAACGAACACTCCGAGGCCTTGTATCTGACCTCCAGTTTCGTGTTCGACAGCGCGGCCCAAGCCGCGGCGCGCTTTTGCGGTGAGGAGCCGGGCAACATCTACTCCCGCTTCACCAATCCCACGGTCAGCGCGTTCCAGGAGCGGCTGGCGGCGCTGGAGGGGGTGGAGACCTGCGTGGCCACCGCCTCCGGGATGTCGGCCATCCTGTCCTGCGTCATGGGGCTGCTGGCCGGCGGCGACCATATCGTCGCCTCCCAGAGCATTTTTGGCTCGACGGTACAGTTGTTCGGCAACATCCTGAAACGCTTCGGGGTGGACACCACCTTCGTGCCGGCCACCGACCTTGCGGCATGGCGTGCCGCGGTCAGGCCCAACACCCGGCTGTTCTTCCTGGAAACCCCCTCCAACCCGTTGACCGAGGTGTGCGACATCGCGGCGGTAGCGGAAATCGCCCATCAGGCGGGGGCCTGGCTGGCGGTGGACAACTGTTTCTGCACCCCCGTCCTGCAGCGCCCCCTGGACCTGGGGGCGGATATCGTGATCCACTCCGCCACCAAATATCTGGACGGGCAGGGCCGAGTCCTGGGAGGGGCGGTGCTCGGCAGTCGCCAGCTCATGGAAGGGGTGTATGGTTTCCTGCGCACTGCGGGGCCCACCCTCAGCGCGTTCAATGCATGGCTCATCCTGAAAGGCCTGGAGACCCTCGCCATCAGGATGGAGGCCCACTCCCGGAGCGCCCTGGCGCTGGCCCGCTGGTTGGAGCAGCAGCCCCGGGTGGAACGGGTCTTTTATCCGGGGCTCCCATCCCATCCGCAGCATGGGGTGGCCATGGCGCAGCAGAAGAGCGGCGGGGGCATCGTCTCGTTCGAGGTCAGGGGCGGAAAAGAGGCCGCCTGGCGCGTGGTCGACGGCTGCCGCATGCTGTCCATCACCGCCAACTTGGGGGATACCAAGACCACCATCACTCACCCCGCCACTACGACCCACGGACGCATTACCCCGGAACAGCGGGCGGCGGCGGGTATCGGCGACGGCCTATTGCGGGTGGCGGTGGGGCTGGAGGCGGTGGCGGACATTCAGGCCGACCTCAAGCGGGGACTGGCCTAGCCCATGTGGGTGCGCGTGGCGCTTCTGTGGATGCTGTGCGGCCCGGTTTGGGCGGCCTCCATGACGGAACTCGATTATCGCGACCAGGACCCGGGCTCCCCACCCTATCTCACGCGCATTCTTGTCACCAAGGACTACCTGCGCATCGACAACGGCAAGGACGGTGACGACTACCTGATCCTGGACCGCGCGGCCAGGCGCATCTCCAACGTGTTGCGCGATTCCCGCGAGGTGATGCAGATCGACGCGGGCAAGGTGTCCCTGGCCCGGCCGGCCAAGTGGCAGGTGCGCGAGGAGGTCAAGGACCTGCCCCAACGGGGCAAACGAGCCAGGCAGGTCAGTCTTTACGTCAACAACGTACTGTGCTCCCAAGCCATTACGGTTCAGGGTGTGTTGCCGGATGCGGTGGCGGCGCTGCGCGAATATCTGGAGACCCTGGCGGCGACCCAGGCGCGCACCTACCGCTCTACCCCTCCGGGTCTGCGGGACCCGTGCGAACTGGCGCAATACGTACTGGAAATCGGCCGTGACCTGAAACATGGATTAGCGCTGGAGCAGGTCTCCCACAATGGCAGGAGCCGTCACTTGTTGGACTATCGTACGGTAGAGCTCAAACCGGAGTTGTTCCGGATTCCGGCGAACTTTCGCCGGGTGAACCTGGACGGTTCGCGCCCGGCGGCCGGCGCTGGGGAACAAGGAGACAAAGGGCTCAAGTAGCGGGGTTCGATGGGGCGGCCGGCGCGGGGCCGAGAAAATGGCGGCGGGTTTGTCGCCAAGGCGAATGGTGGGCGCGCTCAGGCCGGAAGCGCATGGCATCCCGAGGGATCGCAGCACAGATATCCGCCGCGCCCATACCAGGCGGGCAATACCCAGCGCTCGCAGGTCCTGCCGTCCACCTGGACCGAGTGCCGCGCAGGGCGATGGGTGTGGCCGTGGATGAGGCGGGGGTAGTGGTGCCGCCGCAAGGCAGCGGCCACCGCATCTGGGCTTACGTCCAAGATGTCGGGCTCTTTGTGTGCCTGTTCCCGCGTGCTTTCCCGGCGCATTCCCTGGATGATCGCCTCGCGCTCCTCCAGCGGCCGGGCCAGAAACGCCTGCTGCCACAGCGGATCGCGCACCTTGATGCGGAATTCCATATAGGCCCTGTCCGCCGTGCACAAGGTGTCGCCGTGCATGAGCAGGGTGGGCGTGCCATACAGGTCGATCAGGGAGGGATCTGGCAGCAGGCTCGTTCCGCTTGCCCGGGCGAACACCTCGCCCAGGAGAAAATCGCGGTTGCCGTGCATCAGGGCCACGGCCACGCCGTTCTCGCCCAGGGCCGCCAGGGCGCTGGCCACCTCGGCGTTGAAGGGGTCGGCCAGGTCGTCGTCCCCCGCCCAATACTCGAACAGGTCGCCCAGGATGTACAGTGCCTGCGCGCCGGGAGCGGTGTCGGTCAGAAAGCGGAAGAAGGCCAGACTGATGTCCGGCCTGGCACGGCAAAGGTGCAGGTCGGCGACGAACAGGGTGGGTTTCATCGGAAAAGCGGGATGCGGCACGGGGGGCGAGGAAGCCGCGTATTATCCCTTTCCGGTCAGCACTCTTCGGCGCTTTCGATAACGACGTCTTCCAGGGGCACGTCCTGGTGGCCGGCGTTGTTCCCGGTCTTCACTTTCTTGACCATGTCCACCACTTCCTGTCCTTCCACTACCTTGCCGAACACGCAGTAGCCGTAGCCTTGCGCGTTGGGCGCGGTGAAATTGAGGAAATCGTTGTCCGCAACGTTGATGAAGAACTGGCTGGTGGCCGAATGCGGGTTGGGGGTCCGGGCCATGGCGATGGTGTAGCGCGTATTCTTGAGGCCGTTGGTGGCTTCGTTGTTGATGGGCTGGCGGGTGGGCTTCTGCTGCATGCCCGGCTCGAAGCCGCCGCCCTGGATCATGAAACCGTCGATGACCCGGTGAAATAGGGTGTTGTTGAAGAAACCGCTGTTCACATACTCGAGAAAGTTTTCCACCGTGGCCGGCGCCTTTTCCGCGTCCAGATCGAGGGTGATGGTGCCGAAGTTGGTATGGAGCTTAACCATGGGTTTTCCTTTTCTTGCGCTTGTGTGTCTTGTGGTGCAGTTGAGGCGCGGCTTTCTGGGGAATCAGGGTGACTTCCTGGATGACCACGGGCTGAACCGGGACGTCGGAGGCGAAGGGACCCTCGGCAGCGGTGTGCACCGCAGCGATTTTTGCCACCACATCCATGCCCTTTACCACCTTGCCGAACACGCAGTAGCCGTAATAGTCGGGGTCCGAGCCGTGATGGTCGAGGAACAGGTTTCTGTCGACGTTGATGAAAAACTGCGAGGTTGCGGAATTGGGGTCGCGGGTTCGCGCCATGGCGATCGTCCCGGCATCGTTGCTCAGGCCGTTGTCGGCTTCGTCCGGGATCGGCGGGAGGGTGGGTTTAGGGCGCAAATCCGGGGTGTAGCCGCCGCCCTGGATCACGAAGCGGTTCACCACCCGGTGGAACACAGTGCCGCGGTAGAAGCCGCTTTTCACATAGTCGAGAAAATTGTTCACGGTAATCGGCGCCTTGCCCGGAAAAAGTTCGACCATGATGTCTCCCAGGCTGGTTTTTACCTCCACCAACGGGTTGGCCGCCTGCGCGTTGATACACAGCAGCAGGCCGATAATTCCGAAAATAACTCGCATAGCTCCTCCTGGCGATTTCGCGACGGGGCAAGCACGCAGCTCACCCCACGGCGCCTTCGTAAACGATCTTCCAGCGGTGGTTTTCCAGCTTCCAGTACTGCCGCTTGCGCATCTGGTTACTCAGGTTGTTGCTTTTGTAGTCTTGGTCGAAGGTTACCACCGCCATATCGTCCTTGCCAGGATAGCCGAAAATACTTACCCGGGACAAATTAACCTTGATCCATGATTTGTGCTCGTTGACCTGCCGCTTTTGCCGGGCCCACTGGGTGAGGTCCTGCGCGCCGGCACGAAAATCCTTGGCATAATGGGACAGATAACGGGCGGTATCCATGCTTTCCCAGTCGCGGCGCCAGGTTTCCAACTGATGCTCCAGCGTTTTTCGCTGTTCGCGCCATTCCTCGGCGTCGATCCAGTCGATGCCGTCGCTGATGATTACCGGCGTCAGGCCGATCTGGAGGACTTTGCCCAATGCGTTCAGATCGGGGTTGGTGAGCACCACGCAGCCGCTGCTGGCCCGCGGCGGGCGGCTGTAGGTACTGCCCGGCGTGCCGTGCAGCCAGATCCCGTGGCCGTTTCTGCCCATCCTCTTGTCCCATTCATTGGGATAGCTGATGGGGAAGGCCTCCGGTCCGTAGAAGTCGCCCAACTGGGTTTTCGATAGGCTGGAAGTGACGAAATAGACCCCGATCGGGGTGCGCTCATCGCCCTCCTTTACCTTCTCCGCGCCGTTCTTGCCGCTGGTGACATAATAATCGGCCACGTAGCGGGGCACGCCGTCCTGGTTTTTGAACAGATAAAGCCGCGATTTGCTGGTATCCACCACGATCGCGTATTTCTGTTGCGGCTGCAACTGCAGCAGGTAGCGCGGAATCAGGTTGAGCGGCGGCTGCTCCAGATAGCGCTGCAGGCGCACCCTGGCCTCGTCCCGCAGGCCGGCCACCTGTTGCGCCGGCGCATTGGGGACGTTTCCCAGGTTGGTGATGGCCTGGGCGCGCGCCAGCAACAAGTCGCCCTTTATCAGGTGGGCGAGCTTGAAGTTCGGATTGAGCCTGAGTACCGCGTTGATGTCGCTCAAGGCCTTGTCCATCCGCGCGTGCTGGATTTCCAGCAGGCTCTTGACGAGGAGGGATTCGGGGGAGAGACGCCCGGAGAAAGGCGGCCTCGAAGGGCTGGCCGCGATGAGGTCCAGAGGCCGCGGCACCGGACCGCCCATGGGGATGGCGGCTGGCGGCGCCGCAAGCGCAAGAATCAGCAACAGGCAGTACTTCGCTACGCTTCTCAGGGTGTCGCCCATCGTGTCAACGACAATCTCAACGGCCGACCTTCTCTTCCACGATCAGCCACCTCTCCCCGGATTTTACCATTGTCATGGACTTTCTGGTGGTCAAGGTCTTCAGCGTATTCGAGCGATAGACCTGCTTGAAGGAGACCGCGGCCCGCTTGGCACCCGTTAGGCTGACCCTGGGATCCACAATGGCCACGTGGATCGTCTTCGGTGCGGAAATACGCTGCCTGCGGGTTTCCTCCCACTTCGCCCGCTTTTCTCCGTCCGGGGTCTTGAAGCCCTTGGCGTAGGCGGCCAGATAGCCTTTCACGTTCTTGGCGGACCAGGCCTTGGCCCAGGCGTCAAGCGCCTTCAGTACCTCCGCCTTCTCGGCCGCGGCGGGCTCCCTGGCGGCGTGCCCGGATTCCTCCTTCTCCGCCTTTTCCCCGTTCGCCTGGTGTGTGCCGCTCTTGGCATGACTCTCCGCTGCCGGTTTCGGCGCGACTGCTGCGGCCTTGTTTGACGTTGGGAGAGACGGGCTCGCTACCGGGGCCTTGGCCGTTGCCACCCGCGCCGGAAGGGGCGCCACTTTCGTTTCGCCTGCAGCGGCCATCGGCGGTAGCCTGGCGGGCTCGGCGGCGGGCTGCGGCGCCACTCCCACGGAATCGGGGGGGGTGAAGATGTTCCTGATTAACGCCAGCTTGGTCTGGGCGGTGGTGTTGGAGCGGTCCAGTTGCAGCGCCTTGTCGTAGGCCTGACTCGCCATTTTTGCGTAAATGTCGCCCAGATTTTCCTGGGCGGTGGCATAGCTGGGATGGGTGCGAATGGCCGCCTCCAACGCGAATTTTGCCTTCTGGTACTCGCCTTGGCCGGCGTACAGGACCGCCAGATTGTTGTAGGGCTCGGGCAGTTCCGGGTAGTCACGGGTCAGGTCGGTGAATTCCTTGATCGCTTCCGTGGTCTTGTGCTGCTCGGTAAGGAGCAGCCCTTTGAGAAAACGCGCCTGGGCGTCCTTGGGGTGGATCTTCAGGTAGCGGTCGACCTGTTCCATGGCCTGGGCCGTCTGCCCCTGTTTGACCAGTCGGCGGGCCTCCTGCAACCCGTCCGCGGGGGGCGCCGGGGCTGTGACCCGGGCAGGGGTTTGCGGCGAAACCGCTACGCCCACGTGCGACTCGTCCGCGCCGAGTGCCGGGGCCGCGGCGAGAAGTGTGCTTGCGAGCAAGGCGAGCAAGACTGGGGCAATGCGCATCGAAGCCATTATGCTATACTTTCGACCTTAACGGTTTAACGAAATTAGTGCGACAACCCAATTAAGTTTTGCTATGTTTCGACGCGCCTCGCATCCCCGATTGCTTTGTCGCTCATCCCTACGGCTATGGCTGCGGTTCGTTTCGCGCACTCGGTGCGCGGTTGCGCGTCTCGGCATGTACGCAACTTATGGGTTGGTGTACTAGCAGAATAGCCCGAATTCTAACAAGAACCCCGGTCAATCCACAATTATTACTTGGCTCCGAATGCCCTCCCTCAAGACCCGCTTCGCCCCCAGCCCAACCGGGCTGCTCCACTTCGGCAATGTGCGCACGGCCCTGTTCAATGCACTGCTGGCGCGCAAGGAAGGAGGAACGTTCCTGCTGCGCATCGAGGATACCGACCAGGAACGCAGCCGCGCCGAATACGTGCAGCACCTGCAGGAAGACCTGCGCTGGCTCGGTCTGGACTGGCAGGAGGGCGCCGGGGGGGAAGGGGCGGCGGGGCCCTATTTCCAGTCCCGGCGCAGCGCGGTCTACGAGGACTACCTGCAGCGGCTGGAGCACGAGGGCAAGGTCTATCCGTGCTTCTGCTCGGCCGCGGAGCTGGCGGTGTCGCGCAAGGTGCAGGCGGCGACCGGAAAGCCTCCCCGCTACAGCGGTAGGTGTGCCCATCTCAAGCCGGACGAGGCGGCCAGGAAAAAGCAGGAGGGGTTGCCGTACACGGTGCGCTTCCGCATGCCCAAGGGCGAAACCATCGTATTTCAGGACATGGTGCGCGGGGCGCAAAGATTTCCCAGCGACGACATCGGTGATTTCATTATCCGCCGCTCCGACGGCACCTTTGCGTTCTTCTTTGTGAACGCTATCGACGACGCCGTGATGGGAGTGACCCATGTGCTGCGGGGGGAGGACCACCTCACCAATTCGCCGCGCCAGATCGCCCTGTTGCAGGCGCTGGACCTGCCGGTGCCAGGTTACGGCCACATCTCCCTGATCGTGGACCCGAAGGGGGCGCCCCTGTCCAAGCGCAGCGGCAGCATGTCGGTGCAGGAGTTGCGCGAGATCGGCTATTTCCCGGATGCGGTCAACAACTACCTGGCGCGCCTCGGGCATACCTACGGCGCCAGCGGCCTGCTTGGGCTGGACCAACTGGCGGCCTTGTTCGATATCGCCAACTTGGGGCGGGCGCCGGCCCGCTACGACCGCACCCAGTTGGATTATTGGCAGACCCAGGCGGTGTTGGCGGCGGCCCCGGACTTCCTTGCCCGCTGGATGTGGGATGCGGTCAGGGAGTTCGTGCCCGAAGGGGAGTCGCGGGCGTTCGCGACGGCAGTGCGCGACAATGTTCTGTTTCCCCACGACGCCAAGATCTGGGCGGAGGCGGTCTACGCCGATGCCCTGCCCCTTTCGCCGGAGGCGAGGGCGGTTCTGGACAATGCGGCCCCGGCGTTCTTCCGCCAGGCGGCGGAATTGCTCACCCCGGAGATGGACTTCAAGGTCTTCGCCGACCGGGTGAAGGCCGCCACCGGGGCCCAGGGCAAGGGGCTGTTCCTGCCGCTGCGGGCTGCGCTTACCGGGCAGACCTTCGGCCCCGAGATGCCGCGCCTGTTCCCCTTGATGGGCTTCGAGCGGGCACGGCGCCGGCTGTCCGAGCACGTGCTTTCCACCGACATAGACTGACGCCCCCGCAGGCGGGGAGGGGACGTCGCCCGGGTTCCCGAGAGGGTGCAGAAAGCGAGAAATGCTTAGGATCTACAATTCCCTGGCCAGAGAGAAGCAGGACTTCGTCCCCATGGTCCCCGGCCGCGTCAAGATGTACGTATGCGGCATGACCGTCTACGACTATTGCCACCTGGGCCATGCCCGGGTGCTGGTGGTGTTCGACACGGTGAGCCGCTGGCTCAGGGCCTCCGGCTTCGAGGTCGACTATGTGCGCAACGTCACCGACGTGGACGACAAGATCATCAGGCGGGCTGCCGAGAACGGGGAGCCCATCGACCGCCTGACCGCCCGCTTCATCGACGCCATGCATCGCGACGCCGCCCTGCTCGGCGTCGAGCCGCCCAGCCACGAGCCCCGCGCGACCCAGTTCGTGCCGGCCATGGTGGACATGATCCAGACCCTGGTGCGGCGGGGACTGGCCTATGCCGCGGACAACGGCGACGTTTACTACGCGGTGCGCGAATTCCCCGGCTACGGCAAACTTTCCGGCAAGTCCCTGGAAGACCTGCGCGCCGGGGAGCGAGTGGAAGTGGAGCCCCACAAGCGCGACCCCCTCGACTTCGTCCTGTGGAAGGCCGCCAAGCCCGGCGAGCCGGCCTGGGACTCCCCGTGGGGCAAGGGCCGGCCGGGCTGGCATATCGAGTGCTCGGTGATGAGCGAGCACTACCTGGGGGAGCATTTCGACATCCACGGCGGCGGCCAGGACCTCCAGTTCCCCCACCACGAGAACGAGATCGCCCAGTCGGAAGGGGCGCACGGCCACACCTTCGTGAATTACTGGGTGCACAACGGCTTCGTGCGAGTGGACAACGAGAAGATGTCCAAGTCCCTGGGTAATTTCTTCACCATCCGGGAGGTGCTGGAAAAGACCGGCTACCATCCCGAGGTGCTGCGCTTTTTCATCCTGCGCGCCCATTACCGCAGCCCGCTCAACTATTCCGATCAGCACCTCAAGGACGCCAAGCAGTCCCTGGACGGTCTCTATATCACCCTGCGGGACATCCCTCCGCAGGCGCTGGAGATCGACTGGGCCGATCCCTACGCGGCTCGCTTCCGCGAGGCGATGGAGGACGATTTCAACACCCACGGCGCGATCACCGTGTTGTTCGATCTGGCGAACGAGGCGAACCGGGGAAAATCCCCGCGCCAAACGGGTCTGCTGCGGGCATTAGGTGGGGTGCTCGGACTGCTGCAGAGCGAGCCCGCGGTCTATCTTCAGGGCGCGGCGGCGGGTGCCGGGGCCTGTACCCCGGAGCGGATCGAGCAGTTCATCGCGGACCGGGTGGCGGCGCGCAAGGCCAAGAACTTCGCCGAGGCCGACCGCATCCGCAAGGAGTTGGCGGATGCGGGCATCGTGCTGGAAGATACCCCTCAGGGCACGGTCTGGCGGCGCGACTGAAGCCGCCGGCGGGTCTCAGGCGGCGCGCATGAGCCCCGCCAGCCCTTCTCCCGTGGGCGCCTCGGCCAGCCAGGGGACCAGGGCGCAGCGGGTGGCCAGTTCGCGCTGCACCCGTTCGACGAAGGGCGCTTCGCAACGACCGCGCTCCAGCAGCAAGGGGTCGGCCGTGCCGCTGGCCAGGAAGCTCTGGTTGATCACCCAGGCGAAGGGCTCGATGCCGGCCCGGCGCAGGTCGGCCTGCAGCCGCTCCGCTTCCTGGACCGGGGTGGCCTCGGCCAGGGTGGTGATCAGGACCCGGGTATAGGACGGGTCCCGCAGCCGGGGCAACAGATTGCGCACCGCCTCCGGCAGCTCGCTGCCCGCCTTCGCTACCTCCCGGTGGTAAGACTCCGCGGCGTCCAGCAGCAGGATGGTATGCCCGGTGGGGGCGGTGTCGAGGATCACGAAGCCTTCGCCCCCCTCGGCCACGGTCTGCGCGAATGCGCGGAACACGGCCACCTCCTCGGTGCAGGGCGATTTCAGGTCCTCTTCCAGCAAGGCCAGCCCCTGGGTGTCCAGGTCCCTGCCCGCCCGGGCCAGGGTCTCCTCGGCATAGCGCCGGGTCTCCTGCGCCGGGTCGATGCGGCTCAGCCGCAGCCCCGGCACTGGCGTGCCCACCGCGGAGGCGACGTGGGCGGCGGGATCGGTGGTAGTGAGCAGTACCCGATGGCCGCGCCGGGCCAGTTCCGTGGCGATGGCCGCGGCCACCGTGGTCTTGCCCACCCCCCCCTTGCCCATGGTCATCACCACCCCGCGCCCGGACGCGGCGAGTTGCTCCACCAGGGAGACGAGCGGCGGCGGCAACCGGTCCCGCCCGCCTTGTGCCCACCCGTGGCGCGACGGGGCCTGTCCGGCGCCCAGCAGGGCGCGCAGGGCGGGCACCCCCAGCGGCGCACCGGCCATCAATCCCAGTTCGCTGCGGGGCAGCGCGGCGAGCCCCGCCGGCATGGCGGCAACGGCCTTGCGGCCCCGCGCCTCCAGGGCGCGGGCAATGGGGTCTTGGGGGTCGTTCGCCGCGAACACCGCGTTGAGCGCCAGGCGCAGGTTGGTGATGCCGATTTCCGCTAACTCCCCCCGGGTGCGCTCCGCCTCCGCCAGGGCGGCATGGTCGGGGCGGCTTACCAGCACCACGGTGGTGCGGCGGGCGTCGGCCAGGGTCTCCACCGTCGCCCGGTACAGGGCATGCTGCGCCTGCAGCCCGGCCAGCGGCCCCAGGCAGGAGGTGCCGCCGGTACTCCCCTGGATAAAGTCGCTCCACGCGGCGGGCAGCTTCAGCAGGCGCAAGGTGTGCCCGGTGGGGGCGGTGTCGAACACGATATGGTCGAAGTTGCGGCTCGCCTCGGCGTCGCCCAGCAGTTTGGCGAATTCGTCGAAAGCGGCGATCTCCACGGTACAGGCGCCGGACAACTGCTCCTCGATGCTGCTCAGCGCCGCTTGCGGCAGGATGCCGCGGTAGGGCGCTACCACCCGCTCCCGGTATTCCCGCGCCGCCGCTTCCGGATCCAGGTTGGCGGCGAACAGGCCGGGCGCCTCGGCAATGGCCGTGGGCCGCGGCGAAAGGGGCGTGGCCAGCACCTGGTCCAGGTTCGAGGCCGGATCGGTGCTCACGATCAGCACCCGTTTGCCGCGCTCCGCCAGGGCCACCGCCGTGGCACAGGAAATGGAGGTCTTGCCGACCCCGCCCTTCCCGGTAAAGAACAGGTGGCGCGTGGCCAGTTCGTCGATCAGCATGGGGTTTCTCCGGTGAATGCGCGTGGCGTCGGAAGAGGTCAGCAGCAACCCGAGCCGGGCGCGCAACCGCCGCCCTTGCCGGTTGCGGCCAGCACCGGGATGTCGGCGGCAATGCCCAGATGGAGGGCCAGGTCCGCCCGGGAGGGATAGCCCCCGGTGCCGACGATGCGGCCGTCGATGGCGATGATGGGCAGCACTTCGGTGCCCTTTTCCAGCGCCCGGGCCACCTCCGGGTTTGCCGCGAAGGCGTGGGGCTGCTGCGACAGGTTGTAGCGGTGGACCTCGACGCCGCGTTCCTTGAGCCAGGCGATGTCCGCCGCGAAACGCGGCAGAACGGGATCGACTTGGGGGCCGCATACACCGCTCGAGCAACACATGGGCGGGTCGAACACTTCGAGCTTGTTCATAAAATATCTCCTGGGTGGCTGCGCCACGGGGTGGCAAGGAAGGATGTATGATTACATATATATGGCAAAACGTATATAGCAAGGGGCAAAATCCCGGGCCTGCGGCCGGTTCGGGGGACGCGGCCTGCCGGAGAAAATCGCGGCGGCCGGCCATCTCTGGAGCCGATATCGGGTCAAGATCCGCTAGGCGTCGGCAGCAGGCGTTCCGCCAAGCGCGCCCAGTAGCTCGCGCCGATGGGCAGAATATCGTCGTTGAAGTCGTAGTGGGGGCTGTGCAGCATGCAGCCCCCCTCCCCCAGGCCGTTGCCAAGCCACACGTAGCAGCCCGGTCTGGCCTGCAGCATGAAAGAGAAGTCTTCCGCCCCCATGGACGGCCGCAGGTCGGCGCGCACGTTGGCCTCGCCCACCAGGTCGGCCGCCACCGCGCGGCACAGCTCCGCCTCCGCCGCCGAGTTCACGGTGGGCGGGTAGCCGCGCCGGTAGTCGAGATCCGCCTCCACGCCGAACCCGGCGGCGATGCCGTTGCAGATCCGCTCCATGGCCGCCTCCGCCGCGTCCCGCACCTCCGGGCGGAACGCCCGCACCGTGCCGCCCAGTACTGCCCGTTCCGGGATCACGTTGTAGGCATCCCCGGCGTGGAACTGGGTGACGCTCACCACCGCCGCGTCCAGGGGGTCCAGGGTCCGGCTGGGGATGGTCTGCAGCGCCTGCACCAAGGCGCTGCCGGCCACCACCGGGTCGGCTCCCTGGTGGGGCATGGCGGCGTGGGCGCCGCGGCCGCGCACGGCGATCTCGAACTGGTCCGCCGAGGCCATCATCGGGCCGGCCATCACCGCGAACTGCCCGGCCGCCAAGCCCGGCCAGTTGTGCATCCCGAACACGGCCTGCATGGGGAAGCGCTGGAACAGGCCCTGCTCGATCATCACCCGCGCCCCGCCTTCCCCTTCTTCAGCCGGCTGGAAGATGAAATAGACCGTGCCGTCGAAGCGGCGGGTGGCGGCCAGGTACTCCGCCGCCCCCAGCAGCATGGCGGTATGCCCGTCGTGGCCGCAGCCGTGCATCCTGCCGTCGAAGCGGGAACGGTGGGGGAACGGGTTCTGCTCCTGCAGCGGCAGGGCGTCCATGTCGGCGCGCAGGCCGACGGCCCGCTCGCTCCCTCCCGCCCGCAGCATGCCTACCACCCCGGTGCCGGCAAGCCCCCGGTGCACCTCGATCCCCGCCGCTGCGAGCACCTCGGCCACCAGGTCGCTGGTGCGCCACTCCTGGAACGCGGTTTCCGGGTGGGCGTGGATGTCCCGCCGCAGCGCGACGAGGCGGTCCCGGTTCTGCTGGATGCCGGCAATGACGGACATGTTCGCTCCCTCGTACCCCCTGGTTCTATGATGATCGTAGTGTAGTGCTTCCGGAATACCGATAGGTAAAAAAATCCCTATTGTCGCCAGGCCGCGTTGTTGCTCGTCGTTGCGGTCGTCCGGCCACGGCACCTTGTCACGTCTTGCCCCGCACCCCGAAGCGGGGTTGGCAGGGATGGGCGATTTCGCCCAACTCGCAAAATCGCACACTCCAACCCGGTCAACCGCCGTTTCTGGTATAATTTGAAAATAAAGCATATTTCTGCTGCCATGCCGTGCGGGCCGATCGGTGAATCGGCGACACGATACGCTCGGGAAGCCGGGAATGCATGGGAGCGCCAAGCTTGGCCAGTTTCGGCACATCTCCACCCATGATAATCGATCTTTCCCTTCAGCGTTACGCCTTGCTGGCCCTGCTGGCGGCGGCATTGTTCGGCGCGAGCCCGCCGATTGCCAAGCTGCTGCTCGCCGATACCTCCGCGCAAATACTGGCCGGCTTGCTTTATCTCGGTAGCGGCCTCGGGTTGCTGGCGCTGTGGCTCGCGCGCCGGCTGATCCGGGGAAGGGGGGATGGGTTGCCGCGTATCGGGCTGCACGGGAAGGATTGGGGCTGGTTTGGCGGCGCAATCCTGAGCGGCGGGGTGCTCGGGCCGCTACTGTTGATGTGGGGGCTGCAAACAAGTCTCGCAAGTTCGGCAGCGTTGCTGCTGAACCTGGAGGGCGTGCTGACCACGCTGCTGGCGGGGCTGTTGTTCCGGGAAGCGGTGGGACGGCGCGTGTGGCTGGCTGCGCTGCTCATGCTGGCGGGGGGGCTGCTGCTGTCCTACGATCCCCGTGCCAGATTCAGTCTGTCGCCGGGCTCGCTCGCCATTGTCGGGGCGTGCCTGATGTGGGGGTTGGACAACAATCTTACCCGCAATATCTCGACCGGCGATCCGGGTTTTATCGCCATGGGCAAGGGCCTTGTCGCGGGCGGCATCAATCTCGCCCTGGGCCTCGCGCAGGGGGGGCACCTGCCGTCGGCCGCGACCCTCATGGGCGGGATGCTGCTCGGCTTTCTGAGTTACGGGGTCAGTCTGGTGCTGTTCATCCTCGCCCTGCGCCACTTGGGTAGCGCCCGGACGGGGGCGCATTTCAGCACCGCGCCCTTCTTCGGGGCGACGCTCGCGGTATTATGGCTGGGAGAGCCCGCCTCCCCGCTGTTCGTGCTGGCGGTCGGCCTCATGGTGCTCGCCACCTGGCTGGTCCTGTCCGAGCGGCATGAGCACGAGCATCACCACAGCTATCAGGCCCACCGGCATGGCCATGTCCACGACGAGCACCACCGCCACCCTCATCCCAACGGCTGGGACGGCGAGGAACCGCATAGCCACTGGCACGAACACCAGCCGCTGATCCATAGCCACCGGCACCTGCCGGACATTCACCACCGTCACGGCCACGCGCAATAACCGAAACCAAGCACGCCGCGCTCCTCCGTTTCCTGAAACCCGCCGCGCTACGGGCTATAATCGGTGCATCGAAAAGGAGGTACTATGAACTCGGTCCAACCCGGCATTCTTGCCCCCATTCCGCAACTTGCCCGTTATCTCACGTTTTCCGTCACGCCCGGAGCGGACCCGCGGCCGGCCTTGCAGTCCCTGCGCGCCGTCAGCGACGGGGAGACGGTGGTGATCGGGCTCGGCGAACCCCTGGTGCGGGCCCTGGGCCGCGCCATCGACGGGCTGCATTCGCTCCCCGTCTATGCGGGGGCGGGGTTCGAAGTGCCTTCCACCCCGCGGGCGTTGTGGTGCTGGCTAAGGGGGGAGGACCGGGGCGAGTTGCTGCACCGCGGCCGCGCGGTGGCGCGGGCGCTCGCGCCGGCGTTCCGGGTCGAGGAGGTGGTGGACGCCTTCCGGTACGGCCCCAGCCTCGACCTTACCGGGTATGAGGACGGGACCGAGAATCCCAAGGACGGGGAGGCGGTAGAGGCGGCCGCGGTGCAAGGCAGGGGCGCGGGGCTGGACGGCTCCAGCTTCGTGGCGGTGCAGCAATGGGTCCACGACCTGGACCGGTTCGAGTCGGCCACCCCGCAGGAACGGGATCACACCATCGGCCGCCGCAAGAGCGACAACGAGGAAATCGACGACGCCCCGCCGTCGGCCCACGTGAAACGGGTAGCCCAGGAGAGCTTCGAACCGGAGGCCTTCATTCTCCGGCGCTCCATGCCATGGTCCGACGAGACCCGGGCCGGCCTGGTTTTCGTGGCCTTCGGCAAATCGTTCGACGCGTTCGAGGCCTTGCTCGGGCGCATGGCGGGGGCCGAGGACGGCATCTCGGATGCCCTGTTCACCTTCACCCGCCCGGTTTCCGGCGGCTACTTCTGGTGTCCGCCGCTGGCGCACGGGCGCCCCGACCTGAGCGCGCTGGGCCTGTAGCCCGGAATGAAAACGGACCCGCCGGCACCCCGCTGCGGCCGGCAGCGGTGGGTTATAATGCTTTCATGCAATTTCTCGTGATCCCCGTCACCCCTTTCCAGCAGAACTGTTCCCTGGTCTGGTGCGAACAGACCCGCAAGGCCGTGCTGATCGATCCCGGCGGCGAGGCGGAGCGGCTGCTGGCGGCCGCCGCGGAGCGGGGGCTCGTCCTGGAGAAGTTGCTGCTCACCCATGGCCACCTGGACCACGTGGGGGCGGCGGGGGAGTTGGCGGCGCAGCTCGGCATCCCGGTGGAGGGTCCCCAGCGGGAGGACGAGTTCCTGCTGCGGGCCTTGCCCCAGCAGGCCGCCATGTTCGGTTTTCCCCCCAGCGAGCCCCTGTTGCCCGACCGCTGGCTGCAGGACGGCGAGCGGATCGCCTTCGGCGGCGTGACCCTGGAGGTGCTGCACTGCCCGGGCCACACCCCCGGCCACGTGGTGTTTTTCGCCGCGGCCGGCCGCACCGCCTTCGTCGGCGACGTGCTGTTCAAGGGGGCCATCGGCCGCACCGATTTGACCCGGGGCGATTATGACGCGCTGGTGCGCTCGATCCGGGAGCGCCTGTTCCCCCTGGGGGACGACGTGACCTTCGTGCCGGGGCACGGCGCCCTGTCCACCTTCGGCGAGGAGCGCCGCGACAACCCCTTCGTGGGCGAGGGGGCGTAGGGCCTTTTTGGTCAGCCCAGCACCCGGCCGCCCAGCCACAGCACTCCGGCCGACCAGGCGAGCCCCTTCGCCAGGAAAAACCAGAATCCCAGCCGGCCGATCCTGGCCGGCCACGAAGCGGACGGTCTGTCGGGTAAAACATCCGTATCGGTATTCATAACGCCTCCTTCGTCCGTGTTCCTCGATGTGGCAGGGGCGACCCCCGGGGGGCCGGGGATCGTCTTGCCCCGTCGTCAAGCCCTGGACAGGGGTATCCCAAGCCCTTCCGCGACGCGCCGGCCGTATTCGGCGTCCGCCTTCGCGAAGTGGCCGATCTGGCGAACCTGGATCTCCCGCGGCACCGGCCTCATGGCCCCCACGATGTTGCCCACCAGTTGCGCCTGCTGCTCCTCGCTCATGAGACGGAAGAGGTCGCCGGCCTGGCCGTAGTCATCGTTGCCCGCCCGGTGGTCGTGGCGGTCCGCCTCGCCCGAGATGCGCAGCGGCGGCTCCCGGTAGCCGGCATCGTCCGCCGGCCCGCCGAAGCTGTTGGGCTGGTAGTTGACCGCCCCCCCGCCGTTGCCGTCGAAGCGCATGTGGCCGTCCCGGTGGTAGGTGTGCACCGGGCAGCGCGGCTTGTTGACCGGCAGGGCCGCGTAGTTGATGCCGATGCGATAGCGGTGGGCGTCCGGGTAGGACAACAGGCGCGCCTGCAACACCTTGTCGGGCGATGCCCCGATGCCGGGAGGCATGTTGCCCGGCTCGAACGCGGCCTGCTCCACCTCGGCGAAGTAGTCCTCCGGATTGCGGTTCAACTCCAGCACGCCCACCTCGATCATGGGATAGTCCTTGTGGGGCCATACCTTGGTGAGGTCGAACGGGTGGATGCGGTAGGTTTCCGCGTCCCTCTCCGGCATGACCTGCACCTGGACCTTCCAGCGGGGGTAGTCGCCGCGGGCGATGGCCTCGTACAAATCCTGGCGGTGGAAGTCCGGGTTCTCGGCGGCGATGCGGGCGGCCTCTTCATTGGGCAGGCATTGGATGCCCTGCATGGTCTTCAGGTGCCACTTCACCCAGTAGCGCTCGCCGCCGGCGTTCCACAGGCTGAAGGTGTGGCTGCCGTAGCCGTTCATGTGGCGCAGGGTGGCCGGGATGCCCCGGTCGCTGAACAGGGTGGTCACCTGGTGCAGGGACTCGGGGGAGAGCGACCAGTAATCCCACTGCATCACGGGGTCGCGCCGCCCGGTGGCGGGATTGCGCTTCTGCGAGTGGATGAAGTCCGAGAACTTCAGCGGGTCGCGCAGGAAAAACACCGGGGTGTTGTTGCCCACCAAGTCCCAGTTGCCTTCCTCGGTATAGAACTTCACGGAAAAGCCGCGCGGATCGCGCACCGTATCCGCCGAGCCCAGTTCGCCCGCCACGGTGGAGAAGCGCACGAAGGTCTCGCACCGATTGCCCACTTTGTCGAACAGCTTGGCGCGGGTGTATTTCGAGATGTCGCCGGTCACGGTGAAGGTCCCGTAGGCCCCCGCGCCCTTGGCGTGGACCACCCGCTCCGGCACCCGTTCCCGGTTGAAGTGGGCCATGCGCTCCATCAGTTGGTAATCCTGCATCAACACCGGGCCGCGGGGTCCGGCGGTGAGCGTGTTCTGGTTGTCCGCGACCGGCGTGCCGGCGGCGGTGGTCATGGTTTTGCGGTTGGTCATGAGAGTCTCCTGTGGCTTGGTTGGCGGGGCGTCTGCCCCGGGGCCGGGCGCTTCGTCCCGGCTTCAGGTACAAGAATAGGGGGCGGCGGACTATTGGTAAAATTGATTGTTACAATTATGTCAATAGTTAAATGCTATCAAATCCCTCGCCCGTAAGGTATTCAACTATAGACCCGGCTGGGCGCCGACATCGAAAACTTCCCCCCGGAATATCCCCGTCGCCGCCTGCTATGATGAATAAATGGATGGAGAGCGGCATCCGGAAGGGGATGTGGCCATGGCCCACAGGTGAGGAGGAGATGATGGAATTCGATCTGGTATTCGAAGGCGGGGGGGCGAAGGGCGCGGTGTTCGTCGGCGCCCTGCGGGAGTTCGAGACGCGCGGCCACCGCGCCCGGCGCTTCGTCGGGACCTCGGCCGGGGCGATCACCGCGACCCTGATGGCCGCCGGCTACAAGGCGGCCGACATGGACCGGGCGATCAACGAAAAGCTGCCCGACGGCAAGCCGCGCTTTTCCACCTTCATGGATATCGCCGAGGATTTCGCGGAAGCGGACATCCGCGACAGCGTGACCTATGCCATCTTCAAGCAGGTGGACCTGCCCTGGATTCCCGATATGGCCGAGGGAGAGATCGACGAGCGCATCTTCGACCAGTTGATGAAGGTGGACGCCTACCGGGAGATGTTCTCCTTCGTGGAACGGGGCGGGTTGTACCACGGAACGAAATTCCTGGAATGGATGAGAGAGAAGCTCGACGCGGACGGGCGCAACCTGGCCGGCGCCACCCTGGAGGCGTTCGCCCAAAGGACCGGCAGCGACCTGACCCTGGTGGCGTCCGACACCGCGGGCCGGGAGATGCTGGTGCTCAACCGGCGCACCGCCCCGCGCTGCCCGGTGGCCTGGGCGGTGCGTATGTCCATGAGCATCCCGTTCGTGTGGCAGGAGGTGGTCTGGCAGCGGGAGTGGGGCACCTACCGGGGAGCGGACATCAGCGGCCATACCGTGGTCGACGGCGGCGTGCTGTCCAATTTCCCCATCGATCTCTTGAGTTCCAAGGATGACCACACCCGGGCCCTGATGGGGGATACCGACCCGGACGCCGTGTCCAATATGGGCTTCCTCATCGACGAGGCGCTCCCCGTCCCCGGCGCGCCCGAGCCGTCCGCGCCGGCCGGCACAGAGCAACTGAAGGGCGGCCTGCTGGACAACGTGAAGCGGCTCAGGACGGTACAGCGCATCCAGCGCCTGGTGGATACCATGACCGACGCCCACGACAAGGCCGCCATCGTCGCCCACCAGGGCGAGGTGTGCCGGCTGCCGGCCAAGGGTTACGGCACCACCGAGTTCGACATGAGCGACGAGCGCCTGCAGGCGCTGATCCAGGCCGGGCTGGACACCATGAAGGCGTATCTCGACGGCCGCAACCTGTAGGCCGATCCAGCCGGCGTGGGCCGCGGAGCGAGCCGCAGATGGGAGGGAGATCATGGCAACCGAAGAGGTACCTGAACCCACGGTGGATATCGAGCGCATTCAGCGCTTGCTGAAGCTTCTCGGGGACTATCACAACGGTAACGGCAAAGAGGAATGCAAAACCGAGCAGGCCATCAAGAAGTTGCAGGAAAGGCAAGGGCTTAAGGAAGACGGCACTCCAAGTAACGAACTCATCCCGCTGCTGCTGGACGAACTTCTACCCTACCAGCTTGTGCTATCCGAGCAGGGTTGCCTTAAGGACGGCGTCAACGTTTCCGAGGAAGATACCGAAAAGGCCCTGAGGAAGTTTCAGAATAAGTACGGAATCCGGGAAAGGGAGGGAATACTGGGGGAAAAGACCAGGAGCATGCTGGATGAGTTGTCATTGGTGGCGTTCGAGACGGTCCTCCGGGCCGAGCTCGGCGCCATACCCGGCATCATGGAACGGGGCTCTGGCGGCGCCCCGCTTTCCCGTGCTCACGAGGCGAGGCTGGCGGGCCTCGCCTTTTCCGGCGGGGGCATCCGCAGCGCGACCTTCAACCTGGGAGTGTTGCAGGCCCTGGCAAAGCACCGCATGCTGGGGTGCTTCGACTATCTTTCCACGGTATCGGGCGGGGGCTATATCGGCGGATGGTTGTCCGCCCTGCTCCGTCATCGCGGCAAACAACTGGAGGCCGTAGAGGACGAGCTTTCCAAGCCCGACAACCACAGTGAGGATGAATGTGCCAAGCCCGGCAAGGACCATGGCGAGTCGCAACACATCCGGTTTTTACGATCGTACAGCAACTATCTTACCCCCAGGCTGGGCGTTCTGGGTCTGGACACCCTGGCCGCGGTCAGCACCTATCTGCGCAATCTGCTGCTCAATCAGACCCTGCTGGCCGCAATCCTCGGGGTGATCCTGCTGCTGCCGCGGTTGGTGAATCGGGTGGGGCAGGGCATGGTCCCATGGGCCGGAGGTCTGCTTCAGAACGTCGAGCCCCGCTTCGGCATGGCTGTCCTCGCGGCGTGGCTCTGCCTGGTCGTCGCGATCGTTTTTGCCATCTGGAACTTGACTTGCGACCGGAAGAAACCTTGCTCGCTGCAAGGGTCATGGGGGGTTCTGGTTACCGTTGTATTACCCCTCGTTCTGGCCTCGTGGGCCGGCAGTTACTACCTGGTCTACGCGGCGCTCAACGGTCTTCAGTGCTGGCACTGGGTCTGGAAGGCCATCGTACTGCTCGTGGCGGCTTTGGCTGTCGGGTCTATCGGCGCTCGGCGGTTGCGGCGAGAAGTCGATCAATCGAGCGAGGCGCATAAATCGGGCCGGTGGAGGTGGCTGTTCGCATCCGTTGGGGCCGGCGCCCTTGGCGGCGCCCTATTGAAGTTACTCGCCGACTTCATCGCTCATGTTTTCGGGATCTACACCGGGAGCGACGGCGGGGTGTTGGCTTTGATCGGCAGCGGTGACTCGCTGCAGTGGACCTGGCTGGTGCCGACCCTGGCGGGACCGCTCGTTCTCACGGTGTTCACCTTGACTGCGGTGTTGTTCATCGGATTGATGGAACGGGGATTCTCCGGGTTCCAGCGGGAATGGTGGGCACGTCTCGGCGGGCAATTGCTGCGGGTGCAGGTGATTTGGACGCTGCTGTTTGCCGTCGTATTCCTGGCGGCGCCATTGCTGGCATGGGCCGTCACAATGGCCCCTGCCTGGCTTGGCTCGGTCGGCGTCGGCTGGATCGTCACCACCCTCGGCAGCCTGTTTGCAGCGAAGAGCCCGGCGACCGGCGCGGGCGGGACGAACGGCCGCCGCTGGCTGGAACTGCTGGCGCGGATCGGCCCTTATGTGTTCCTGGCGGGGGTGTTCCTGCTGCTGTCCGCCGGCCTGGACAATCTTCTTGCAAGCTTTTCCACCGCGTGCCCCCGGGGAGTGGACCCTTACTACTATACCTTCCCCCAATTGGTGGCCGTCTACTCCTGCTCAAGCGGCAATACGGACTTGCTTCCTCTGTTGGCCCTATTTGGCGCATGCGTCTTGGTGGCCGGCCTCCTGGGGTGGCGGGTCAACGTGAACGTGTTTTCCCTTCACAATTTCTATCACCACCGCTTGACCCGTTGCTACCTGGGCGCGGCCCGGAAGGAATCCGAGCGCCGCAGCGACTCCTATACCGGCTTCGACCCGAACGACGATCTGCCGCTGAGCAGGCTAGTGCAGCGGCCTTATCCCATCATCAATGCCGCGCTGAATCTGGCAGCGGGCGAGGAACTCGCCTGGCAGACCCGCAAGGCCGCGTCCTTTATTTTCAGCCCCCTTTACTCCGGCTATTACCAGATAAACTTGGAGGAACAAAAGGGGAATTATCGACTGACCGCCAAATATGGCAGCGAAACGGTGCCGAAGGGCGTTCGGCTGGGCAGCGCCATGGCCGTGTCGGGGGCGGCCGCAAGCCCCAACATGGGCTATCATACTGTGCCCGCCATCGCCTTCCTGCTCACCGTGTTCAACGTCCGGCTGGGGCGCTGGTGCGCCAATCCGTCCAACGCCAAGTGGCAAAAGTCGGACCCGTGTTTTGCGCCGTGGTATCTGTTCAAGGAACTGACAGGCAGCGCCGACAAGGACAATAATTTCGTGTACCTCAGCGACGGGGGCCATTTCGAGAATCTGGGCATCTACGAGCTGGTGCGGCGCCGCTGCCGCTACATCGTGGCGTCAGACGCGGCGGCCGACGACGACTATCGCTTCGACGACCTGGGCAACGCGATCCGCAAGTGCTACACCGATTTCGGCATCCGCATCGAGCTTCAGCCGGATCAACTGCGCCCCGCCGGCGATTCGGGCCGCAGTGCTGTGCACGGCGTGGTGGGCCTCATCCATTACGAGGACGTGGACAAGGGCGCCCAGCCCGGCATGCTGCTCTACATCAAACCCTCCCTGAGCGGCGACGAGCCGGCGGACATCCTGCAGTATGCCGCCCGCAACAAAGGCTTCCCGCAACAGCCGACGGCCGACCAGTGGTTCGACGAGAGCCAGTTCGAAAGCTACCGGAATCTGGGCTACCACATCGCCGACGCGGTGCTGAAACCGGCGCTGGAGATGGTGGACGCGGAAAGAACCGGTGCCGGCAACAAAGGGAAGACGGAGAAATGCCACGGCGATCTGGAGGGGATTTTCGTGAACCTGCGTCAAGCGTGGTATCCCCGAAGCGCAGGGGCGGCGGCGTTCACCAAGCACGCCGAGACCCTGGACAAGATTTACGAGCGCTTGCGCACCGACCCAACCCTCGCCTTCCTCGACCGGAATTTCTACCCGGAATGGGACGAGGTCGTCAGCCAGATCAGGGACCACGAAACGGGGGAAAAACACCCCGGGCAGTGGTTGGCGACCGGCATCCACGAGAGTTCGCTCACCGCCGACGTGTTGTCCGTTTTTGAGGCGGAACTGCAGTTGGAACAGGCCGGGGGCCCCGGAGCACTGAGCGGGCGCGAGCGGCCCTGGCTGCCCACGGACGAAAAAACATTCCGCAACGGCTTCTACCTGTGCAACGCCATGATGCAGCTCATGGAGGACGTCTATCTCGACCTCGACCTGGAACACGAATACGCCCACCCCGACAACCGGGGCTGGATCAACCTGTTCAAGCACTGGTCCTGGTGTCCCATGTTCCAGGCCACATGGGCCGTGTGCGCCGGCACCTACGGGGCGCGCTTCCAGAGCTTCTGCAAGCTCCGGCTGGACCTGGACATGGGCGCGGTCCGTGTCGGCGATGCCAAGTCCGTGGCAGACGCCAGGAAAGATCTGAACGCTTTGGAATGCGGCCTGATCGACGAGTTCTTCCGGGGCAACCAGGAACTGGAAGAAGAAGGTACCGTGATCGTGCTGCGCCTGCAGCTTCAGGACAAGGAAAAGCAAGGCAAGGAACTGCAGGGCAAGCCGGTGGCCGCTCCGCTCGGATTTACAGTCGGGTTCGCCGTTCTAAACCGCGCAGAGGAGATTGTCTATTTCAGAATTCGCGACCACTTGCGCAAGATGGGGCTCGCGCGCCGGGCGTTGGCGGAGATGCGCCACAAAAAGGGGCTGATCAAAGGCTGCCGCATCGGCAATATGCCCTCGGGCAGCGCCGAACCCTTTTCCACGGACGATAAATTGCGCTTCGAGCGCTTGTTCGAATCCGTGCGGTACGAAGCGGCCGCCACACCTGGCCGCTCAACCGAGGAAGGTGGTCACTAAGGCGTCGAGAAACAATAACCTGGACATTTGCCGTGACTGATTTGCGCACAGGCCACGAAGCAAGACGCGCCGTTGTGCCATTCACAACAAGCGGCTTGCGACACCGGCATGTGCGCAAAGCAGCCGCGGCCCGGAGGGTTGCCACGTATTCGTTTTACCCGATTCGGCGAGTGAAAAAAGCCGGAATAAATGACGAAAACATTGCCAGAAACAAGAAAACTACCGTATGAATACCCCGAAGAGTCCCCTGGAATTATGCAAAAGTACATTGGAATCATGATGCGGAAACCCCGACTGAGCGGTCGGCTGCCGTTACTGGGATAATCACCCCACCCCTTTGCCCGTCATTTTGTCCGGCGGTTCTCCACCCGCCATGTCCTGGGCCACGATCAACTCCCTCGCCTTGACCCGCAGGGACGGCAGCCTCAGGGCGAACCAACCCGCCCCGAGGACGGATACCGCACCCCCCATCCCGACCGCCGCCGGGGCGCCCAGGCGCTCTGCCAGCATCCCGGAGATCAGTGCCCCGAACGGAGCCATGCCCATCAGCATCATGGAATAGAGGGCCATCACCCGGCCGCGCAGGCGGTCCGGCACCATGGCCTGGATCAGGGTGTTGGAGGAGGCCATCTGCACCATCATGAAAAAGCCCACCGGCACCAGCAGGGCCGCCGATAGCCAGAAGGAGCGAGACAGGGAAAAGGCGATCAGCCCCCCGCCGAAACCCGCCGCGGCGAAGGCCACCCAGCACCCCAGCCCGTGTACCCCGCGCCGGGCCGCCAGGGTGAGCGCCCCGACCAGGGCGCCGCTGCCGGCGGCGGACATCAGCAGGCCCAGGCCCTCCGGCCCGCCGTGCAGGACTTTGGCGGCGAACACCGGCATCAGTACCATGTAGGGCATGCTGGTCAGGCTCACCAGGCCGATCAGCAGCAGCAGTGCCCGGATCGGCTCGGTGCGCCAGGCGAAATGGAAGCCCTCGGCGATGTGGGCCAGGGCCGAGCCATGGGCAGCCGCCTTCGGACGGGGCGCGAGATGCATCAGCGCCAGGGCGGCGATCGCCGCCAGATAGCTTACGCCGTTGAGAGCGAAGCACCAGCCTTCGCCCACCGCGCCCACCAGCAGCCCGGCCAGGGCGGGGCCGACGATGCGGGCACCGTTGATCATGGAGGAATTCAGGGCGATGGCGTTGAGCAGGTCTTGCCGGCCCACCATCTCGATTACGAAGGATTGACGTCCGGGGATGTCGAAAGCGTTGACCATCCCCAGCAGCACCGCCAGCACGAAGATGTGCCACACCTGGACCCAGCCCGCCAGGGTGAGGGCCGCCAGAGTGAACGCGAGCAACATGGAGCAGGTCTGGGTGACGATGAGCAGGGTGCGGCGGTTGCGGCGGTCCGCCACGGTACCTCCCAGGGCTGCCAGCAGAAATACCGGGATCTGGCCGGCGAACCCGACCAGCCCCAGCAGTACCGCGGAATGGGTAAGCCGGTACACCAGCCAGGCCTGGGCCACTGACTGCATCCAGGTCCCGGTGAGGGACACCAGTTGGCCGGTGAAAAAAAGCCGGTAGTTGCGATGCCGAAACGCCCGCAGCAGCGTGCGCAGTCGCCCCTGGCCCTCGTCTTCCCTTGTTGTGCGTCTTCCTTTGCCAGTGCCCACCGATTTCCTTTGCTGTGTTTGCGCCGGGCCATCACCGGCCGCTGGCGGTCATTTTACCCGGAACCGGACGCGAAGCGTGGGGGCGTTTCGGGGAAAAGTAATCAGCCCTGGAAACATCAGGCCTTTACCGGCTGAGCGTGACCCCGGGCCGGTCCGGGGGAACACCCATTCCCCGTGGCTGCCGGTTCGGCAGCCTTGGTCACAGATGAGATTCTTGAACCTAGGAGCCTGTCGGACTTGAAGAATCGAAGCGAAAATTCGGCTGGTCGAGGACAGATTTTGTCGATTTTGCAGGTCAATAGTCGTTCTATTGACCAAAAAAGCGGCGAAATATGGACCGGTCAGG
>JAJZUU010000015.1 GCA_021848325.1 Pseudomonadota bacterium | reverse complement strand
ATCCTCCGTCAACACCAGTGCCGCACGTTTCGTCTTTCCCGCCATGGTCGCCCCCGTTAAGAGTTGCACAAAAACCACGGCCATTATATATCAATATGTAATGTTATTGATGGAACGTACTACTAGATTCCTCAGTTGGACGGGGCGGATTGCACGGTTTTTGGAGCGCATGGCGGCGTTGTCTCGCCGGAGCGAGCAGCTTTGCTGCCGCTCCCGGCGGGGACACCCTTTACGGGTGCAACTCCTTGGAATGGAACAATCATTCCGCGTCGTCGCGCCTTGCCATGCACCCAAAAAACCGCACACTCCACCCCGTCCAACTGAGGAATCTAGGTTAAAGGAGGCAAGGGGGCCTCTCCGTGAGTCGGCATGACAATTTGCTGCGACGGGCCTAATATGGGGCCTGTACCCAGCTACGGAGTCGTCATGTCGGAATCGCTGACCATCGGGGCCCTGGCCAAGGCGGCAGGGATGAACGTGGAGACCGTTCGCTTCTACCAGCGGCGTGGCCTGCTGGCGGAGCCCGCCAAGCCGTTGGGCGGCATCCGTCGCTACGGTCTGGCCGACATGTAGCGGGTGAGTTTCATCAAGCGGGCCCAGCGGCTGGGGTTCACCCGGGACGAAATCGCGGCCCTGCTGAGCCTGGAGGACGGCAGCCATTGCGCCCAAGCCAAGGCCGTCGCCGCCGGCAAGCTGGCAGCGGTTCGCGAGCGGATGGCACAACTGCGCCAGATGGAACGGGCCCTGGAACAACTCGTCCAGCAGTGCGACGCCAGTCCGCCCCGGGTGCGCTGTCTCCTCATCTCCAGCTTGCAGAAGGCGCAAGGCGCGTCCTCCTGATCCTTTACCGCGCCTTCCCTGACTCCGGTAGCGCCTTGTCTGTCTCTTTAAGCGGTTCTCGCGGGGGCGCCGTCCGGTGGAAAAGCCGACCGAATAGGTAGCGCTGTCTTGCCGTGGCGGTGCGCATCTTGACCATTCGGGAATAGTCTATAGATATCCGGCCCCCGATGTCGCGTGACCCTGGGACCGCGAATCGACTTGGCGTTCCGCCTGCGGCCCGGCCTGCCGGTGCCGGATCTTGCCTTTCCCCGGGCGAGAGGGATTTTCCTTGTTTTCCGATCGACATCATCGAGTTCCATCGCGGCTCTGCTTGGCCGGGCGCGTATGCCTGCCGTCGCCTTCCTCATCCATTGACGTTGACATATCCGGGGGGGGTATCTATAAATCGGAATATAACAACGTCAACAGCAGGGAGAATGCAGCGCGACACCCATTCCATTGAAACGAAGGAGAACATCATGCAAAAAGCTGTCAGCACGCCGGTACTTGTTCTGAGTTTATCGCTCCTGGCCGGCAGTGCCGCCGTCAATCTCAGTGCGGCCGCCACCATGGGCGGCGGGGCCGCGCCTCCGGTGCCGGTACCGGCCTCCAACCCCCTCACCCCCGCCAAGATCCAGCTCGGCAGGATGCTGTTCATGGATCGTGGCCTGTCGGACCCCAGCGCCGGCAGGACGCGGGTTTCATGCGCCAGTTGCCACGACATGATGCACGGTTTCACCAACGGCCTGGTCCGCGGGGTTGGCGTGTACGGCCGTCACGGGCAGCGCAATGTTCCTACGGTGTTCAACGCGGCCTATCAGCACAGCCAGTTCTGGGACGGCAATGCGCAGCACCTGGTCGATCCGGTGTCCGGGCAGATTCTTGCCGGGACCAGTCTGGAAGCCCAGGCGCTGGGCCCCATTCAAAATCCTTTGGAGATGAACAACACCGCGCAAACCGTTGTGCAATACGTCCTTGCCAATTACAAGGCGGATTTTCTCAACGCGTTTCCCGACATCGCGCAGTATCTGGGCACCTCGTACCAAGTGCCCGTGGTGTTCCAGGCGGTGGCCAAGGCGGTTGCATCCTTCGAACGGACCGTGCTGTCGTTCGATTCGCCCTACGACTCCTACGCGGCCGGCAACACCACGGCGCTGACCGCTGCCCAGATCAGGGGACTCAATCTGTTTCAGGGCAAGGGTAGCTGTACCTCCTGCCATACGCCGCCGTTCTTCACCGATGCCGTCTATACCAACCCATCGAGCGTGGGCTTCCACAACCTCGGGGTGTTCCGGCAAGGCTACGAAACAGGAACCAACGACGTCACCGGCGGGCCGTTGTTCCCCAACACGGAACTGCCCGGGTATCAGGGTTACGACCTGGGACGCTACTACGTGACCAAGAACACCGACGACCTCGGCAAATTCAAAACGCCGACCCTAAGGCAATTGGCATGCACCGGCCCCTATATGCACAATGGCAAGTACTTCAACCTGAGGGACGCGGTGGAATTCACGGTCAGAGGAATCGTAACGGGGACTGTCGACCCCTACGAGGGGCAATTCGTAGGCACCGTCGATCCGGTCGTCATGAACATCAGGAGCCAAAGCTGGAGCGACTCCGAAATAGACGACCTGACGGCTTTTCTGGGAGCCCTGAACGGTGGCATGATGTGCAACAACGTGGCTCAGGGGTAGTCAAGGACCGGATCCGGCGGATTTGTTGCGCTGCCGCCGGTACAATTTGCTACGGGGGCGAGCGGGGCAGGCCGTGCAGACGGCCTGCCCCGCCTTCTTGATGGGGCGGGACTTATGTGAACAACGGCGCGGTGGCGCTTCAAAAAAACGACCTGCACATCCGCAAAAATGATCTACATTAAATTAATAAATATCAGGAGCCCGATACCGAAGGAGATCACATGCCGCCTACCGAGACCTTCTACGAGGTGATGCGCAGCCAGGGCATCACCCGCCGCAGCTTCATGAAATTCTGCAGCCTGACTGCCGCTTCCCTGGGCCTGGCCCCTGGTATGGCGGCCAACATCGCCCATGCCATGGAGACCAAGCCCCGTACCCCGGTGCTGTGGCTGCACGGCCTGGAATGCACCTGCTGTTCCGAATCCTTCATCCGTTCCGGCCATCCCCTGGCCAAGGATGTGGTGCTGTCCATGATCTCCCTGGATTACGACGACACCATCATGGCCGCGGCCGGCCACCAGGCGGAGGCTATCCTGGGCGAGGTCGCCGCCAAGTACAAGGGCAACTATATCCTGGCGGTGGAGGGCAATCCGCCCCTGAACGAGGACGGCATGTACTGCATCGTCGGCGGCAAGCCGTTCGTGGAGCAGTTGCGGCGGGTGGCCAAGGACGCCAAGGCGGTCATCGCCTGGGGCTCCTGCGCCTCCTGGGGCTGCGTGCAGTCGGCCAAGCCCAACCCCACCCGGGCCACGCCGGTGCACCGGGTGATCACCGACAAGCCGGTGATCAACGTGCCGGGCTGCCCGCCCATCGCCGAGGTGATGACCGCGGTGCTGGCCTATATGCTGACCTTCGACCGCCTGCCCGAGCTGGACCGCCAGGGGCGGCCCAAGATGTTCTACGGACAGCGCATCCACGACAAGTGCTACCGCCGTCCCCATTTCGACGCCGGCCAGTACGTGGAGCACTGGGACGACGACTCGGCGCGCAAGGGCTATTGCCTGTACAAGATGGGCTGCAAGGGGCCCACCACCTACAATGCCTGCTCCACGGTGCGCTGGAACGGCGGGGTGTCGTTCCCCATCGGCTCCGGCCACGGCTGCCTGGGCTGTTCCGAGGAGGGATTCTGGGACAGGGGCTCGTTCTACGACCGCGTGACCGACATCCGCCAGTTCGGCATCGAGTCCAACGCCGACAAGGTAGGGGGCACCGCGGCGGCGGTGGTGGGTGCGGCCGTGGTTGCCCATGCCGCGGTCAGCGCGGTTAAGCGCGCCCGGCACCACGGACCCGGCGAGGAAGGAGGCGACTGAGCATGAGCGCGTACGAAACCCAAGGCTTCAAGCTGGACAACAGCGGCAAACGGGTGGTGGTCGATCCGGTCACCCGCATCGAGGGCCACCTGCGGGTGGAGGTGAACCTGGACGGCGACAACGTGATCCGCAACGCGGTGTCCACCGGCACCATGTGGCGCGGCCTGGAGATCATCCTCAAGGGCCGGGACCCGCGCGACGCCTGGGCCTTCACCCAGCGCATCTGCGGGGTGTGCACCGGCACCCACGCCCTGACCTCGGTGCGCGCGGTGGAAGACGCCCTGGACATCAAGATCCCCGAGAACGCCAACATCATCCGCAACCTGATGCACGCCACCCTGTATGCCCACGACCATCTGGTGCACTTCTACCACCTGCACGCCCTGGACTGGGTGGACGTGGTCTCCGCCCTCAAGGCCGACCCCAAGGCCACCTCGACCCTGGCCCAGAGCATCTCTTCCTGGCCCCTGTCCTCGCCGGGCTATTTCAGGGAGTTGCAGGAGCGCCTCAAGCGCTTCGTGGAATCGGGCCAACTGGGGCCGTTCACCAACGGCTACTGGGGCCACCCGGCCTACAAGCTCCCGCCCGAGGCCAACCTGATGGCGGTGGCCCATTACCTGGAGGCCCTGGATTTCCAGCGGGAGATCGTCAAGGTCCAGACCGTGTTCGGCGGCAAGAACCCCCATCCCAACTGGCTGGTGGGGGGCGTTCCCTGCCCCATCAACCTGGATCATACCGGGGCGGTGGGCGCCATCAACATGGAGCGGCTCGACCTGGTGGTTGGCATCATCGACCGCACCATCCAGTTCGTCGACCAGGTCTACATCCCGGACCTGCTGGCCGTGGCCTCCTTCTACAAGGACTGGGCGAAGTGGGGCGGGGGGCTGGCGAGCCAGAACGTGCTGGCCTACGGCGAGTTCCCGGACCAGGCCAACGATTACACCAACGCCAGCCTGCTCATGCCCCGCGGCGCCATCGCCGGCGGAAACCTGAAGGAGGTCCACGACGTGGACCTGAAGGACCCGCAGCAGGTCCAGGAGTTCGTCACCCACTCCTGGTACCGCTACCCGGACGAGGCCAAGGGGCTGCACCCGTTCGAGGGCTTGACGGAACCCGATTTCGTGCTGGGCAAGAACACCAAGGGCAGCAAGACCGACATCCGGGAACTGGACGAGGGCGCCAAGTATTCCTGGATCAAGGCCCCGCGCTGGCGTGGCCATGCCATGGAGGTGGGCCCCCTGGCCCGCTTCCTGGTGGGTTACGCCCACGGCATTCCCGAGTTCAAGGAGCCGGTGGAGATGGTGCTGCACAAGCTGGACCTGCCCCTTAGCGCCCTGTTCTCCACCCTGGGCCGCACCGCTGCCCGCGGCCTGGAATGCTCCTGGGCCGCCCACCGGATGCGTTATTTCTACGACAAGCTGGTCGCCAGCATCAAGGCGGGCAACACCGCCACTGCCAACGTGGACAAATGGGAGCCCGTTTCCTGGCCCAAGGAGGCGCGGGGGGTGGGCTTCAGCGAGGCGCCGCGGGGGGCGCTGGGGCACTGGCTCAAGATCAAGGACACCAAGATCGACTCCTACCAGTGCGTGGTGCCCACCACGTGGAACGGCTCGCCCCGGGACGCCGCCGGCAAGATCGGCCCGTTCGAGGCCTCCCTGCTCGACACCCCCGTGGCCCAGGCCGATCAGCCCCTGGAGATCCTGCGCACCCTGCACAGCTTCGATCCCTGCCTCGCCTGCTCGACCCACGTCATGTCCCCGGGCGGCGAGGAGCTCTCCAACGTGCTGGTCCGCTGAGGAGGAGGCGCCATGTTCCATGTCGAACGGGAGGTGACCGGCGTGCTGGTCGGAGAAAGGCTGCCGGCGGTCTACGTCTACCAGGCGCCGGTGCGCCTGTGGCACTGGGTCAACGCCCTGTGCATCACGGTGCTGGCGGTTACCGGCTATCTCATTTCTCACCCGCTGCCCACCCAGCCGGGGGAGGCGAGCGGGCACTTTCTCATGGGCTATATCCGCTTCGCCCACTTCGCCGCCGCCTATCTCTTCGCCGTGGGCTTCCTTGGCCGCCTATACTGGGCCTTCGTCGGCAACCGGCATTCCCGCCAGATATTCACCCCCCCCTTCGCGGACTTGAACTGGTGGAAGGAGGTCTTGTTCGAGCTGCGCTGGTACCTGTTCCTGGAGAAGGCCCCCAAGAAATACCTGGGCCACAACCCCCTGGCGCAGGTGGGGATGTTCTTCCTGTTCACCCTGCCTTCGGTGTTCATGATCTTTACCGGCTTCGCCCTGTACGGCGAGGGCGAGGGACTGGGAAGCTGGCAGAGCCAAGCGTTCGGCTGGCTGATTCCGCTCATGGGCGGCAGCCAGGCGGTGCATTCCTGGCACCATCTGGTGATGTGGGTGATGGTGTGCTTCGTCATCATCCATGTCTACGTGGCCATCCGCGAGGACATCATGTCCCGCCAGAGCATCATCAGCACCATGGTGAGCGGGTACCGCATGTTCAAGGACTGACCGGCGGGAAACCCATGACAAGGGGCAAAGAGGAGCAACGGCGGGAAATCCTGGTGCTGGGCATCGGCAACCTGTTGTGGGCGGACGAGGGCTTCGGAGTACGGGCGGTGGAGGCCATGCAGCAAGGCTACGTCTTCCCGCCCCGGGTGCGCTTGCTGGACGGCGGCACCCAGGGCCTGTACCTGCTCCACCATGTGCAGGCCGCGCGCCGGCTGATCGTGTTCGACGCGGTGGACTACGGGCTGCCCCCGGGAACCCTGAAGATCGTGCTGAACGAAGAGGTGCCCGCGTTTCTGGGAGTGAAGAAGATGAGCCTGCACCAGACCGGCTTCCAGGAGGTGCTCGCCTGCGCCAGACTCACCGGCCGTTATCCCGAAGAACTGGTGCTGATCGGCGTTCAACCGGTGGAACTGGACGACTTCGGCGGCAGCCTGCGGGAGCCGGTGAAGGCCCAGTTGGGACCGGCCATCGGCGTGGCGCTGGGCTGGCTGGAGAACTGGGAAGTGCGGGCCGAGCCCCGCGCCGCGCCGGATCGGATCGACGGCCACGGGCTGGATCTGGCCGCCTACGAAGGGCAGCGCCCCAGCGAACGGGCGGCCTGCCGGCGGGGGGCCCCGCGCTTCCTGGCGGCGCGCGGCGGGAGCGAAGGCTGATGTGCGTCGGCATCCCGTTGCGGGTGGCGCAAAGCGATGGTCTGTTCGCCTGGTGCGAGGGCCGCGGCGACCGCCGGCGGATCGACCTGGCCCTGGTGGGGCCGCAGCCCCCGGGTACCTGGCTCCTGACCTTCCTGGGCTCTGCCCGGGAAGTGCTGGCCGAGGACGAGGCGCACCGCATCAACCGCGCCCTGGACGCCCTGGAGGCGGTGCTTGGCGGCGAGCAGGTGGAGATCGGCGATTACTTCGCCGACCTCGCCGGGCGCGAGCCCGAGTTGCCGCCGCACCTGAGGCGCGGGGGAGGGGGATGAGGCCGCCGGCCCTGCCCCGCGAGATGCGCACCTTCGCCATGCCCGAGCTGCCCGACCCGGCCGCCTGCCCGGAGGCGGTGTCGCAACTGCTGGAGAAGGTGCGGGAGGCGGCCGCGGCATGCGCCGGCGGCGGGCCGGGCCGCCGCCGGTTCCCCTTGTCCGGGTTGCAGCCCTCCGAGTTGGCCTTGCTCGATCAACTGCTGGGGGAAGGAGAGGTAAGCGCGCGGGTGGCCGACGGCGCGCCGCTACGGGTGCAGGAGTCGGCGTTCGCCGGCGTATGGCGGGTGCGCCGCCAGGGCAGCGGGGAGGGGCCGGCCCTGGAACTGCTGGAGGTCGGTCCCATCCCGGGCGTTGTCCTGGAGGCGGCCGAACGGGGCCGGCCATTGCCGCTATTCCCGGGCGAACTCCCGGAGGGGGTGATGAACGGCCCGGCGCTGCTGGAGGAGGTGCGGCAGCAACTGGCGGCCTTCAGCCCCGGCGGCCCTCCCCATGTGATCAACTTCACCTTGCTGCCCATGGCCCCCACGGATTTCCTGCTGCTGGAGCGGGCCCTGGGGGTCGGCGCGCTCACCCTGCTGTCCCGGGGCTACGGCAACTGCCGCATCGGCGCCACCGGCGTGCGCCGGGTGTGGCGGGTGCAGTATTACAATTCGGCGGACCAGTTGATCCTGGATACCCTGGAAATCGCCGAGATCCCGGAAGCGGCCCTTGCTGCCCCGGAGGACTTGAGCGACTCCGCGCAGCGGCTGGGGGAACTGCTGCAATGGCTGCGGGAACCGTCGTGAGCATTGCCGGCCCAGCCGCCGACGGCTTCGCCACCGATCCTTCCTCCGTGCTGGAGCAGGTGTTCCTCCGGATCCAGCGGATGCGCATGGCGGACCTGCCGTTTCTCAATCCGGCCCTGGCCGTGGCGGCGGTGGGCTTCAAACCGCGGGGCGGTTGCTGGAGCGGCGTGCTCGTCACTCCCTGGTTCATGAGCTGTCTGCTGCTGCCTCAGCAGGGCGGCCGCTGGCGCGCCCTCGCCGTGGGCGAGTCACGCCTGCTGCGCTTTCCGGCCGGGGAATTCGAGTTTATCGGCGGGTTCGAGCCGGGGCTCGGGGACTACCAGTCCTGCTCGCTGTTTTCCCCGCTACCGCAATTCGCCGACCAGGCAAGCGCGCGGTGCGCCGCCCGGACGGCGCTCGATACGCTGTTCGCTTTGCCCGATCCCGAGGCACACGGGGACAATCGCCCTCCCGGCGCGGTCGCTGCAGCCTCCATGACGCGGCGCGACTTCCTGCGGGGCGGGCGTGGCCGTTGAAGGCGGCCTGGCACTAAGGGCGGTGTGGGACGGGCGCGCCGTGCAGCGGGTGGAAATCCGCTCCGGGCGCCCCCTGGAAGCGTCCCGCCTGCTGCGGGGCATGACGCCCCAACAGGCGGTGGATACGGTGCCCATGCTGTTCAGCCTGTGCGGCAGGGCACAGACAGTGGCGGCGCTGCTGGCCACGGAGGCCGCCCGCGGCGAAACGCCCGGGGAACCGGCGCTGCATGCCAGGAAACTGTTGGTGGGCGCGGAGATCGCGCAGGAATATCTGTGGCGCCTCCTGGTAGACTGGCCCGAGTTGCTGGGGCAGCAGGCCCAATGGCCGCTGCTGGCCGAAGCCCGGCGCCGGCTTGGGGAAGTCTCGGCCCGCCTCCTGGCGGGCGGCGAATGGAAACGTGCCGACGGAAGTCCCCCTTCAGCGGCGGAACCGGGTGTCCGGGGCGGCTACCTGGAAGCCTTGCTTGAGCGCCACGTCCTGGGGATCGCCCCCCCGGCGTGGGCGGAGATCGCGGACCGTGCCGGCCTGGCGCGCTGGGCGGGGGGCGCGGATGCCGCCGCCGCACGGTGCTGCGCCCGCCTGCTGGACGGGGAGGGCGATTTCGGCCGCAGCCCGGTCGGCTTCACCCCCCTGGCGGACGAGGAATGGCTCATGATGATCGCGGTCGAAATGGGGAAAACCCCGGGCTATCCGGCGCGCCCGGCATGGCGCGGGCGGCCGCTGGAAACCGGCGCCCTGGCGCGTACCCTGCGGGTTCCTCTGGTCGCGGACCTCCATGCCCGCTCGGGCAATAGCGTTCTGACCCGGTTCGCGGCGCGGGTGGTAGAATTGGTTTCCCTGGTCGCGGGCCGGGAGAGAAGCGCCGGGCGCCTGGGGGCGCTGGCGCCGGCCCCCGGCTGCGGCCTGGGCTGGGTGGAGACCGCCCGCGGCCTGCTGCTGCACCGGGTGGAGATCGAGGGGGGGCGGGTGCTGCGCTACGCCGTGCTGGCGCCCACCGAGTGGAATTTTCACCCCGACGGGGCCCTGGCCCAGGGCGCCCGGGAGATACGGGCCGGCGATCCCGGCGAGGTGCGGCGCAGGCTCTCGTTCCTGGTGCAGGCGCTGGACCCCTGCGTGTCGTGGGAGATGGAGGTGTGCCGTGCATGAGATGGCCCTGGCCCAGGGCATCCTGGATGTCCTGGAGGAGAACGCCGGCAGGCAGGGCTTCGGCCGGGTACGCACCGTGTGGCTGGAGATCGGCGCCCTGGCCGGGGTCGAACCGGACGCCCTGAGTTTCTGTTTCGATGCGGTCACCAAGGGCACCCTGGCCGAGGGCGCCCAACTGCAGATCCTCGCCGCCGAGGGCCGGGCCTGGTGCCTGGACTGCGGCCGGACGGTCGCCGTCGCGGCGCGCTGCGATTCCTGCCCCGGTTGCGGCGGCTTCGGGCTGCAGATCACCGGCGGCACCGAGATGCGGGTCAAGGAACTGGAGGTGGAATAATCCACAATCCGCTGCGCACCGGCCCGGCTCTGCGGTAAACTTGAGATCACGGCGATTACCCGGAGGAAGACACCATGTGCACGATATGCGGCTGCGACGCAGGCGAGGCCCGGATCGAAGGCGAGGAATCCCACGAGCACCGCCATGTCCACCCGGACGGGACGGGGCACAGCCACACCCATTCCCACCCGGGGGGGCATTCGCACCCCTCGCACGACGCAGGCGCGGGCCGGTTGGTGCAGGTGGAGCAGGACATCCTCAGCAAGAACGACGAATACGCGGCCGCCAACCGGCGCCGGTTCCGGGAGCACGGCATCTTCGCCGTCAACCTGGTTTCGAGCCCGGGTTCCGGCAAGACCACGCTGCTGATCCGCACCATCAACGCCCTCAAGGGGCGCTTCCCGGTGGCGGTGATCGAAGGCGACCAGCAGACCAGCCTGGACGCCGAGCGCATCCGCGCCACCGGGGCGGCGGCCCTGCAGATCAATACCGGCAAGGGCTGCCACCTGGACGCCCACATGGTGGGGCACGGGGTGGAGCGGCTGGGCCTCAAGGACAACAGCCTGCTGCTGGTGGAGAACGTGGGCAACCTGGTGTGCCCCGCCGCCTTCGACCTGGGCGAGGCCCACAAGGTGGTGATCCTGTCGGTGACCGAGGGGGAGGACAAACCCCTCAAGTACCCGGACATGTTCGCCGCCGCAGACCTGATGCTGCTCAACAAGGTGGACCTGCTGCCCCACCTGGCGTTCAACGTGCCCCTGTGCCTGGAATACGCGCGGCGGGTCAATCCCCATATTCGGGTGATATTGGTCTCGGCCGCCACCGGGGAGGGCATGGAGGAATGGCTGGACTGGCTGGAACACAGCCTGGAGACCGCCGTCGCGCGCCGCCGGGAGACCGTGGCCACCCTCAAGCAAAAGATCGCCGCCCTGGAGGCCGAACTGGCGGCTCTTAAGGCGGGAGGCGGGTGAGCGGGCGGAGGGGGTGGAGTTGGTCAGGCTAGAAGCCGCTGAAGCGGCCCGGGTACATATCCGGGTGCGCGGCCAGGTCCAGGGGGTGGGCTTCCGCCCCTTCGTCTACCGCGTGGCGGGGGAGCTGGGCCTGTCCGGCTGGGTGCGCAACGACGGCGCCGGGGTGGAGATCGAGGCCCAGGGCGAGCCGGTGCGCATCGAGCAGTTGCTGTGCCGCCTGCGCCGGGAGGCGCCGCCCCTGGCGCGGGTCCGCGAGGTGGAAGCGGGGGCGCAGACGCCCCGGGAGGGCGGGGAGGGATTCCGTATCCTTCCCAGTCGCGGCGGGCCGGCGGCCACCGGCATCGCCCCGGACACCGCCCTATGCGCGGACTGCCTTTCGGAGCTGTTCGATCCCGCCGACCGGCGCTACCGCCACCCCTTCATCAATTGCACCCAATGCGGCCCGCGCTACACCATCACCACGGCCCTGCCCTACGACCGGCACCACACCAGCATGGCCTGCTTCCCCATGTGCCCGCGCTGCCGGGAAGAATACCAATCCCCGCAGGGCCGGCGCTTCCACGCCCAGCCCAACGCCTGCCCCGAGTGCGGCCCCACCCTGCGCCTGCTGGACCGGGAAGGCCGGCCGGCATCCGCCCCGGACCCGCTGGCCGCCGCTCTGGATTGGCTGGGCCAGGGAAAGATCCTGGCGATCAAGGGGCTGGGCGGATTTCACCTGGCGTGCGACGCCCGCAACGGCGAGGCGGTGGCCCGCCTCCGCCTGCGCAAGGCGCGCGAGGAAAAGCCGTTCGCGGTGATGCTGGCAGGGCTGGCCTCCTTGGCCGGGCTGGTGCACCTCGGCCCGGACGAGGAGGCCTTGCTGGAGTCCCCGGAAAGGCCGGTGGTGCTGCTGCCCAAGGGGCCGGACTGCGACCGGGCCCTGCCCGGGGTGGCGCCGGGGATGCCGCGGTTGGGGGTGATGCTGCCCCACGCCCCGCTCCACTACCTGCTGTTCCACCAGGCGGCGGGCCGCCCCGACGGGACCGCGTGGCTCGCTGCGCCGCAACCGCTCGCCCTGGTGATGACCAGTGCCAACCCCGGCGGCGAGCCCCTGGTGACCGGCAACCGGGAGGCGCTGGCCCGCCTCGCCGGCATCGCCGACGGCTTCCTGGTCCACGACCGGGACATCCGGGTGCGCTGCGACGACAGCGTGCTGTACGCGGCCAAGGGGGCGCCCGCCCTGGTGCGCCGCGGCCGGGGTTTCACTCCCCGGGCCATCCGGCTGACGGCGAAAGGGCCGTCTGTGCTGGCCTGCGGCGGCTACCTCAAGAACACCGTGTGCCTGACCCGGGGCGACGAGGCCTTCCTGTCCCAGCACATCGGCGACCTGGACAACGCCGCCACCCGCCGGGCCCTGGAGGAGACGGTGGAGCACCTGTGCCGGGTGCTGGAAATCAGGCCCGAGGCGGTGGCCCACGACCTGCACCCGGACTTTTTCAGCACCCGCTTCGCCGCCGATTTCGCCGCGCGCCACGGGGTGCCGATCCTGGGGGTGCAGCACCATCACGCCCACATCGCCGCGGTGGCGGCGGAGCACGGCCTGGAGGGACCGCTGCTGGGACTCGCCCTGGACGGGGTGGGCCTGGGCGCGGACGGCGGTATCTGGGGCGGCGAGCTGTTGCGGGTGGAGGGGGCGCGCGCCGCACGCCTCGGCCACCTCGGGCACCTGACCCTGCCCGGCGGCGAGCGGGCCGCCCGGGAGCCGTGGCGCATGGCGGCCGGCGCCCTGTTCGCCCTGGGCCGGGGGGCGCAGATCGGCGCCCGCCTGGCCCGCCCCGGTGCGGAGGCGGTGGCCGCCATGCTGGAGCGGGGCGTCAACTGCCCCCCCACCAGCAGCGCCGGCCGGTTGTTCGATGCCGCCGTGGGCCTGCTGGGGGTGAAGGAGGTGCAGGGTTTCGAGGGACAGGGGGCCATGCTGCTGGAGGGGCTGGCCGAGGCGCGCGGCCCGGTGGCGCCGCTCGAACGAGGCTATCTGTTGGAAGGGAACGGGGTGCTGAGCTTCCTGCCCCTGCTCGACCACCTGGCCGACCTGGACGACGCCTCCTACGGGGCGGCGCTGTTCCACGCCACTCTGGCCGACGGCCTCGCCCGATGGGTGGCGGAAACGGCCGAGCGGGAAGGGCTCAGGCGGGTGGCCCTGGGCGGGGGCTGTTTCCTCAACCGCATCCTGAGGGAAAGGCTGGCGGAATTGCTGGGGCAGCGGCGCATCGAGGTGTTCCAGGCGCACCAGGTGCCCCCCAACGACGGGGGCCTGAGCCTGGGTCAGGCCTGGGTGACGCTGCAGGACTTAGTCTGAAAGGAGCGAATCATGTGTCTGGCCATTCCCGCGCGGGTGGAACGTTTGGTGGAACCGGAGTCCGCAGTGGTGGACATGGGCGGGGTGCGCAAGGAGATCTCCCTGGCCCTGGTGGACGGGGTGCGGGAGGGGGACTACGTCATCGTCCACGTGGGCTATGCCCTGAGCCGCCTCGACCCGGAGGAGGCCGAGGGCACCCTGCGCCTGTTCGCCGAGCTGGCGCGGGAGGGGGCGGCGTGAAGTACGTGGACGAGTTCCGGGACCGGGCCGCCGCGGCCGGCCTGGCCGCGGCCATCGCCCGGGAGGCGGACCCGGCGCGGGAGTACGCCCTGATGGAGTTCTGCGGCGGCCATACCCATGCCATCTTCCGCCATGGCATCCAGGGCATGCTCTCCCCCAACGTGCGCCTGGTCCACGGCCCCGGTTGCCCTGTGTGCGTGCTGCCGGGGGGACGGATCGAGGCGGCCGTGGCCCTGGCCGGGATCCCTGGCGTGATCCTGTGCACCTACGGCGACATGCTGCGGGTGCCTACCGCCAACCGCGGCAGCCTGCTCAAGGCCAAGGCCGCCGGCGCCGACGTGCGCATGGTCTATTCCAGCGCCGACGCGGTGCGCATCGCCCGGGACAATCCGGGGAGGGAAGTGGTGTTCTTCGCCATCGGCTTCGAGACCACCACCCCGCCCACGGCGGTGGCGATCCGCGAGGCCAGCCGTCTGGGGCTCAAGAATTTCAGCGTGTTCTGCAACCACGTCCTGACCCCGGCGGCGATGGGCGCCATCCTGGGCCCCCCCGGCCAGGAAGGGAAAGGCGTGCGGATCGACGGCTTCGTCGGCCCGGCCCATGTCAGCACGGTGATCGGCAGCCGCCCCTACGAGCCGTTTGCCCTGGACTACCGCAAGCCGGTGGTGATCGCCGGATTCGAGCCGCTGGACGTGATGCAGGCCATTTTGATGCTGCTGCGCCAATTGAACCAGGGGCGGGCGGAGGTGGAAAACGAGTTCACCCGGGCCGTGACCCGGGACGGCAACCGCAAGGCCCAGGCCTTGATGGCGGAGATATTCGAGCTGCGTCCGGATTTCGAATGGCGCGGCCTGGGTCGGGTGCCCGACAGCGGCCTGCGCATCGGCGAGCGCTATGCGGCCTGGGACGCGGAGCGGCGCTTCGGGGTGGAAGAGCGGGCGGTGCCGGACCAAAAGGGCTGCGAATGCGCCGCCATCCTGCGCGGCCAGAAACGGCCCCGGGAGTGCAATCTGTTCGGCACCGCCTGCACCCCGGAAAGCCCTCTGGGCGCCTGCATGGTGTCCAGCGAAGGGGCCTGCGCCGCCCACTATGCCTACGGGCGCTGGCGCGACGTGGCGTAGGAGGGGGCGACCGAATGAACCGGAGAAAAGGCGGCTACCCGCGCCCCCTGGACTTCCGCGACGGCCGGGTGGACATGAGCCACGGCAGCGGCGGCCGAGCCATGGCGCAACTGATCGAGGAACTGTTCGTCGCGGCCTTCGACAACCCCCTGCTGCGCCGGATGAACGACCAGGCCGCCTTCAGCGTCCCCGCCGGGCGCATGGTGATGGCCACCGACAGCCACGTGGTGTCACCCCTGTTCTTCCCCGGGGGCGACATCGGCAGCCTGGCGGTGCATGGCACCATCAACGACGTGGCCATGGCGGGGGCGCACCCCCGCTATCTGTCCGCCGCCTTCGTGCTGGAGGAGGGCTTCCCCCTGGCCGACCTGCGGCGCATCGTCCGCTCCATGGCCCGGGCGTCCCGGGCCGCCGGGGTGCCGGTCGTGACCGGCGACACCAAGGTGGTGGAACGGGGCAAGGGGGATGGGGTGTTCATCAACACCACCGGGGTGGGCCTGGTGCCGGAGGGGATAGACATCTCCTCCGAACGGGCCCGGCCCGGGGACAAGATCCTGCTCAGCGGCAGCGTGGGGGACCACGGGGTGGCGGTGATGTCCTGCCGCGAGAACCTGTCCTTCGGCACCGCAGTCGAGTCCGACAGCGCCGCCCTGCACGGGCTGGTGCAGGCGATGGTGGCGGCGGCGCCGGACATCCATTGCCTGCGCGACCCTACCCGGGGCGGCCTGGCCACGGCCCTCAACGAGATCGCGCGCCAGTCCGGGGTGGGGATGATGCTGCAGGAGGCGGCGATTCCGGTGCGCCCGGAGGTCGCCGCCGCCTGCGAATTTCTCGGTCTCGACCCGCTCTATGTGGCGAACGAGGGCAAGCTGCTGGCGATCTGTCCGGCGCCGGCGGCACAACCGCTGCTGGCGGCGATGCGCGCCCATCCCCTCGGCCGGGAAGCCGCCGTGGTCGGGGAGGTACGGGAGGACCCACACCGCTTCGTACAGATGGAAACCGCCTTCGGCGGCAGGCGGGTGGTGGACTGGCTGGCGGGGGAGCAGTTGCCCAGAATCTGCTGAGGAGGCGCTCCAGGATATTGATCCGGCATGGTTTGTTCCCGCGCCCCGGGGGCGGTTGACAGGGCTCCGGAAAATCGGTTAGTTTCGCAGATTTCGATGTTGTAACGCTTCAGAACTATGGCTGACAAATTGGTGATGATGCTTCTGACCATCGACCCGGATCAGCCGCATCTGTGCGGCACGCCGTTTTTCCAGGCGGCTGCGGCGGCGGCCATGGATGCGGAAGTGGAGGTCTATTTCGCCAGCCGCGCCACCCGCCTCCTGGTCAAGGGGGTGGCCGACAAGATCTACCCGAGCGACAACAAGGCCAAGTCAGTCTATGCCTTCATGAAGGACGCCGCGGACCTGGGCGTCAAGTTCTTCGCCTGCGGCGGCGCCATGTCCACCTTCGCCCTTACCGAGGACATCATGATCCCCGAGTGTACCGGCATGGCCGGCGGCGTGACGTACATGAGCCGGGTGCTGGACAACGAGTGGAAATCCATCACCTACTGACGTGACGGGCGCCGGTGGCTAACCCGCCTGCCGCAGGGGCTCCTCCCCCGGGCCGGGGGCGGGCCGGACGGCGCGGTCCAATCCGTTGACCGCAGCCCAGATGCGGATGAACGCCGGTTCGATTTCCTCCAGCACCGCCGTCACCTTTGCCCAGTCAGCCCGTTTCGCGGCCAGTTCCACCGACTGGACCAGTTCCTTCATCTCATAAGCGGTGATGTACGCCGATGCGCCCTTGATTTCGTGGGCGGTGCGCGCGGTGGCCGCGCCGTCTTGCTGTTCCGCGGCGGAGCGCAGACGGCCTAGGGCCTCCTCGGTGGTCGACAGGTAAAGGTCGAGCAACTCCCGGACCACCTTGTCGTCCTGTTTGAACAGCGCATACAGCCGCTCCAGTTCCAGGGGGGCTGCGTTCGCCGGTGGCGCCGCACGGGCGGCGGCCGCGGCGGCCCCTTCCTCCTCTTGCTCCGGGATCCAGCGCGCGATCAGCGTTTCCAGGTCCTCGCTCTTGAGCGGTTTTTGCAGATAGTCGTCCATACCCCCGGCCAGGCATTTTTCCCGGTCGCCCGGCATGGCGTTGGCGGTCATGGCGATGATCGGCATCCGGGCGCCGGTCCCGGCGGCCTGCTCGCGGCGCCGGATTTCCAGGGTTGCCTCGAAACCATCCATCTCCGGCATCTGGCAGTCCATCAGGATCAGGTCGTAGCAGACCTGCGCCGCGGAGGCGGCCGCCTCCGCGCCGTTGGCGGCCACGTCGGCCGTCAGGCCCAGGCGGCGCAGCATGTGCAGCATGACCTTCTGGTTGACGGCGTTGTCTTCCGCCACCAGGATGCGGCACGGCCTGCCGCGCGGCAGCGCCGCGCCGGGTACCCTGGCCGGTGCCGCGGGCTGGCTGGCCGGGGCTTGGCCCAGCAGGGCGGACAAGACCTGGTACAGGCGCGCCTGCCTGACAGGCTTGCTCACGCAGGCGTCAAAGCCGGATTGCAGCAGCGCGGCCTCGTGATGATGCTGGGCGATGGGGATCAGCAAGACGATCTTGAGGTCCGCGAGGGCGGGGTCGCTGCGGATGGATTTCGCCAGTTCTTCCGCCGTCGGGGAGGTCAGGGCCGCGTCGGCGATCATGATGTGGAACGGTTCTCCGGCCTCGCGCGCGCCGCGCAGTGCGGCCAGCACGTTCCCTGCGCCGGCCGAAAGGCTGCAATGCAGGCCCCGGTGCTCCAAGTGGTCGCGCAGGATGTCCGCTAGGCCTTCGTTAGCAGCCGCCACCAGGACCCGCACCCCGTTCGGCGCCGCAGCGGGGGGCTCTGTTGTCGCCTCCGGCTGCCTTTGCAGAGAGACGGTGAACCAGAAGGTGCTGCCCATGCCCGGTTCGCTGCGGACGCCGATCTCGCCGCCCATGATCTCCACCAGTTGCTTGGATATGGCCAGGCCGAGGCCGGTGCCCCCGTACTTGCGGGTGGTGGAACCGTCGGCCTGGGAGAAGGACTGGAACAACCGTTTGCGGCCCTCCCGGGAGATGCCGATGCCGGTGTCGCTCACTTCGAACAGCAGTTTCGTGCCGGCCTCGCCCCCCTCCCGGTGGCGAATGCGCAGGACCACCTGACCGCCGTCGGTGAACTTGACCGCATTGTCCATCAGGTTGGTCACCACCTGACGCAGGCGGCCGGGATCGCCGCGCCAGCGGCGGGGCAGGTCGGGCGGCAGATCGCACAGCAGTTCCAGCCCTTTGCTCTGGGCGCGTTCGGCGAGCAGTTCCGCCACCTCGAACACGATATCGTGCAGGTCGAAGTCGATGCTCTCCAAATCCAGCTTGCCCGCTTCGATCTTGGAGAAGTCCAGGATGCCGTTGATGATGCCGAGCAGCGCTTCGGCGGAACTATGGACGGTTTCGGCATAGTCCCGTTGCTGGGGACCGAGATTGGTATCCAGCAGCAGGTCGACCATGCCGATGATTCCGTTCATCGGGGTGCGGATTTCGTGGCTGACGTTGGCCACGAACTCCGACTTGACCCGGGCCGCCTCCAGGGCCGCGTCATAGGCCGATTTGAGCTGCTGCTCGGCCTGCTTGCGGGCGGTGATGTCGCGCACGATGGCCTGGATCAGCACTCTGCCGTCCAGGGTCATGGAATGCAGGGCGATCTCGGAGGGAAACACGCTGCCGTTGGCGCGGATGCCCAGCCATTCCATAAAGGAGTGGCCGGTGGCCACCGCCACCTCGATATGGCGCGCGGCGTATTCCACGGACGGGGTGCCGTCCTGCTGCAGCGCCGGCCCCAGTTCATGGGGCTGCTTGCGCACGAACTCCGCCACCGAGTCGATCCCGAACATGCGCAGCGCGGCCTGGTTGCAATCGGTAAAACCCTTGTCGTCGAACAGCACGATCCCGTCGGAGTTGGTCTGGAACAGGGTCATGTACTTCAGCTTCTCCTTCTCGATTTCCAGGGTCTGCACCGTAGTGCGGCGGATCACGAAGGCGGCGATGAGTATCCCCAGCACGGCCGCGGATATTCCCAGCCCCATCATCAACAGCCGAGTTTCGGAATAGGCCTGGGAGGCCTCCGTCGCCGCCTTCCTGGCGGCGTCCCGCTGCAGGGTGAGCAATTTGTCCAGTTCGCCGACCAGGGTCTTTTGCAGGGGGATGGTGCGCTCCTGGAGCAGATGCAGGGACTCGGCGTTCCGGTTGTCCATGGCCAGTTCGATGGTGCGGGTGACCACCGGCGCGGTGACGCGGGTGAGTTGTGTGATGCGGTCCAGCACCACCTTTTCCTGGTGGCTGGAGACCATCTGTTCCAGCCGCTGGCGGGCGCGGGCGTATTTGGTGCCGTAGTTGTAGAAATTCATCATTTCCTGGTCCTTGGCGAATGGGTCCGCCAGGACCACGATGTTGTGCATGCTGATGGCGCGCTCACGCAGGGAATCGCGCATGACGGTGGCCAGCTCGGTCTTGACGTTGTTTTCGTCGACGATGCGCTCGAGACGGTCGTTGATGGCCTCCATCTGGGTGAGTCCGACCGCCACGAGGGCCACCATCAACGCCAATACCACGGCGAAGCCGGCACCTACGCTGAGGGCTGTGTTTTTCGCGAACATGGGCAGTCCTTGCTGCAGATGCGGCAGGCATCGGCCCGCCACCTTGTCCTGATTAGATACCTATCCGCCGCCGTTTTCAAGAGAACGTCGGCTCCTATGGCCACTCTGGCCCATTCCGCCCGGAATAGGAAAAGGCGTATCGACGAAGTACTGAGTGTTGGATATCGGTATTAAACACGAATCATTCTTATTCGTGTTGACATCTAGACGAGAATGATTATCATTGCGTAAGTGTTCAACCCTCTGGGAAAATACCGTGAAACGATTCTTGTTCTTGCTGACAGCGATTTCCACCGGTGCCCTGGCCGCCGATCCCGAATTCCTTCTGGTCATACGCGACCACCGCTTCCAACCGGCGGAACTCACGGTGCCGGCCGGCACCAGGGTCAAGTTGCGGATCGAGAACCAGGACGCCGCCGCCGAGGAATTCGAAAGCTACACCCTGCACCGGGAAAAGATCGTTCCGGGAAAGGGCTCGGCGCTGATCTTCATCGGCCCGCTCTCGCCCGGACGCTACCCGTTCTTCGGCGAGTTCCATGAGAAGACCGCCGAAGGCGTCATTATTGCCAAGTAATTATTGGGAGAAGCGCCATGTTCGCTGCCGCCGTCATCGTTTTTCGTGAAGTCCTGGAAGCCGCCATCGTCATCGGCATCATCGCCGCCGCCACCCGTTCCGTACCGGCCCGCGGCCGCTGGCTGGCCGCCGGGCTGTTGGCCGGGCTCGCCGGTTCTGCCCTGGTCGCCGTTTTTGCCGACGCCATCGGCGCCATGGCCAGCGGTCTCGGCCAGGAACTATTCAACGCCGGGGTGCTCGGCATCGCGGTGCTGATGCTGGCCTGGCACAACATCTGGATGTCCTCCCACGGCGCCGCCCTGGCCGCCGAGGCGCGGACGGTGGGCGGCGATATCCGCGACGGACGGCGTAGCCTTTCGATCCTGCTGGTGGTGGTGGGCTTGGCCGTGCTGCGGGAAGGCTCGGAGACGGTGCTGTTTCTCACCGGCATCGCCGCCTCGGAGGGCAGCGGAAGCGGCCCCATGCTGCTTGGCGGCCTCGTCGGCATTCTCGCGGGGGCCGCCGTGGGCTACGGGCTCTACGCCGGCCTGCTGCGGGTGCCGATGCGCTGGTTTTTCGGCGCGACCGGCCTGCTGGTGTTGCTGCTGGCTGCCGGAATGGCCTCCCAGGCCGCCCTGTTCCTGATCCAGGCCGCCCTGCTGCCGAGCCTCGCCGCGCCGCTGTGGGACACCTCGGCGCTGCTTCCCGTCAATTCCGTGTTGGGCATGCTGCTGCACAGTCTGGTCGGCTACGATCCGCGCCCGGCCGGCATGCAGATTGTTTTCTACATCCTCGCGCTGGCCGCCATCGCTGGCGGCATGGGGCTGGCCAACCGGCCCCGGCGCGCAAATCTCCGGAAAGGAACCGCTTGATGAAACAACTTATCGCTTTCGCCTGTCTCGGGGCCGTACTTTGCAATACCGCCTACGCCGGCCCGGCGGACTATGTCTACACCCCCCAGGTGGAACAGGGGGAACGGGAGATCGACTTCAAGTTCGGCAGCGCCGCCCGGCCCGGGGGAAGGGACGAGGCTGCGAGCATCGGCTTCGGCTACGGCGCCACCGAACGCTGGTTTACCGAGGCCTACCTGAAGTACGAGAGCGCAGCAGGCGGCGGGACCCGGCTCGCGGCGGCGGAATGGGAAAACAAGTTCCAACTGACCGAGACCGGGCAATACCCGGTGGATGTGGGCCTCATCACCGAACTGGAAGCACCCACAAACCACGGCGACCCCTACGAATTCAGGTTCGGCCCCCTGTTCCAAACCGAGTTCGGGCGGCTGCAATTGAACGGCAACCTGCTGTTCGAACAAAAATATCTGGGCGATGGGGAGGAGGGCGGGGAATCCTATGATACCGAAATCGGCTACCAGTGGCAGGGCAAGTACCGTTGGCGGCCGGCGCTGGAGTTCGGGTTGCAGGGGTTCGGCGAGATGGGGCAATGGAACCACTGGGACAACAGAGAGCGCCAGAATCACCGCCTCGGCCCCGCTGTCTTCGGCAGGATGGCCCTGGGCCGCCATCAGGCGGTGGAATACAACGCCGCCTGGCTGTTCGGGGCGAGCCAAGCCGCCGCCGGCCATACCTTCAGGATGCAGGCAGAATACGAGTTCTGAACAGGCCCTCAGGCCGTCCGGCCGGGGAAGGGCGGGTCCGGGGCGGTTTGCGCAGCCGCTTCACAAGTATTAAAGTAGGGGCCTCATCTGCGTACCCCGCGGTGGGGCGCTTGCCCACTTCCTGTGTAACCATTTTGCAAAGGACCCGGTATGAGGCTCAATTTCCGTGTGGTTTTCCTTGCCGTGTTCGCCGCCTGCCTCGGATTGATGGCCTTCGGCCTTTATCTGCAGCACTTCACGCATATCGATCCATGCCCCCTGTGCATCCTCCAGCGTTATGCCTTCGTCGCGGTGGGATTTACCGCCCTGGCGGCGGCTGCCCACAATCCCGGGCGCGTCGGCAGGGCGGTCTATGGCGTCTTGCTGACGCTGTTCGCCGTTGCCGGGGCGGCGGTCGCGGTGCGCAATGTCTGGCTGCAGCACCTGCCTCCCGGCCAAGTGCCGGAATGCGGCGCCGGCCTCGACTTCATGCTGCAATCGTTCCCCCTCACCAAGGCCTTGCCCATGCTATTCGAGGGCTCCGGGGATTGCGCCAAGGTGGCATGGACCTTTCTCGGGCTATCCATTCCGGAGTGGGCCCTGATCTGTTTCGTTCTTTTCGCCGCGGTGGGCGTTGCGGCGACGTTCTGTCCGAGCCGCAGGCGGGGATGGCTCCGGTGAATGCGGCGGTTGACCGGGAGGTTTCGGCGGAACGCCCCGCCGCCGGAGGTGTCATCCGCGCACCGGCAAGGTGAACCGCCGAGATGGCGGAGACGTTCAATGGATCCGGCATCATCGTGGCAGAGCGGCCTTGCCGGTCCGCGAACGGCAGCGTCTTGGCCCGGATATTTCACCGGACCGGCCCGAAAATTCATCCGAAGGCGCATCGAACAAGGCCTGGGGGTGGTTTTACCGGAAATCCAACGGGTACGCCGGTCTTCGCGGGTGCCGGCGGACGACTTGTTGCGCCCTTGCGCCCCTGCTTCGCGCCAAAGCTTTCGGCTATTGGCTTGGCGCACTATGTGCAAATCCGCTCGCAACCCGTACCCAGCGATCTGGCGAAATATCCGGGCTAGAACGAAGGCATGGCGGAGATCGTCGACGGCAAATACTGTGGCGCGTGCCACAACAACAAGATCGCCCGGGGTCCTGGCCGGTGCAATCTCTGCCATTCCGGCCGGCCCGGTCTGAAAACCGGGATACAGGGTGGAGACTTGACGGGCGGCCCCGGGCGTTGGTGACAAGGCCGCTGATCGGACAGCGGGCTAAAACTGTTCGCCGGGCCGCCCCCGTCCGCTGCTCCTCGGCGGCCGTTAAAGCCGGGGCAGGCACGGCTGAAAATGATCGTCTCGCCGCGTTACACCGGGCGCCGGAAATCGCTACAATGCGCTGTTCGGTTTCCAGCATGGCGGGTGAAATGTGGTCCGGGGCAAATGGCGTTATTGCGTTGTGTGTGTTGTTTCTGTTCGCGGCGTGCGGGACCGTGCCAGAGCACGGGCGGGCGCCGCCGCAGGCCGTCCGGCCGGCGCCCAAGATCGCCTTGGTTTTGGGGGGCGGCGCGGCGCGGGGATTTGCCCACGTGGGCGTGATCAAGGTGCTGGAGGCGCAGGGCATCAAGCCGGACATCGTGGTGGGGACCAGCGCAGGCAGCGTGGTGGGGGCCCTCTACGCCGGCGGCTATGGGGGCTTCGAGCTGCAGCGGATCGCTTTGCGCCTGGACGAGGCGAGCGTGGGGGACTGGACCCTGCCGGACCGGGGATTCATCAAGGGGGAATATCTGGAGGAGTTCATCAACAAGGCCCTGGGTAACCGGCCCATCGAGCGGCTCCCCAAGGTATTCGCCGCGGTGGCCACGGACCTGCAGAGCGGCGAACGGATGGTGTTCCGGCGCGGCAACACGGGGGCGGCGGTGCGCGCTTCCAGCAGCGTGCCCGGGGTGTTTCAGCCGGTACGCATCGGCGGCCGGGAATACGTGGACGGGGGGCTGACCAGCCCGGTGCCGGTGAAGGTGGCGCGCAGCCTGGGCGCGGACATCGTGATCGCGGTGGACATCTCGGCCAGGCCCCGCTATGCCAAGGTCGAGGACAGCCTGGACGTCCTGCTGCAAACCTTCGCGATCATGGGGCAGACCATCGGCGCTTACGAACTGGCCGATGCCGACGTGGTGATCCGTCCCAATACCGGCACCATCGGGGCGACCGATTTCGAGCAGAGGGACCTGGCCATACTGGAGGGGGAAAAGGCCGCGCAACTGGCCCTGCCGCTTATTCGGAAGGTGCTGCAGACGAAACGGCAGGGAGCTCGAGCCGGCGCGCCGCGGTGAAGCGCCTGGCCCAGTAGCGGTCTTTCATGTTGGCGATCTCCACGCCCTCGCCGCTGCTTCCGGCATGGATGAACTTGTTGTCGCCCAGGTAGATGCCCACGTGGGAAAAGGCCTTGCGCAAGGTCTTGAAGAACACCAAGTCGCCGGGCTCCAGTTGGGAAGGCAGTATCTTCCTGCCCTCGCGGCTGATGGCATAGGCGTTGTGGGGCAGTACGAGGCCGGCGGCGTGGCCGAACACGTAGCCGACGAAGCCGCTGCAGTCGAGGCCGGCGGCCGGGGAACTGCCCCCGTAGCGGTATTTGACGCCGATCAGGTTGAGGGCATAATTAATCAGGTCCGCCGCGGGGTCGGACTCCGCAGCCGCGGCAGCGGGCGGGTCTTCGCGGGGACCGGGGCTCCCGTCGTTCTCCGCGGCGAGACAGGCGGTCGAGAACAGCAAAAAGAACACCCACGGCAAGAGTTTTCCGATGCGCATGGCGCAAATGTACCGGAACCCCGGTACTGTTGTAAAGCCTGAAACCGTGTACGCGCCAGGGTTATTCAGGCTACTATTGCAGTGGATCAAAGGATGATGCCCGTTCAACCACCGAGGAGTATGCCATGAGCGAAGCCAATTCAGGCGCTGGCGAGAACATCAAGATGGCCGTAGCCGAGAGCATCGAGGAGGAAAAGGACATCCGCGCCCGGGTGCGCGATTTGACGCTGCAGGCCCTGAAGCATCGCCGCCTCAATGCCGAGGAGACCAAAGCGGTGATCCGGGAGGTGACGGAAGGCATCGGGATGGGCCTGGACAAACGCGCGGGCGAGGTGAAGGGGGCGCTTTCGGAAGCGGTGGCGGGGCTGGACGAGGCACTGGGCAAGCTGGCGCAGGCCACGCACCTGGCGCTGCGCCAGTTGGTGGCCAACAGCAAGGACTTCACCGAGCGCGACCTGAAGCAGGCCGTGACCAACCTGCAACGGCTGGAGGAGGATTTCCTGTCCACCCTCGGCCAGGCGGCGGAAGCGGCGGGGACCACCGCCAAGCAGGAAATGAAGGACCTGGTGACCCATGCCCGCCGGGCGGGGACCGACACCGGCGCCCAGGTGGCGGAAACGGTGGGCGAGTTCGGCGACCGCATCAGGGCCACGCTGGAAGGCGGCAAGACCGCGGGAAAGGAAGCGGCGTTCGAGGTGAGCGCCCGGCTTTCCACTCTGGCAAGCGGGATCCTCGCCGGCCTGGCCGACGCGTTGCGGGAGAAGTCCGCCAAGGGCAAGTGAGAGGTTGAACAACAACAAGACCGCCAGATGATCTGGGAAACCATCTACGCCATACGGGACCTGCCCCGCCTGCACGAGATCACCACGGTCCTGGTGCGCTACGGCATGGGCGACGCGGCGCGGCGCCTGGGCATCGTCTCCGTGCTGGAGCGGGCGGGGCGCATCCTGCACTGGAAGGAATCCAGCGCCTACATGCAGATGGAGCCACCCGAGCGGGTGCGCCGCGCGCTGGAGGAACTGGGTCCCACCTTCGTTAAACTGGGACAGGTGCTCGCCACCCGGGTGGACGTGTTCCCTCCCGGTTGGATCGCCGAGTTCGAAAAGCTGCAAAGCAAGGCGGCCCCGGTTTCCTTCGAGGCCTTGCTGCCGGAGGTGGAGGCGGCGTTGGGCCGGCCCCTGGCTGAAGTGTTCCGGGAGGTGAATCCCAAGGCCTTTGCCGCGGCTTCCATCGCCCAAGTCCATCTGGCCGAACTCCAGGACGGCACCCCGGTCGTTCTCAAGATCCGCCGGCCGGGAATCCGCTCCAAGGTGGAGTCCGACCTGCGTATCCTCAGCTACATCGCCCGCCTGGTGGAATCGGAGATACCCGAGGCCAGGCGCTATCGTCCCCTGCAGGTGGTCGCCCAGTTCAGGCGTTCCCTGCTGCGCGAGCTGGATCTGGCGATGGAGGCGCGCAACATCGAGCGTTTCACCCAGAACTTCGCGAGCGACGAGACCGTGGTCATTCCCCGGGTGTACTGGGAATGGAGCAACGAGGTCATGAACGTGCAGGAGGAGATCAAGGGGGTGCCGGGCACCGACCTGGCGGCGGTTGAAGGGGCCGGGCTGGACCGCAAGCTGCTGGCGGCGAGGGGGGCGGACGCGGTGCTCAAGATGATCATGGTGGACGGCTATTTCCATGCCGACCCCCATCCGGGCAACGTGTTCTATCTGCCGGGCAATCGCCTCGGAATGATCGACTTCGGGATGGTGGGCCGGCTCACCGAGCGGCGCCGCAACCAGATCGTGGACTTGCTGGCCGGGGTGGCGCGCAGGGACGAGGAGGCGATGCTGGACGTGCTGCTGGACTGGACCGGCGACGAACCGGTGGACGAGACCAAGCTGGCCAGCGATATCGGCGAATTCGTGTTCACCTACGAGAACGTTCAGCTCAAGGACGTGAAACTCGGCCAGATTCTGGGCGAGATCACCGTGATCATGCGGGAGAACGCCCTGGTGCTGCCGTCGGACCTGACCTTGCTGTTCAAGGCGCTCATCACCCTGGAAGGACTGGGCCAGCAACTGGATCCGGAATTCCACATGCTGGACCATCTCGCGCCGTTCGTGCGGCGGGTGATCGGCGAGCGCTACCGGGCATCGAGCTTGCTCAAGCGCGGGCGGCACGGCCTGCACGGCATATTGAGCGTGCTCACCGGCCTGCCGCGGGATCTCGGGCGCGTTCTGCGGGAGGTCCGGCGCGGACGGGTGAAGATCGACCTGGACCTGAAGCGCCTGGACCATTTCGGCCGGCAGTTGGACCGCAGCGCCAGCCGGCTCACCCTGGGCATCCTGACCGCCTCCCTGGTGATCGGCTCCTCCATCGTCATGACCGTCAAAGGGGGCCCGGAGCTGTTCGGGCTGCCGGTATTCGGCCTGCTGGGCTTCCTGATCGCCTTCGTCAACAGCGTCTGGCTGTTCTTCTCGATCTGGCGTTCCGGCCGGCACTGATCTCGCCCGTTGCGGGGCGGGGTCAAGTTTTTTTCGCCGCTGTCGTAAATCTGTTGTGGCCGACTAACCGTACCATCACCGGGGACAACAAAATCTATGAGAACAAGCATCCTGCGCAACCTGCTTATTTCCTTCTTGGGGTTCGGTGTCGCGATCGCCTTGGTGTTCCCCTTCTATGCCAACCTGTTCGTACAATGGAAACCGGGGATGCTGGTCTGGTTCGTGAGCGGCTGCCTGGTCGCGGGGGTGGCGATCGGGGTGGTGAATTATTGGCTGCTCAGCGTGATCCTGCTCAAGAAGCTGCGCCGCGTCTCGGAAGTGGCCAATGCGATCTCCGGCAAGGATCTGAGCTTCACCTGCACCGTACAAAGTGCCGATACCATCGGCGAGATCGTCTCCAGCTTCAACGGCATGACCGAAAACCTGCGGGAACTGATCGGGAAAACTTCGACCCTGAGCGGCAGCGTGCGCACCGGAAGCGACGGCATCCGCACCCTCATGGAGCATATCAACGGCAACGTGGATCGGCAGTCGTCACAGGCAGCGCAGATCGGCGGGGCCATCGATCAACTGTCGGGCACGGTGGGCAAGATCAGCGACAATTCCGAAAAGGCGGCGAGTCAGTCGCGCGAGGCGGCCGAGGTGGCACACCAAGGGGGGCTGGTCATCCAGCAGACCGTCGGCGGGATGGACAAGATCAGCCGGGTAGTGGACGAGGCGGCCCGGGCGGTGGATAGCCTCGGACACAGTTCCGAGCGGATCGGCGCGATTGTGGCGGTGATCAAGGAAATCGCCGAACAGACCAACCTGCTCGCCCTGAACGCGGCCATCGAGGCCGCCCGCGCAGGAGAACAGGGGCGCGGCTTCGCGGTGGTGGCCGACGAGGTGCGCAAGCTCGCCGAAAAGACCACCCGCGCCACCCAGGAGATCGGGGAAATGATCCGGTCCGTCCAGCAGGAGACAGCCCAGGCGGTAGGCGCCATGGAGACGGGACGGTCGGAAGTGCGGAGTGGGGTGGCCACTGCCCGGCAGGCCGGGGATGCCCTGCACAAGATCGTTCAGGGGGTGGAGCGGGTGACGGCCATGATTCACGACATCGCCCAGGCCACCCATGTCCAGAACGAGGACGTGCGCAAGATCAAGGAAAACATCGGCGAGATCGGCGCGCTGATCGACGAGACTTTTCACGACACGCGGCAAGGCATGACCCGGGCGGAAGAGCTGACCAATCTCTCGGAGAGCCTGGACAGCGCGGTCAAGGCCTTCAAGCTGAGCTAACCGGAATATTTCAATGCGTCCCGCATTCGGGCGTTGTACGCCTTGCCAGGTTCGTGTAGCCTGACATTATTCCGTAATGCCGTTATGGCATTATAATGACTCTGAAGCCCCCCAAACGATGGTTTGCCAAGATTTCCCCATCGGCCCCTTGTGTTTCCGCCGGCAGCCACAAGCCCGGCGCGTTAGCGAAAAAAATGAATGTGCGGAGGCGTGCTGCACCCCTGGCGCCGCACGCCGGCCAGGATCAAGCCCCTAATAATGAGGAGGACTTGTAGATGAGTAGGAACCAGCCAGATTTGGACAAGCCGGATGAGAACCTCCGTTTGCAGCCGGACATGCCGCCCCCCATCAGGATGCTGGGCATCGGTTCCGCTGCCGGCGACGACCGGGCGGGATTGTTGGTGGCCCAAGCATTGGAAGACACCTTCGACCCCGGGGAGATCTCCGTTTCCACCCATGACCACCCGGGCGCCCGGCTGGTGTCGCTGATGCGCGGCGCCCAACTGGTGGTCCTGGTGGACGCGGTCAGGAGCGGGGCGGTCCCGGGTACCTTGCATCGCCTCGAAGGCCAAGCGGTATGGGCCGCGGTGGCCAGGTACACCTGCACCCACGGCTTCGGGTTGGCGGAAGCGTTGCGCCTGGCGGAAAAACTGGGGCAGATCCCTCGCCGGCTCGTGCTGTGGGGGATAGAGACCGGGACTGCCGCCGGCGGGGAGGTCAGCAGCGCGGTGCGCGAGGCGCTCCCCGAATTGATCAAGGCGGTGGCCAACGAGGTGAACCTGGCGCTCAGCGCGCTGCACCGGGGTGCCGCCCCGGCTTAACAGGGCCAGTCAGCCGCCCGCCCGGGTGGCCAGGTACGGCCAGAACACCAGCCCCCCGATCACCGAAGCAGCGATCGCCGCCACCAGAACCGCCGCCGCCGCTGCATCCTTGGCCTTGCCGATGAGGGGGTGATGGTCGGGGGAGACGGCGTCCGCCAGCAGTTCCAGCGCGGTATTGATCGCCTCGGCGGCCCATACCGCCGAGATGGCCAGGGTGAGCCAGCGCCAGTCCATCCCCGTGACACCGAAATAGAAGCCGGCGGCGCACACCGCCACCGTGGCTGCCCCATGGATTCTGGCATTGGGCTCGGAAACCAGCAGCAGGCCCAAGCCTCTCAGGGCATGGCCCATGCTGTCGAGGCGGGAGACGAGGTAGCGTATTGCGCTCACGGTTCGGCCTCTGACGGGTTGGACAGTAGGAGCCGGGGCCGCGCGTGCCCTACTTCCTGGCCCTGGCCTCCTTGAACTGCTCCCGCTTGATCAGGGCCGCCACCGCGCCCAATTCCTCGGCCAGCAGCTCAAGCAGGTCGTCCGCCGAGATGATGCCGATGAGCGCCCCCCCCTGGTCCACCACGGGCATGCGCCTGACCCCCTTGGAGCGCATGTATTGCAGACTGTCCCAGATGCCGTCCTGCTCGCGTACCGTGGCCAGGTCGAAGCTCATGACATCGCCCACCGTCACCTTTTCCAGGTCCACCCCCGCGGCGACGATCTCTATCACGATGTCGCGGTCGGTCAGGATGCCGACGGGGATGCGGGCGGTGCCCTCGTATGCCACCACCACCAGATTGCCGACATGGTGCCGGCGCATCAGTTGCGCGGCCTCCTGGATGGAGGCGCCTTTCTCCACGATCACGACTTCGCGGGTGCAGATTTCACCGATTGGCATTTCGCGTTCCCCCTGATTTCGGCTGTTGATGCTTCCAATTCCAGTTTAGTCTATTTTCGGTAAGTCTCGGCCGCGCCTTCCTTCCGGGGCGCCGAGGGGGCAGCAAGGCCCCATCCGGGCGGCGGGCCCCGCCCCATACGTGCTAATATAGCCCGCCCATGCACGATCTCGATTCCATCTTCGCCGACCAGGGACTGCTCGCCCAGTCTATCCGGGGTTACCGCGTGCGCGCCCAGCAGCTCGAGATGGCCCGCGCCGTGGCGGCGGCGATCGAGGCCCGGCACGTGCTGGTGGCCGAGGCCGGGACCGGCACCGGCAAGACCCTGGCCTATCTGGTGCCCGCGCTGCTTTCCGGCGGCAAGGCGATCATCTCCACCGGCACCAAGACCCTGCAGGACCAGTTGTTCAACCGCGACATCCCCGCGGTGCGCGCCGCCCTCAAGGTTCCGGTCACGGTCGCACTGCTCAAGGGGCGTGCCAACTACGTGTGCCATTATCATCTGGGACGTGCCGCGGTCGACGGCCGCTTCGCCAGCCGGGAAGATGCCAAGTACCTGGCCCTGATCCAGCGCTTTGCCCGCACTGGCGGCAGCGGCGACAAGGGGGATTTGGGCAAGGTTCCGGAAAATGCGGGCATCTGGGCCCACGTCACCTCCACCCGGGACAACTGCCTGGGGCAGGACTGCCCCTCCCACAAGGAGTGCTTCGTGCTGGAGGCGCGCAAGCGGGCGCAGGAGGCGGACGTGGTGGTGGTCAACCATCACCTGTTCTTCGCCGACGTGATGCTGCGCGACGAAGGCGCGGCGGAGCTGCTTCCCGCCTGCAACACGGTGATATTCGACGAGGCGCACCAACTGCCGGAAACCGCCAGCCTGTTCTTCGGCGAAAGCGTTTCCACCGCTCAGTTGCTGGAACTGGCCCGGGACAGCCGGGCCGAGGCGGCGGTCGGCGCCAAGGACTTCGCCGCGCTGCCGGAAGCCGCTGAAAAAATGGACAAAGCGGCGCGGGACCTGCGCCTCGCCGTGAAAGACGAGAGCAACCGCTTGCCCATCGCCGCCGTTTCCCGCCTGTCCGGCTTCAACGAGGCCCTGGCCGCCGCGGCCGAACGCCTGGAGGAGCTCACGCAACTGCTGAAGAGCCAGGCGGAGCGCGGCCCGGGGCTGGAGAACTGCTGGCAGCGCGCGGCCGAACTCGGCGCCGGGATCAAGCGCTGGCGGGACCAGTCGGACGGGGGACAAGTGCGCTGGCTGGAGGTGTTCAGCCACTCCCTGCAACTGAACTCCACGCCCCTTGCCATCGACGAGATCTTCCGCCGGCAATTGGACGGCAATCCCCGCGCCTGGATCTTCACTTCCGCCACCCTGGCCGTGAGGCGGGACTTCGGCCATTACTGCGGCCGGATGGGGCTGGCCGGGAGCGATACCGCCTGCTGGGACAGCCCCTTCGACTACCCAAACCAGGCGCTGCTGTACGTGCCCCAGGGGTTGCCGGAGCCCAACAGCCACGGCTACACCGAGGCCGTGGTGGCCGCGGCGCTGCCCCTCGTCAAGGCGAGCCGGGGCCGGGCGTTCTGCCTGTTTACCTCCCTGCGCGCCATGAAGCTGGCCCACGGCCTGCTGCAGGAGGCATTCCGGGCCGAGGGCCTGGACTATCCCCTGCTGCTGCAAGGGGAGGGCACCCGCAGCGAACTGCTGGAGCGCTTCCGCACCCTGGGCAATGCCGTGCTGTTGGGCAGCCAGAGCTTCTGGGAGGGGGTGGACGTGCGTGGCGAGGCCCTGTCCCTGGTGGTGATCGACAAGCTGCCCTTCGCCCCCCCGGACGACCCGGTGCTGGCGGCGCGCATCGAGCAGATCAACAAGCAGGGCCGCAACGCCTTCATGGAATACCAGTTGCCCCACGCGGTGATCGCCCTGAAGCAGGGCGCCGGACGCCTGATCCGCGACGAGGCCGACCGCGGCGTACTCGCGATCTGCGACCCGCGCCTCGTCGGCAAACCCTACGGGCGCCGCATCTGGCAGAGCCTGCCGCCCATGAAGCGGACCCGGGACCTCGCCGAGGCCGTGGCGTTCTTCGCCCCGCCCGACCCCCGGCCGTAGCCGGCCTGCCGCGGCCTTGCGGCGCGCCGGGCTTGGGCGCAAAATCCCCGCCATGGACCGTCTGCGGCGCATCTACCAGTTGCACCAAATCCTCAAGGCGCACCGTCATCCCGTGGCGCTTGGCGCCCTTCAGGAAAAGCTGGAATGCTCCCGCGCCTCTGTCAACCGCATCATCCGGGAAATGCGGCTGTTCTTCGATGCACCGATCGAATACGACCGGCAAGGCAACGGCTATCACTATGCCCAAACCGGCAACCGCTCCTTCGAATTGCCCGGCCTGTGGTTCAATGGCCGGGAACTACATGCCCTGATGAGCGCGCAGCAACTGCTGAGCAGCGTGCAGCCCGGACTGCTCGACAACATGCTGGCGCCGCTACGCGACAAGATCGGGAAGATTCTTGCCCTGGAGCACCTCGGGCAAACCGAGATTTCGCGCCGCGTCCGCATCCTGCGTATCGCCGGCCGCAACGCTACCGATGGAAACTTCCAGACCGTGGCGGATGCCGTGCTGCGCCGCAAGCGCCTTGCCATCCGCTATTTCGGCCGCGGCAGCAACACCGAAACCAGCCGCGAAATATCACCCCAACGCCTCATCCACTATCGCGACAACTGGTATCTCGACGCATGGTGCCACCAGCGCAACGCCCTGCGCAGCTTCGCCGTCGAGAACATCAAGGCGGCCCATGTCCTCGACCAGCCTGCCACCGAGCTGGCCGATGGCGAACTCGATGCCCATTTCGCGGCCAGCTACGGCATCTTCGCCGGCGCACCGCAACACACCGCCATCCTCCGTTTCACCCCGGAACGCGCACGGTGGGTGGCGGATGAACAGTGGCATCCCGAGCAGCAGGGGCGGTTCCTGGAAGGTGGCAGCTATGAATTGCAGATTCCCTATTCCGATCCGCGTGAACTGGTGATGGACATCCTCAAATATGGGCCGGACGTGGAAGTGGCGGGGCCCAAAGAATTGCGCCAGTCGATCCATGAACGGCTGGAGTCGGCTTTGGCGCAATATTGCAATATCCATAGGACACCGCTATAAATCGTGATTCCGTCATTCCCGCCTGCCCCTCCGTTCAAGCCGGTGGCAGGCTCTAACCCTCAAAAGGCTAATCTATGCACACATCTTCCAACTCATTGATTTAATCCGTTCGCACTGAGCTTGTCGAAGTGTGGGCGGATTAAAAAACATCGCAAAATCAAGCCATTCATGCTTCGACAAGTTCAGCACGAACGGCTTGAATGACTTGTGTGCATAGATTAGCCAAAAAGGAGAGGGGACGATCGCCCTCTCTCCCTTTGGGAGAGAGTTGGAGAGAGGGTTAGCGGGAATCCAGTATTTTCGATGTGCTATAGATTCCCGCTATTCGCGAGAATGACGAATATTTGAGGTTCCCCATACTGAAACCAAACTGGAGAAATAATGAACGACTTAACCCAGCTTCCAGCCTACCCCAATGACGAACTCGAAAATATCGCCCTGCCCGGCATGATCGACCTGATGATCCGCGACGAAGACCGCGTACCGCGCAATGTGATTGACGAATGCGCCCGGCGTGGCGACACGATGGTCGAACAGTTGAGCGGCCTGATCGAAGACAGCCGCGACTGGTGGATAGAGCCAGCGGGCGAATGGTGGCTGAAGCTACACGCCGTCATGATACTCGGCCTGATCCCAACCGAGCGCGCCGGGCTGTTGCTGGTGAAATTCATGCGCCGCATGTCGCGGGAAGAAGATCACGACCTGCAAGACTGGCTGGCCAGTTGCTGGCCCGCATTGTTTCAAAACAAGCCGGAAAGCGTGCTGCCGGCACTGCGCGCGCTAAGCGAGGATCGCGCCGTGGATTGGTATATCCGGACGTGTGCCATAGAAGCAGTCGTGGCCGCAGCACGCCGTCAGGGAAGCGATGCGCTTGAAAGTGCGCTGGAATGGCTGGCGGGAATTGTCGCCAACGAGGAAGAAGACTGGGATTTACGCCTGTGTTCCGGCAATACCCTGCTGGATTTTCCGCGCATTCAATATCGGCCGCTGCTGGAAGGCATGGTGGAAAGACAGAGCGGCTGGGGCGTGCATTTTTCCCAGGATGACGTCCGGCAGGCTTATGCGGCCATGCAGGATAAAGCCGACTGGAATCGTTTCGGCGACCCGTGGAAATTTTACTTGCCCAGCGAAATCGCGGCGCGCAAGCAATGCTGGAAGAAAGAAGATGCGAAAAAAGATGCGGGAGAATGGGACGAAGATTACGGCTATGACGAAACATTTCTCCACGAGCCCTATGCCCGCGCAGAGCCAAAAATTGGCCGCAACGATCCCTGCCCGTGTGGCAGCGGCAAGAAATATAAGAAGTGCTGCCTGGATAAAGATTAGGCAGGGGACAACTTTTTTAGTGATCGACTGTCTCCACAGGCTCAGGTTTTGAGGCAGTGGGGGTGGTAAAGTGGATTCGAATGCCTGAACAAGAAGAAATATTCGATATGTCTGAGCACGAAATCAGAGTGATTTTCAACTATTGGGGCAAGGCTGATCCCAACTATCCGGGCGAGCTGAAATGGCATCCGGTTGCTTATCATTCTCTGGATGTGGCGGCAGTGGGATTCGAATATTTGAACCAGGAAGCTGATATTTCGGACTGGTTTTGCGACCAGTTGCATTGTAGTCGGCCAGCATGGATGCAATGGGCTGCCTTCTGGTTGTCACTACATGATATAGGCAAGTTCAGCGAAGCTTTTCAGTCGCAAAAACCGGAACTGTTCGAAGTATTGCAAGGGCGAGCACCTGATCCAGCAAAATCCTATACCGAGCGCCATGATTCTTTGGGGCAGTGGTTGTGGCGCGATTACTTGGCTGACCGTGCTGCTGAGGATGGCTGGTTTGGCGGGTCTAGCATGTTGCAAATGCCCGGCTTCGATGTCTGGATGCGAGCGGTCACGGGGCATCATGGTCAGCCGCCCAAGAATGTTCCCGCTTATTGTGCAATCGACGATTATTACTCCATGCGCGATAAAAAAACGGCGCTTGCCTTTGTAGATGCCATGCGTGATCTTTTGTTACCGCAGTCGGCGGCAGAAATACCCGCTGCACTTGACGCAGCTCAGTTTGAGCACGTTAGCCAGGCTTTGTCATGGTGGTTTGCGGGGGTTGCGGTATTGGCTGATTGGCTCGGTTCCAACACCGGTTTTTTCGCCTACCAGCCTGCGACAATGCCGCTGGAGGAATACTGGCTGCACGCGCGCCAGCAGGCAAAAAAAGCATTACAAGCCAGTGGCGTGGTGTCGCAAAAGATCGTTGCGAGAAAGAGTTTTGCCGATCTTTTCAATGGAATCACGACTCCATCGCCCTTGCAGCAATGGGCGATAGATACAGAAATCCCGGAAGGCCCGCAAATATACCTACTCGAAGACGTCACCGGGGCGGGCAAGACTGAGGCGGCACTGACCATCGCCTATCGCCTGATGGAAAGGGGCGCTGCCCATAGTTTTTTCATTGCCTTGCCCACCATGGCCACGGCCAACGCGATGTATAGACGAATGGCCACTTTTTACCAGCAATTATTTGCCGGCGATGCCAACTTGGTGCTGGCACATGGCAGCCGGCAACTGGTGGAGTGTTTTGCGGCTTCTGTTTTGCCGTCTTCACATGCTGAAGATGATCTTGAACAACAGGATGAAACTGCCTCAGCACGTTGTACGGCCTGGCTGGCTGACCACAACAAACGCGCTTTATTGTCCCAAGCCGGTGTCGGCACCATCGACCAGGCTTTGCTCGGCGTACTGCACAGCAAGCATCAATCGTTGCGCTTAATCGGCTTGTTTCACAAAGTGCTGATTGTGGATGAAGTTCATGCCTGCGATGCTTACATGCAGGGCGTGCTGGAAGTCCTGTTGGAATTTCACGCGCGGGCTGGCGGCAGCGTGGTTCTGTTGTCTGCCACCTTGCCAGCCCACATGAAACAGGCTCTCTTGTCCGCTTATGCCAGAGGGCGCGACAGCGCTTGTCCAAGCACTCACAGCGTGGCTTACCCATTGGCCACCGCTTGGCAATCTTCATTTCCAGAAAAGCTTGATGAGGCCGTGCTGGGCACGCGTGCTGCGGTCAAACGCACTGTATCTATTGACTACCGCCATCAGCAAACCGAGATAGTCGCAATAATCGACGTTGCCTTGGCTTCCGGTCGGTGCGTCTGCTGGATACGCAACACCGTGGTGGATGCCATGGAAGCGTTTGAGCTATTTGCCAGGCGCTTGCCGCAAGAGCGCCTTACCCTGTTTCATGCCCGTTTTGCTTTGGGTGACAGACTGGAGAAGGAAGAAGACGTACTCGCTGCCTTTGGCCCGGAAAGTAACGCAAGCAAACGCGCAGGTCGGTTGGTGATTGCCACCCAGGTGATCGAGCAATCACTGGATGTGGATTTTGATCTGCTGGTCAGTGACCTGGCGCCGATTGACCGCCTCATTCAGCGGGCTGGACGCCTACGGCGGCATAATCGCGATGTGACAGGCAATCGTTTGGCGGCGGACGAACCGGATCAACGGGGTATGCCGCTCATGGTGGTATTTGGCCCTGCCTGGAATCCCGAGCCTGCCGCAAACTGGTTCAAGGACGCTTTCCCCAAGGCTGCCGGAGTCTATCCCGATCACTCGCAACTGTGGCTAACGGCCAAAGCCTTGCAGGCCGGTAATTTCTCGATGCCCGATGATGCCCGTACTTTGATCGAAGGCGTGTTCGGTGAAACCTCGGAAATTCCGCAAGGCTTGCAGCGGAACAACCTGACCGTGCAGGGGCAACAGATGGCTGAAGCCAGCCATGCCAAGGTTAACACGCTGAATTTTTCGACTGGCTATCGTCGTGGGGATGTTCTCGACTGGTGGAGCGAAGCCAAAACACCATCTCGTTTGGGTGATGCCAGCGTCAATGTGGTGTTGGCGCGTTGGGAAAATGGACGACTGTCGCCGTGGGCGCAGCGCCCGGCGCATGCCTGGGCTTACAGTACCGTGCGTGTAGCTGAACGCCTGCTTGCTAGCGCTCAGCAGCCTGAAGACAGCACCCGTCAGGAAGAGTATTTGCGCATCACCGAGCAACTACCCGGCAAGGGCAAATGGTCGATTCTGTTGGCGCTGGAGCAATACAAAACTGGTCGCTGGCAAGCACATGCCTGGAGTGGGGAAAGCCAAGGGCGTCCGGCGCAACTGCGGCTTTGGGAATATGATGAAAAAATGGGCTTGCGAATAGCCGATAGTAACGAATCAACGAACGAGGAGACGGAATGAATCTTCTGGAAGAAGCGTGGATACCAGTGCGCCGCAAGAACGGCGTCCAGGACTGGATTGCCCCTTGGCAGATCGGCGAGCAGGATATCGTTTCGCTGGATGCCAGGCGGCCCGATTTCAACGGGGCTTTGATTCAGTTTCTGATCGGCTTGGTGCAAACCACCACGCCCATGAACAGCCATGTCGAATGGCAACAGTGGTATGACGCGCCGCCTTCTGGCGAGACCCTGAAGAACTGGTTTTCACTGGTGGAAAGCGCCTTTGTGTTCGATGGTGACGGAGCGCGGTTCATGCAGGATTTTAGTTTGCGCACTATCGGTGTGAAAGACACGGAATTCAATGACATTGGCGCGTTGTTGATCGAGGCTCCAGGCGATAGCACGCTTGATGACAACAAAGATCACTTTATCAAGCGCGGGTTCATAACGGGTTTGTGTCCACATTGTGCCGCGACTGCGCTTTTTACCCTGCAAATTAATGCCCCCGGTGGCGGTGCAGGACATAAAACATCAATTCGAGGTGGCGGCCCCTTGACGACGCTGATTATCGCTTCGCCTACTCGTTCGCTGTGGCATACGGTTTGGCTGAATGCGCGTGAACGAAATTCTTTCTTGGGCAGCGGCGGAGATGCTAGCAAAACAGCATTGCATTTTACCTTTCCTTGGTTGGCTGACATGCAGTCTATACAGCCCACTGGTGGAGAAACAGCACCAATTCAAACTCATCCGTCTCATGTGTTTTGGGGGATGCCACGCCGAATCCGCTTCGATTTTCAAAATACAGTTGCCGGTCAATGTGGCGCATGTAGTCGTGAATCATCACGGGCACTCACTCGTTACGTGGCTAGGCCGAAAGGTTTTGATTACAAGGGCGGATGGAATCATCCACTGTCCCCGTATTACGAAGCAAAAGACCAAAAGACTAAGCAATACGATTGGAGACCAGCCCACCCTCAAGCGGGTGGCATTGGTTACAAGGATTGGCTTGGTTTGGTGCTCGGGGTAACTGACCCTAAAAAAAGATGGCGTCAGGGGTCGCAGGTTTCATATGTTTTGGATAGCCGAAGACTCAAAGGGCAATTCAGGCTGTGGGCCTTCGGCTATGACATGGACAATATGAAAGCCTGTTGCTGGTACGAGGCTACCTTGCCCTTATATGGCTTGACGGAACGTAATACCGAGGGTCGAAAGCTCGTACAGTCCGAAGTGGCTAAATGGGTAGCTGCTGCAGCTCATGCCGGAGATATGTTGCGCGATGCTGTGCGGTCAGCTTGGTTCAGCAAGGGCGCCGAAGCCAAAGGTGACTGGGGGTTTATCGATGCCGCCTTCTGGTCGAGAACCGAGCCAGTGTTTTACAGGCAGCTATCTGAACTTGTCGAGCAGGCGCGAGATGAAGATGACGACCCGATTCTAACCCCGCTACGCGAGAACTGGCGCAAGGCGCTGATCGACGTGGCGGTAAAACTGTTTGACGCTGAGTTGGTGGGCGCAGCCCCTATCGAACGGCAGAACCCGCGTCGAGTGGCTGAGGCACATAACCGGCTACGCATCAGTTTGAACGGCGACAAGCTAAAAGAGATTCTGAAATTGCCCGTCGAAAAACGAGTCAAGTCGACGAAAAACCCGCCAAAGCATCGGCCTGAATGACAAGGAGAACACAGCGTGACTGACACCATTTCATTTCGACAAGAAACAGCCTTAGGGCAAGCGCTACTGCGTTGGTGGCAAAGCTTAGAGAACAATCGGGGGAGCCGTGCAGAGTTGCGTCGTGCCCATGATCTAACAGCGGTTGTGCTGACGGGGGCATACCAGCATCTGTATCGCTCGCTGCTAACGGTCGGATGGCCGGAAGAGGATAAGCCGGAAAGTAATTGGCGAAACGAGAGGCTTGCCGCCATTGCTGGCCTGCTTGCTCAGGTAAAAAAGTTGGATGATCGCAGCTTACCGGTAGCCATGTCAGAGGGAGAGCGGCCGGCGTTTTCCGAACTGCGTTTTCGGCGTTTGCTGGACTCCCCGTCAATAGATGAGGTGTTCATTGGCTTGCGCCGGGCGCTGCCTTTGGTCGCTTATCAAGCCAATGTGCTGGAATTGGCCAACGACGTTCTGTTTTGGGGCGATGGCGTGAAGAAACGCTGGGCCTACACCTATCGCTGGCCCGCCAAATCGGCGGCTTGAATTTGATTGTCTTTGAATTAAGGGAGAATGCAATGTCACGTTTTGTTCAGCTTCACCTGCTTGTCAGCTATCCGCCTTCCAACCTCAACCGCGAAGATAACGGGCGACCGAAGACGGCCATTATTGGCGATGCTAACCGCTTGCGGATTTCCTCGCAGAGCCTCAAACGGGCTTGGAGAACTTCGGATGAATTTATCAAACATTTGCCTGGCTCAAAAGATGAACTCATAGGAAAGCGAACCAAGAAGATTGGCTTGGAATGGATTCATGCCGGGCTTGTGGATAATGGCGTGGATGATGAGGTGGCGAGAAAATGGTCGCGGGATCTTATTCGTGCTTATGGAGCACCGGAAGGTGATAAGGACGACGGCTCAGATAAGGCACTCCTGAGTGGGCAGCTTGTTCATATTTCGCCGGCTGAACAGGAGAAATTGATTGCCTTCATCAAGGATGTGGCGCTCTATCTAAAGCAAGGGGTCAAGAACGATGTAGTAGAAGCCGCGGAAAAGGCAATATTGGCAAGAGACAAGGCGAGTGATAAGAAAAAGGCAAATGCTACGCTGGCAAGAACGCTGGCAGATATTTTGTTAGTGAAGGCTGATACAGCAGTAGATATTGCCTTGTTTGGCAGAATGCTGGCTTCTGTCCCTTCATATGGATTTGACGCCGCAGTGCAAGTAGCCCATGCCATTACCATTCACAAGGTGGCAGTGGAAGACGACTACTTTAGCGCCGTCGATGACCTCAACCGGGGCGAGGAAGATGTTGGCGCTGCCCACATTGGTGAAGCCGGTTTCGGCGCCGGTGTTTTCTATCTTTATTTGTGTATCAATCGCGAGCTGTTGCTTGAGAATCTTGGCGGCGATACCGCACTGACTGCCAAAACCCTGGAGGCACTGGTGCATGCAGCCACCAAAGTCTCACCGACAGGCAAGCAGAACAGTTTTGCTTCGCGCGCATATGCCGCCTATGCGCTAGCCGAGAAAGGGGATCAGCAGCCCCGTTCGCTGGCGCAGGCGTTTCTTAAGCCGGTGACGGGCGGCGATATGTTGAACCGTGCCATCGGCGAGATGAAAAAGCGTTATGAAAATTTCGATAAGGTGTATGGGGCCTGCGCCGATAGCCGCAACCAGTTCAATGTGGAAACCGGTGAAGGCAGCGTGGATGACTTGGTGCAGTTTGTAACGGCGTAACGACCATGGACTATATGGTTTTTCAATTACAGGCGCCACTATCGGCCTGGGGTGAAACCGCCGTGGGCGAGTTTCGCCCTACGGCAAACTATCCCAGTGAATCCGCCTTGTTGGGGCTGCTGGCGGCTGCCTTGGGTATCCACCGCGAAGAGGAGGAAGCGCATGCCGCTTTGCGGGTGGGTTATGGTTTTGCCATCGGCGTGCTTTCCCCCGGTCGATTGCTCCGCGATTACCACACGGCACAGGTGCCGGGACGAGTCTCGCTAAAGAACCGACCAAATAACTCCCGGCGCGATGAGCTTAACTTTCCAAAGGACGAACTCAATACCATCCTTTCAACCCGCGACTACCGGCAGGATGCTGCGAGTGTGGTGGCCGTGCAAGTGCGTGACGGTGCGCCTTATGTCTTGAGCGATGTGGCACAAGCGCTCGCGAAACCCCGCTTCACCCTTTACCTCGGCCGCAAAGCCTGCCCACCGGCACTACCGCTCAATCCGCAAATCATTGCGGCAGAAAATGCGCTGTCCGCCTTGAAGGCTTACCGCCAAGCACTTGCCGAACGTAGCGGAGAAACAGCGCTTGCACTAGAGCGCATGGTTTGGGGTGAGGGGATTAACTCCGGTGTGACCCACGATCTTGAGGTCATGCGTAAAGACCGTGTGCTGTCACGGGGGCATTGGCAATTTGGTGATCGTGTTGAGTACGTTGCCTTAGCGCCACAAGGAGGGCAATAACATGTACTTCAGTCTCATCACACCCACGCCGGGCGCCGAGCGCGAAGCGGCCATGCAGTGGGCCAAGAGTCCATATGGGGACCACCAGTGGTTATGGCGATTTTTGGCTGCGGAACCGGGGACGCCACGAGATTTTCTCTTTCGTCGGCGCGATGGTGAAAACAGCATGCCTGGTTTCTACGTGGTGTCCGCACGCAAGCCGCAATCATTTTCTGATGCCTGGCAAGTAGAAAGCCGTGTCTATGACCCGCAATTGCAAGAAGGGCAGCGCTTGGCCTTCGAATTGAGGGCTAATCCGGTCGTGACGCATACTGTGAACGGCAAATCGCGTCGTGATGATGTCGTGATGCAGGAGAAAAAGCGCTTGCTCGCCGAGCATAAATTTAGACGCTGGGCGGATTGGCCTGATGAGGATGAGGCTAAACCTGCTTTGTATGAAATGGTGCAAGCCAGATGTTTGGACTGGCTTGAACGACGCGCAGAACAGGCTGGGTTTCGCGTGCTGACTCGTGAATTGCATGACGAATATGGTAGTCGTGTCGTGAAGGCAGCTCGCGTAGATGGTTATGCTCAGCATCGAGCCGAGCATAAGGATATTCGCTTCTCTACGGTTGATTTCACGGGGGAGCTGGAAATTACCAACACAACAGCATTCCGCAAAAGTTTGCTAGAGGGCATCGGCCCCGCCAAAGCCTTCGGCTGTGGCCTCCTGCTTGTCCGACGTATCTGATATATTGTGCTATCATTTGATGGCACAATCAAGGAGGTCAAACTATGGACACTTTCACTATCCGCGATTTGCGCGAGCGCACCGGCGATCTGGTTCGGGATGCCGAGGCAGGCAAGCTGTCGCTCGTTACCAAGCATGGCCAGCCAGTTTTCCTGGCGGTGCCGTTTGACGAAACGCTGGTTAAGGAGGGCGTGCGCATCGACTTGGCAATCAAGCTGTTTGACGAGAACGTGCTGTCAACGGGGCAGGCGGCCAAATTGGCGGGGGTTCCGCTTGCTGAGTTTCTGAAAATCTGTTCGGAGCAGGATGTTCCCGTGGTGCGTTACGAACCCAGCGAAATCGAAGAAGAACTCAAGGCCGTTGATGAATTGCGTCGTTGCTGATGCCGGCCCGCTCATCGCGCTAGCGAAGCTGGAGTTGCTGGATCTTCCTCGTCGCACCTTTGGGCAGATTCTGGTTCCGCAAACTGTGCTGGATGAATGTCGTGAGCAAGTCTACAGCCGTGACGCCGTGCTGATCGGCGCAGCGGTGAATAGCGGCCTTTTCGAGGTCAGGGCTGACGTTCCGTGGCCAGCAGGGTTACGCGAGCCTCGGTTGGATGCCGGAGAACTCGCCGCATTGGCAATGGCGTTGCAGTCCCATGCCGGTTTGCTGATCGATGAAGCGCGCGGACGGCGCGAGGCCGCGAAGCTGGGGATCAAGGTGGTGGGCGTGTGCGGATTGCTCTTGTTCGCCAAGCGTGAGGGCTGGATTGCCGAAGTAACGCCTTTGCTGGATCACTTGCGTATTTCCGGCTACTACATCTCACCGGCATTGCGTGAGAGTGTTTTGCTGCAATCTGGCGAGGCATAGCGATGGCTGGAATGCTCCCGCCATTGAAACCCATCGCCATCAAGGAACGGCTTTCCATCCTGTTCATTGAAAAAGGGCATCTCGATGTGCTGGACGGCGCATTTGTCGTGGTCGATAAAACCGGCGTTCGTGTCCATGTGCCCGTGGGCGGTGTGGCCTGCCTGATGCTTGAACCCGGCACCCGTGTATCCCATTCGGCAGTGGCGCTTGCCGCCCGCGTGGGTACGTTGCTGGTATGGGTGGGCGAAGCGGGAGTGCGGCTTTATTCCTCCGGCCAGCCGGGCGGGGCGCGAGCGGATCGGCTGCTTTACCAGGCCAAGCTGGCACTGGACGATGGCTTGCGGCTCAAGGTGGTGCGCAAGATGTACGCCATGCGGTTCGGCGAAGAGCCGCCTACGAGGCGCAGTGTGGAACAGTTGCGCGGCATCGAGGGCGCTCGTGTGCGGCAAACTTATCAATTGCTGGCCAAGAAGTACGGCGTTGAATGGAAGTCGCGCAATTACGACACCAGCGAGTGGGATAAGGCGGATATCCCCAACCGCTGCCTTAGCGCGGCAACTGCGTGTCTTTATGGCGTGACCGAAGCGGCTGTTCTCGCGGCAGGCTATGCCCCGGCGGTAGGATTCATTCATACCGGAAAGCCGCTATCGTTTATCTACGATGTCGCCGATATCTTCAAATTCGAGACAGTTGTCCCTGTGGCTTTCCGTGTGGCGGCAAAAAGCCCGCACAATGCCGAGCAGCAGGTGCGCCTTGGATGTCGTGATGCATTCCGCGAAACGCATTTGCTGGAGCGAATAATCCCAACTATTGAGGAAATGCTCGCGGCGGGAGAAATTGCTCCGCCCGCTCCACACGAAGAAGCCGTTCCTCCGGCAATTCCCAATCCTGAAAGCCTGGGCGATGCTGGTCATCGTTCTTGAAAACGCGCCGCCTCGCTTGCGCGGCCGAATTGCTATTTGGCTACTGGAAATACGCGCTGGCGTTTATGTTGGTAACTATTCCGCCAAGGTTCGTGATTTTATCTGGAAACAAGTCGAGGACGGGATCGAGGAGGGTAATGCGGTGATGGCTTGGCGCACTAATAACGAGGCCGGCTTCGACTTTGTGACCTTGGGTGCAAATAGGCGAATTCCAGTAGAGATGGACGGCGCCAAGCTTGTATCTTTCTTGCCGCTTGATGATGGAACGGTTCTTTAAAAAAATGGGAAAATATTTCAGACTGGTGAGCAAAATCCAGTAATATTTTGCGGCTGGATTTCAGAAAATTCAGTGGTGAAATTTTAGGTGTCTGAAAATCGCTGTGAATTCAGCGAGAAGGAAGAAGTGTGTTCCCCACGCCCGTGGGGATGAACCCGTGTCCGGGGCCCCGTACAGTGCCCACAGGGTGGTGTTCCCCACGCCCGTGGGGATGAACCGCCCTCACCGCCCTGGCGCGCGGAGTGTCCACGGTGTTCCCCACGCCCGTGGGGATGAACCGGTCTGCCCCAGTAGCCCGCCCGTGGAGCCCGCCGTGTTCCCCACGCCCGTGGGGATGAACCGAACTGCGCGACCATCGCGCCGGCGCACCGCCGGTGTTCCCCACGCCCGTGGGGATGAACCGGTCGCTATTGTACCCGGCAGACTCGAAATCGCGTGTTCCCCACGCCCGTGGGGATGAACCGTACGATAATTTGCCGGATATAAATTATTCCGCGTGTTCCCCACGCCCGTGGGGATGAACCGGTGTGAAACACTGTTGTTTTTTCACTCTGCCAGTGTTCCCCACGCCCGTGGGGATGAACCGTTTTCATTTTCATTTTCCTCAAGTAAATTGATGTGTTCCCCACGCCCGTGGGGATGAACCGCGGCCGGGTGAATGGGCGGCCCTGCAGGGGGTGTGTTCCCCACGCCCGTGGGGATGAACCGAAGCGCAGGCGCAGGCGCAGCCAGTTACGCAGCCGTGTTCCCCACGCCCGTGGGGATGAACCGAGTGAAGGGGATGATCATTTGCGGCTCATCAAGTGTTCCCCACGCCCGTGGGGATGAACCGCCCGTGGAGACCCCTCAGCGGCCCTGCAGGGGGTGTTCCCCACGCCCGTGGGGATGAACCGTATCAGCAACAACACTCGTGACCTCCACTCCGGTGTTCCCCACGCCCGTGGGGATGAACCGTCCGCCGCTACCGGAGCCGGCAGTGTCGCGATGTGTTCCCCACGCCCGTGGGGATGAACCGGAGCCAGCCGCGTCCCTATCGTCATGAATCGTGTGTTCCCCACGCCCGTGGGGATGAACCGGCTGCCGATTACCTCAGCCTGCTGAATGGGGCGTGTTCCCCACGCCCGTGGGGATGAACCGGCGCGGCAAGTGATGAAAACTGCCCCGGAAAAGTGTTCCCCACGCCCGTGGGGATGAACCGCAGACCCATGGTCCGGGGTGCAGCCATATCTGGTGTTCCCCACGCCCGTGGGGATGAACCGGTTGTGCCCGACCACGATGCGTCCGTGCAGCGGTGTTCCCCACGCCCGTGGGGATGAACCGGCTATGTTATTCGGTCCGCAGATGATTCAAATGTGTTCCCCACGCCCGTGGGGATGAACCGTCTCGCTATCGGATGATGCGGCCGCTCAGTATGTGTTCCCCACGCCCGTGGGGATGAACCGGTCGAGGGCGAACAAATGCAATCCCTGTCGGAGTGTTCCCCACGCCCGTGGGGATGAACCGTTTTCGCGCCCCCTCCGGATCTTTTCTAGCTGGTGTTCCCCACGCCCGTGGGGATGAACCGTGACGATGGAGATTTCCGGAATTGGGAGGAAAGTGTTCCCCACGCCCGTGGGGATGAACCGCTCCTGGACCCCCTGCAGGGCCGCCAGGCGCTGTGTTCCCCACGCCCGTGGGGATGAACCGGTATACGCAGGAGGTTGCTATGCCGGAACCAGGTGTTCCCCACGCCCGTGGGGATGAACCAGATGTCCTTGCGGCTGGTGCAGGAAAACACGCTGTGTTCCCCACGCCCGTGGGGATGAACCGATGGCCCAGCCGTTGAATCCCATCATGTATGGCGTGTTCCCCACGCCCGTGGGGATGAACCGCCTCCCGCCGCTAAAGCCCCGATGGGGTTGTAGTGTTCCCCACGCCCGTGGGGATGAACCGGTGCGCAACCAGCTGGCGGACGGACTGCATCGAGTGTTCCCCACGCCCGTGGGGATGAACCGTCGAAAAAATTGTTAAAGATGATGAGTTTAAAGTGTTCCCCACGCCCGTGGGGATGAACCGGCAGACGATAGGGCCGCACGGCTGGACGCCGAGTGTTCCCCACGCCCGTGGGGATGAACCGATGCTCCAGGTGATTAAAAATATTGCGAAAATGTGTTCCCCACGCCCGTGGGGATGAACCGATCGAGTTATTGGAGTTGCGCGACCGCTACCCGTGTTCCCCACGCCCGTGGGGATGAACCGATATTTTGGCGACTCTTTCAGCTTCCGTTGAGGTGTTCCCCACGCCCGTGGGGATGAACCGCACTCATCATTTTGCGCGCCTCCAGTGTGTAATGTGTTCCCCACGCCCGTGGGGATGAACCGCCGCACACCTACGCACACGTTGTAGCGGTGAAGTGTTCCCCACGCCCGTGGGGATGAACCGGAAAAACCGGGTTATGTGCGCGGTTCATCCCCGTGTTCCCCACGCCCGTGGGGATGAACCGTCCGTTACATTCCAGGTTGCGGCAAAACTTGCGTGTTCCCCACGCCCGTGGGGATGAACCGCCTATCTCCATTGACGCAGCCAAAGCCTACGCGTGTTCCCCACGCCCGTGGGGATGAACCGCATTCTTGTTCCAGCGTCACGTCAATCACCTGGTGTTCCCCACGCCCGTGGGGATGAACCGAAGATGGCGACGTCCCTGCGCTGAACTATTTGAGTGTTCCCCACGCCCGTGGGGATGAACCGCAAAGTTCATGGCCGTGCTGTCTGCTATGGTGGTGTTCCCCACGCCCGTGGGGATGAACCGTGGATGCGCAGGTCGTCGGCGCCGATCAGCGCGTGTTCCCCACGCCCGTGGGGATGAACCGCCGTGATTCGTTTTCGTTAAATGGATTAACGCGTGTTCCCCACGCCCGTGGGGATGAACCGCGTCCATCCATTTCGGAATGCGTACACCTATGGTGTTCCCCACGCCCGTGGGGATGAACCGTATTCGTGTGCTTTTCATGCCGCCGATCCACGGTGTTCCCCACGCCCGTGGGGATGAACCGGGCCTCTAACGCTGTTGACAACATTTGCTGCAGTGTTCCCCACGCCCGTGGGGATGAACCGACCATCTTGTCCGTGCTCAAAAGGCGCATATCGGTGTTCCCCACGCCCGTGGGGATGAACCGATTCGCTCCCGCGCCGCGGACCTGCCCGATAACGTGTTCCCCACGCCCGTGGGGATGAACCGGTCGTCGCGGACAGACCACGGTGGCCAATCTGGTGTTCCCCACGCCCGTGGGGATGAACCGAATGCAACCGGCAACAGATTACCTCGACCAGTGTGTTCCCCACGCCCGTGGGGATGAACCGGCATTCATTTCCAGGCTGCTGCGAGGGCACAAGTGTTCCCCACGCCCGTGGGGATGAACCGCCGGATTTAATCAGATTGACCAGAGTTTTGGTGTGTTCCCCACGCCCGTGGGGATGAACCGATGCCTTTGACATTATCACCCGTCCGGCTTATGTGTTCCCCACGCCCGTGGGGATGAACCGGTCTGGGACACCACCACGCTTAAAGCGGCGGCGTGTTCCCCACGCCCGTGGGGATGAACCGCGCTTGCGTCATCATCTGGTCTGCGTGGCACGGTGTTCCCCACGCCCGTGGGGATGAACCGCAGCACGAATGCATATGGCTCTGCCGCGCCTGGTGTTCCCCACGCCCGTGGGGATGAACCGCCCATGGAAATGATTGGGCGCATCTATTTGGAGTGTTCCCCACGCCCGTGGGGATGAACCGCTCCTACCGTACAGGCCCCGGATTGGGTGAGAGGAAGTACTTCAGCGGTTCCGCACGCTGGTGGCCGATCTGATGCCGACCGCGTAGCGCAGACCCATGGCAGCCAGTTTGTCGCGGAACATGGCGCTATCGCCATACGCCGGATCGGCCAGAACAATCCCGGCGGGCACCCCATCGTCCCGAGCTTGCTTCACTTGGGCCAAGGCAATGTCAATCTTG
>JAJZUU010000090.1 GCA_021848325.1 Pseudomonadota bacterium | reverse complement strand
CCAGCCGAATTTTGCGAGCAGCCGCTACGCGGCTTGCCTGCCTGACCCGCTTCGCTTCGATTCTTCAAGTCCGACAGGCTCCTAGCCCTTAGATCCCATACCTATGCCGAGAAGAAATCCATCCATCGCCGAGCAGTCTCCCGGGGACGGCTGTACGCCCATCGCCTGCAAGGATTGCGGTGTGTACCGGCTATGCCATCCCGGGGACGGGGAAGAAGCGCCCGATCTGCCCCACGGCATCGTCAAGCGGAAAAGGACCCTGAAGCGGGGCGAGACCCTGTACCGGGCCGGCGAGCCGTTCCGGAACGTCTACGCCATCCGCTACGGATCGGTGAAGACGTCGCTGGTCACCGACGACGGGCGGGTGCAGGTCACCGGCTTCCATATCGCCGGGGAATTGCTCGGCCTCAGCGCCATCGTCACCGGCCGCTACAACTGCGAGGCCAAGGCGCTGGAGGCGGCCGGCGTGTGCGAGGTGCGTTTCGACCAGTTCGGGGAGTTGAGCCGCCAGCTCCCGTCCCTGCAATACCAGATGCTGCAAATAATGAGCCAGGAGCTCCTGCACAATCAGGAGCTGATGTTGCTGCTGGGCAAGAAGAATGCAAAGGAACGCCTGGCCACCTACCTGTTGAACCTGTCGCAGCGTTTCGAGAAGCGCGCCTGCTCGTACACCCGCTTCAACCTGACCATGTCCCGCAGCGATATCGGCAACTACCTGGGTCTGGCGGAAGAGACCGTGTGCCGGATATTCAGCCTGTTCCACGAGGAAGGGCTGGTCACCACCCGCAGCAGGCAGATCCAGTTGAACGATCTCGACCGCCTCAAGGCGATCGCCCGAGGCTGATCCCCCCCGCCCGGGCGGGCGGCCGTCCTAATTCCCTGTACCCCCGGTTGCAATAAAGTGCGGAATGGTTGACATATGTCAATGTTAATTTCCTTGTTTCACTTTATATTGAGAAGATTGTGGGAGATGCGCAACGCATTTCCGCACCGGCGCGACCGGCGGCGAGCAGACCGCATCCGCGCGGGGAGCGCTCGGGCTTTATGGGGAGATAATGATGGCGGCGGCGGGAATTACCACCAGCGAGCAATATGACTACGAGATCGTAAAGAAGTTCGCGATCATGACCCTGGTGTGGGGGATGATCGGCATGGGCGTGGGGGTGTACATCGCCTCCGAGCTGGCATGGCCCATTCTCAATTGGGATATCCCGTATATCACCTTCGGGCGCCTGCGTCCGGTGCATACCACCCTGGTCATCTTCGGCTTCGGCGGCAGCGCCCTGTTCGCCACCTCCTACTATGTGGTGCAACGCACCTGCCAGACGCGCCTGTACGGCAACGCCTTGGCCAATCTCACCTTCTGGGGCTGGCAGGCGGTGATGGTGCTGGCGCCCATCAGCTACATGCTGGGCCACACCCAGTCGCGGGAATACGCGGAAATGGAATGGCCGCTGGACCTGCTGGTGGAGGTGGTGTGGGTAGCCTACCTGATCGTGTTCGTGGGCACCATCATGCGCCGCAAGCAGCCCCACATCTATGTCGCCAACTGGTTTTACCTGGCCTTCATCCTGGCCACCGCGCTGCTCCACACCTTCAACAATCTGGCGATACCGGTCAGCCTGTTCCACATGAAGTCGTACAGCCTGTTCTCCGGGGTGCAGGACGCCATGGTGCAATGGTGGTACGGCCACAACGCCGTCGGCTTCTTCCTGACCGCCGCGTTCCTCGGCATGATGTACTATTTCGTGCCCAAGCAGGCGGGCCGGCCGATCTACTCCTACCGCCTGTCCGTGGTCCACTTCTGGGCATTGAGCTTTCTCTACATGTGGGTGGGCGCCCACCACCTGCACTGGACCGCCCTGCCCGACTGGACCTCCACCCTGGCGGCGACCTTCTCCATCATGCTGCTGCTGCCTTCCTGGGGCGGCATGATCAACGGCATCATGACCCTGTCCGGGGCCTGGGACAAACTGCGCACCGACCCGGTGATGCGCTTTCTGATCGTGGCCATGTCGTTCTACGGCATGTCCACCTTCGAAGGGCCGATGCTGGCGCTGAAGGACGTGAACGCCCTGTCCCACTACACCGACTGGACCATCGGCCACGTGCATTCCGGGGCGCTGGGCTGGGTGGCGATGATCACCTTTGGCTCCATGTATCACATGATTCCCAAGCTGTGGAACACCAAGCTGTACAGCGTCAAGCTGGCGTCGGTCCACTTCTGGCTGGCTACCATCGGGGTGCTGCTGTACATCACCGCGATGTGGATCTCCGGCATTACCCAGGGGCTGATGTGGCGCGCCTTCGATGACTTCGGCAACCTCCAGTACTCCTTCGTCGAGTCGGTGGCCGCCATGCACCCGCTGTACGTGATGCGCATGATCGGCGGGGTGTTCTTCCTGAGCGGCATGCTGACCATGGTTTATAACTGCTATATGACCATCCGCCAGGGCGTGCGGGAGACGGGACCGGCCGGGGTGGCACCGGCCGGGGCATAGGGTCCGCAGGGTTTCCTTCGAGCCCGGAGGAAGCCCCGTCCGAGATGTCTGCAAACTGGTGCGAGAGGACAAATGTTCAGCTTCAAACACGAATGGATCGAAAAGAACGTGGGCCTGCTGGCGGTGGCGACCATGCTGGCCATCAGCGTCGGCGGGCTGGTGGAGATTACGCCCCTGTTTTTCATCAGGAATACCGTTGAGCCGGTGGACGGGGTGCGGCCCTACACCCCCCTGGAGTTGCGCGGGCGCGACATCTACCAGCGCGAGGGCTGCTATCTGTGCCATTCGCAGATGATCCGCCCGTTCCGGGACGAGGCCCTGCGCTACGGTCACTATTCCCTGGCGGCGGAATCCCAGTACGACCATCCGTTCCAGTGGGGTTCCAAACGGACCGGCCCCGACCTTGCCAGGGTCGGCAAGAAATACTCCAACGAGTGGCACGTGCAGCACCTGCTGGCGCCGCGTTCCGTGGTCCCGGAGTCGGTCATGCCAAACTATCCGTGGCTGCTCTCCACGCCCTTGCAGTATGCCGACATAGCGGACCGGATGAAGGCCCTGCGCGAGGCGGGGGTGCCCTATTCCCTGACCCGGGCCGAATACGAGCGCAACGTGAAGAAATTCGGGCCGAAAGTGGCGGAGGAACTGAGCATCCCGGACGCCAAAGAGAACCTCATCAAGCAGGCGCAGGAAGGCGATTATGACGGCGACCGCAGCAACATCACGGAAATGGACGCCCTGGTGGCCTACCTGCAGATGCTCGGGACCCTGGTCGACTTCAGCAAGTACGACAACGACCACTTTGTGAAGGACCGCTGATGCCGGCCCGGGGAATGGCATGGCTGGAGTGGTTCGCCCATCCGGAGAATACCAAGCCGATAGGGCTGCTGATCTTTTTCATCCTGTTTTGCCTGATCCTGGTCTACGTATACGGCAACCGGCAAAGGGGAGAGCGGCTGGAGTCGCATAAAGACATCCCGTTCCTGGATGAGGAAGCAGAGGAGAAAACCGCAAGATGAGTCAGCCAGACATGCACGCACCCGTGCAAACCACCGGCCATGTGTGGGATGGGGACCTCGCCGAGTACAACAACCCGTTGCCGACCTGGTGGGTTTGGGCGTTTTACGCCACCATCGCGTCGTCCTTGGTCTACTGGCTGATCTACCCGGCGTGGCCGGTGGGCAAGGGCTTTACCAAGGGCTTCGAAACCATCACCTACGTCAACGACAAGGGGGTGACAAAGACCACCCACTGGAATACCCGGGCCCTGCTCATGAAGGAAATGAACCAGGCGGACAAGCAGCAACGGCCCTACTTCGAAAAAGTGGAAAGCACGCCCTATCAGAAAATCGCCGCCGATCCCGAACTCAGCAACTTCGTGACCTCCGCCGGCAAGACGCTGTTTCAGGACAACTGCGCCGCCTGCCACCAGGCCGGGGGACAGGGCAAGATCGGCTTCGCCCCCAACCTGACCGACGACGACTGGCTCTACGGCGGAACCTACCAGAAGATCCAGGAGACCATCACCAACGGCCGCCATGGCTACATGCCGCCGTTCAGGGACGTGCTCAGCGACCGGCAGATGGACGACCTCGCCAGCTACGTGCTGAGCCTGTCCGGCGAGAAGGCGGACCCGGCCCGGGCCGCGGCGGGCGACGCCCTGTTCCATAGTGAAACGGCGGCCTGCTACTACTGCCACGGCGCAGACGCCAAGGGCCGCCAGGTGCTGGGCTCCGCCAACCTGACCGACAAGATATGGCTGTGGGCCGATATCCCGGCGGACCGCACCCTGGACAGGAAGGTGCAAGACATCGAGTGGGTCATCGCCGGCGGCCTGAACAAGGGCGTGATGCCCACCTGGAAAGATCGCCTGAAACCGGAACAAATCAAGGTCCTCACGGTTTATGTCCATGAGCTGGGCGGTGGAAAATAGAACGCCTTTATGGCTGGGCTGACTCCGCGCCGGGCATAGGCCCCGACTGTAGCGAGCGGGGCCCCGGCGCCACGAACCTCGGCCTGGCGGCCGGGGTTTTTTGTTTCCCGATCACGCCCGCCACCGCTTGTTGCGACCGATGCAAGCGGATGCGACCTCCAGAGAACAGATTGTGCAAGCAGATACCCTAGGAGCCTGTTGGACTTGAAGAATCGAAGCGAAGCGGGTCAGGCAGGCAAGCCGCGTAGCGGCTGCTCGCAAAATTCGGCTGGTCGAGGACAGATTTTGTCGATTTTGCAGGTCAATAGTCGTTCTATTGACCAAAAAAGCGGCGAAATATGGACCGGTCAGGCGGATTTGCAGCCGATTTCCTTTAAGTCCGACAGGCTCCTAGAGCAGCGGCCGTTGCTGCAAAAGCGCATCCCCATCCACCCCCGTTCGGTGCGCGGCAAGTTCCGCACCTTCAAGTGGGGTGTGCTGATCCTTGCCTATTCCGTGTTCTTCGCCCTGCCCTGGCTGCCGTGGGGGCGCCACGGCGCTCCCGCCCAGGCGGTCCTGTTCGACCTCGCCAGCCGGCGCTTTTTTCTGTTTGGTCTGGTGGTGTATCCCCAGGACGTCTATTGGCTTGCCCTGCTGTTGTTTCTCGCCGCGGTCCTGCTGTTTTTCGCCACCGCCCTGGTGGGGCGCGCCTTCTGCGGCTATTTCTGCTTTCAGACCCTGTGGACCGACGCCTTCATCGCCATCGAGCGCCTGGTGCAGGGGGAGCGCCCGGCGCGCCTGCGGCTGCACAAGCAGCCCCTGAGCCCGGAAAAGGCCTTCAAACTGGCGCTGACCCATGGCCTGTGGCTGCTGCTGGCGTTTTGGACGGCCCTCGGCTTCATCCTCTACTTTGGCTACGCGCCTGGGCTGGCGCGGGAATTCTTCAGCGGGCAGGCGCCCCAGGCGGCCTATTTCACCGTGCTGATCCTGACGGTTTCCACCTATCTGGCCGCAGGCTGGGCGCGGGAACAGGTGTGCATCCACATCTGCCCCTATTCCAGGTTTCAAAGCGCCATGTACGATCCCGAAACCCTCGCCGTCGCATACGACGTCGCAAGGGGGGAAGGTAGCGCCGGGCGCCTTGCCGCCAAGCCCGGGATGAGGACGCGGGAGGAGCGCCAGGCAGGGGGCCACGGCGACTGCATCGATTGCGGGTTGTGCGTCCAGGTGTGCCCCGCGGGTATCGATATCCGCGCCGGCATGCAGTACCAGTGCATCTCCTGCGGCCTGTGCATCGACGCCTGCAACGGCATCATGGATTCCATGGGATTCTCGCGCGGGCTCATCCGCTACGACTCCGAGGAGAACCTGCGCAGTGCGCGGCCGGGACGCCCGCGCCTGCACTGGAAGCGGCTCAAGATCGTGGGGTACGGCGCCGCGCTGGTGGTGGTGGCCGGGTTTCTGGTATACAGCGTCGCCCATCGCAGCGCCTTCGAGGAATCCATCCAGCAGGTGCGCCAGCCGCTGTTCGTGCAGCTCTCCGACGGCCGAATCCGCAACCGCTACCAGATCCGGGTAACCAATAAGGCGACCCGGGAGGAGACCTATCTGATCAGCGTGCGCGGCATTCCGCAGGCGTCCCTGGATCTGGGGAGCATACACCGGCTCACGGTGCCGCCCGGTAAGACCCTGATGGTGCAGGCCAGCGTGAAGCTGACCCCGGCCCAGGCGGAAAAGGTGGAGGAGTTCGAGTTTGTCATCACGCCCGAGAGCCGGCCCAAGGCGGCCCGGGCAAGGGAAGCACGCTTTTTCTCGAGGCACGGATCGCTATGAGCCATATGGACACCCTGTTCGGCGGAATCGTCCTGATTATCGTCCTGTACTACATTCTGCGCTTGCTGGGCGTGACCAACTACTGGCGCGGCGTGGTCAGCAGCGCCCTCCCGATGCTGGCTTACGTGATCTATGCCATGTCGGACTGGCCCGGGGGGGAGGTACTGGCGATGCACGTGGCCGTGTACGTCGCGACCGGGACGGTGCTGGCCATGCTGGGGAGCAGCAAGAGAACCGGCAGCGAGCCGCTGCACTGGGTTCCCAAGGTAATCATCGGATTTTTTGCGGGGCTGTTCGTGATCGAAGCGGTCCTCATGAGCATTTCCACTTCCGGTATCCCCCCCGCCGTTGCCAGATGGGTGCTTCCCCGCGCCGGTCAGGGCGGGGTGCACACCGCTTTTCCCGGTGTGGTGCCCCACCATGAGGATGCCGCGGCCGCGGTAAGCGAGCATCTCAAGGAGGTGCATCGACAGCGTGAACTGGGGTGGCACATTGTGCTCGCCGGGCTCGGACAGTTGCGCCAGGGCAGGGCATCCGACCTCACCGTCAGCGTCACGGACAAGGCCCAAAAACCGCTGGATGGGGCCCGCGTGGACCTCAGCCTGCTGCGTCCGGCGATGGCGGCGGACGATCATTCCGCCATTCCCATGATGCCGGCAGCTCCCGGCACCTACCGCGCCCGGGTCAAATTGCCGGACCCGGGCCGGTGGGTGGCGGTGGTGAGCGTCCAATATGGGGGCGACCGGTACGAGATCGACCGGAACATCGTCGTGCCCGGGGCCGAATGAGCCATTCGCAGACGCCGTGTTTCCACTGCGGCCTGCCTGTCCCCGCCGGCCTCGATCTCGGCGTCGGCATTGAAGGCGAGCCGCGCCCCATGTGCTGCCGGGGTTGCCAGGCGGTGGCGCAGGCCATCGTCGATAACGGGCTGCAGGACTATTACCGGCATCGCACCGCCATGCCCGCGACCGGCCGCGACGTGGTGCCGGAGGAGTTGCGCAGGCTGGCCCTGTACGACCACCCGGACATCCAGAAAAGCTTCGTCATCGACGCCGGCGAGCATACCCGGGAGGCGGTCCTTATCCTGGAAGGGATCACCTGTGCCGCCTGCATCTGGCTGAACGAGCGTCACCTGATGCAACTGCCCGGGGTGAAGACCGTGCAGATCAACTACGCCACCCACCGCGGGCGCATCAGTTGGGACGACCGGGCCGTCAAGCTGAGCCGGATCCTGGCCGAAATCCGGCTCCTGGGCTACAACGCCCATCCCTACGACGCCGCGAGCTCGGACGCCCTGCGCAAGAAACAGCGCCGGCTGGACCTCAGGCGGCTGGCGGTGGCCGGGCTCTCGGCGGCCCAGGTGATGATGCTGGCGGTGGCCCTGTACGCGGGGGAGGCCCACGGCATGGATGCGGGCACCGCCCGCCTGCTGCGCTACGTCAGCCTGGTCCTGACCCTGCCGGTGGTGCTGTATGCCGCGCTGCCGTTTTACCGCGGCGCCTGGGTGGCGCTCAGCGGCCGCAGGCTCAACATGGACGTCCCGGTGACCCTGGCCATCGTGGCCGCTTTCGCGGGCAGCGCGTGGGCCACCGTGCGCGGCGAGGGGCTGGTGTACTACGACGCGATCACCATGTTCGCCCTGTTTCTCCTCGCCACCCGCTTGCTGGAGCAAGGCGCCAGGGAGAAATCGGTGGAGGCGGCCGAAAACCTGCTGAAATTGGCGCCGGCCATGGCCACCCGGTTGCGGGAGGGGCGGCACGAGCTGGTGCCGGTGCTGGAGCTGTGCCCCGGCGACACCATCCTGGCCAAGCCGGGGGAGGCGATTGCCGCGGACGCGGTGGTGGTGGACGGCGAAAGCAGCGCCGACGAAGCCCTGCTCACAGGGGAGAGCCGTCCGGTGCCGAAGAAGCCCGGCCAGAGCGTGATCGCCGGCAGCATCAACCTGGAAAGCCCCCTGACCCTGCGGGTCGCGGGGGTGGGCGAAAACACCGTTCTGGCCGGCATCGTCCGGCTGCTGGACCGGGCCCAGGCCGAAAAGCCGCACCTTGCGCGGATGGCCGACCGGGTGGCCGGCTATTTTACCGGCGCGTTGCTGCTGCTGGCCGTGCTGACCGGGGTCGCTTGGTGGTGGCTGGACCCCGCCAAGGGCTTCGAGGTCGCGCTTTCCGTGCTGGTGGTGACCTGTCCCTGCGCCCTCTCCCTGGCGGCCCCCGCGGCGCTGGCCGCGGCCGGTTCCAGCCTGCTGCGCAAGGGCATCCTGCTGACCCGCGGCCACGCCCTGGAAGCCCTGTCCTCGGTGAGCCGCGTGGTGTTCGACAAGACCGGGACCCTCACCCGGGGCAAACCCATGCTGCAGCAAACCGTTGCCTTGGGCCGCCTCGACGCTGCCCGATGCCTGAGCTATGCGGCCAGCCTGGAACGGGCCTCCGAGCACCCCCTTGCGTCCGCTTTCCTGGGGGCTCTCGACGCCGCGCAGCTCGTCGCCGTGGAGCAGCCGCAGAACATCCCGGGCAAGGGGGTGAGCGGCATTATCGGCGGCGTCCGGTTCAGCCTGGGCAGCCGCTACCCGGTGCCCCTTGCGCCTGGGGCCGCGCCGCCCCATCCCGCCCCGGGGGCGGGCGCAACCCTGGTGTGGCTGTCCGACGAACGGGAGGCGCTGGCCATGTTCGCGCTCTCCGACGAGTTGCGCCCCGAGGCCGCGCCGCTGATAGCCCAACTCAAGCAGGCCGGGCTGCGGGTGAGCATACTCAGCGGCGACGGCCAGGCCGCCGTCGCCCACTTCGCCGACCAACTGGGGGTGGACTCCTACCGGGCGGGGGTGTCGCCCGAGGGCAAGCTGGCCGCCCTCAAGGCCTGGCAGGAGCAGGGAGATGTGGTGGCGATGGTGGGGGACGGGGTGAACGACGCGCCGGTGCTGGCCGGGGCCCAGGTCTCGGTGGCCATGGGCGGGGGTACCCAGGTTGCGCGCGCCAGCAGCGACATCGTATTATTGTCGGAGAACCTGATGGAGCTGTGGACCGCCCTGCAGACGGGCCGTGAGACCATGACGGTGATGCGGCAGAATTTCGCCTGGGCCATCGGCTACAATCTGGCGGCCGTGCCGTTCGCCGTGGCCGGCCTTGTCCCCCCGTGGCTGGCGGCGCTGGGTATGTCCATGAGCTCGCTGGTGGTGGTGTTGAACGCGTTGCGCCTGCGTTAGGCGCATGCCGGACGGAAACCCGGAGTTGCAGCCATGACCCCTATCCTGATCTTCCTGCTCAGCTTGAGCGGGGTAATGATCGCCCTGCTGGTGCTCGGCATATTCTGGGCCATCAAGAGCGGCCAGTTCGAAGACATGGAGGGGCCCGCCCAGCGGATCCTCATGGACGACGACGATCCGCTGATTCCGGGCGCCAATCGATTGATGGGCAAGGAAGAGTAGATTAAACCTAGAAACGGTAGTTGGACGGGTTGGAGTGTGCGGTTTTGCGAGTTGGGCGATAAATCGCCCAACTCGC
>JAJZUU010000014.1 GCA_021848325.1 Pseudomonadota bacterium | reverse complement strand
ATGAACTGAAAACACGCATCCTGAAGGGCATCGACGAGATCAACGCTTCACCAGTTGTGTTTCGCTGGAACAAGTTTGACCTCGGAGTAGCTTAATGTGTAATCATTTTATTGGAACGAACTGCTAGCCCTGTTCGTTTTGTGCTGCATGGTCTTGATAGCACGGCATTCCAACCCCATCTCTTTGAGGTTGCCGGACATTATTAAAGGCCCAGGCAAAGGCAATGGCTAGGCCGATGCCTGCAACTACGTCGATCGCCATGTGCTGTTTCGTTGCCATGGTCGAAAAAATGATCGCGACACACCAGCATGCGCTGAATATGCGTGAATCGTTCCCTAGTCCCGTCGAGGGTAATCGCCGCTGCAGCCATATAAATGAAAATACCGCAGTTGCGACGTGCAGCGAAGGGCATGCATTGCCTGAGGCGTCTATGCCCTTGAGGAAGACCATTCCAGGGTATCGAGCCCAATCGATGTTTGCGGGGGGAACAGCGCTTGGCCAGAAATAAAAAATCGTTAGCGCCACCAGGCATAAACTGCCGATCCACATTCCATATTCAATGAGTTCACTTCGTGTTGTCATTAGCATTGGAGGAAGCGACACATAAACCCAAAGAGACAGGTAAAATGGAAGGGCGAGAGGCTCAACGCCGATAAGCCTGTCTAATCCAGTTTCCGGTATGATTATTACCGGATAGGCGGGGTTCTTGAGCAGGAAGATATAGGCCGAAAAAAAAACGAAAGTAAATACCGTTGTTCCGAAACATTTGAACCAGAAATGCGCCTTAATTATGGATAATACATTGCGCCACACATCCGCGTTTCTTGAGTGAGTTAAGGCGAGGGAGTTTTTGCTCATGGCATGAATGGAGCATTCTAATCTGTTTTTAAATAAGTTATAACCCGTGGTTTAGCCCAAAAACTCGTATGAATTGAAATAACGCTCGAAGAGGATCCGGACCGTAAGCCGCTTTGCCTCTTTGTACTCCCGTACTGACAGGAAAAGCGCCGCCCCCGGACAGATGGGAACGTTCGGGTGATAAGGGGCGCACCCAGCCGGCGGATACGCACGCGGTAGCTGCCGGAAGGCAATTTAGTAATGCTGGCTACCGTCTCTTGGTAAATGCGGCCAAAAATTGGCCCTTCCGGCTTTTCCTACGGTAAATATCCCCCGTGCGAACGAGGAAAGTCCTTGTAACAAATTGAAAAATCAGTCCATAGGAAGAGGGGGGCGCTACGGCAACTTGCCGCAAAAGGTTCGGCATCGCCTTACCCTACAGACGCCTTGTGTTTCTTTAGTTTCTGGCCAATCAGGCACCGGAAAATTACCGTAGGATTTACCGGAAGAGCCCATAAATTGGACACGCCCAGCATATCCCGGGGTCACCGCCCTGCAACTATGATTTTAATCTACTGATTTAATTGGTGGGCCCGCACGGACTTGAACCGTGGACCAAGGGATTATGAGTCCCCTGCTCTAACCAACTGAGCTACAGGCCCCGGGAAACCGCCCTATTAGAAGGGAAGTCACAACTCGGTGTCAAGGAAGCTCTTGAGTCGCTCGGAGCGGGAGGGGTGACGCAGCTTGCGCAGGGCCTTGGCCTCGATCTGACGGATGCGCTCGCGGGTCACGTCGAACTGCTTGCCCACTTCTTCCAGTGTGTGGTCGGTGTTCATCTCGATGCCGAAGCGCATGCGCAGCACCTTGGCCTCCCGCGGCGTCAGGCTGTCCAGCACGTCTTTGGTCGCGTTGCGCAGGCTGGCGTACACCGCGGCCTCGATCGGCGCCATGGTGGCGGAATCCTCGATGAAGTCGCCGAGATGGGAATCCTCGTCGTCGCCGATGGGGGTTTCCATGGAGATCGGTTCCTTGGAGATCTTGAGGATCTTGCGGATTTTTTCCTCCGGCATTTCCATCCGTTTCGCCAACTCCGCCGGATCGGGCTCCAGCCCGGTTTCCTGCAGGATCTGGCGCGAGATGCGGTTCATCTTGTTGATGGTCTCGATCATGTGCACCGGGATGCGGATGGTCCTGGCCTGGTCGGCGATGGAGCGGGTGATGGCCTGGCGAATCCACCACGTGGCGTAGGTAGAGAACTTGTAGCCGCGACGGTATTCGAACTTGTCCACTGCCTTCATCAGCCCGATGTTGCCTTCCTGGATCAGATCCAGAAATTGCAGGCCGCGATTGGTGTATTTTTTGGCGATGGAGATCACCAGGCGCAGGTTGGCCTCGATCATTTCCCGTTTGGCACGACGCGCCTTGGCTTCGCCGGTGGACATCTGGCGGTTGATCTCCTTCAGCTCCTTGATCGGGATGCCAACCCGCTGCTGCAGCCCCAGCAGATTTTCCTGGTGCTCCACGATGGCTGGCTGGAAGCGCGCCAAGGCTTCGCTGTAAGCCTTCTTGGCTGCCGCTTCCTGAGCCACCCAGTCCAGGTTGCCTTCGTTTCCGGGAAAGGTCTTGATGAAATAGTTGCGCGGCATGCCGGCCTTGCTTACGCACAACTCCATGATCTGACGCTCATAGTGGCGCACTTCGTCCACCAGGGCGCGCAGGTTCTCGCATAGCGCCTCCACCTGCTTGGCGGAAAAGCGGATCCCCATGAGCTCGTTGGAAATCTGCTCCTGGATTTCCTTGTATGCCTTGCTGCGGTAGCCCTTCTTGGCCAGCGCCTGCTGCATCTTTCCGTATCCCGCGCGGATGGCGGCGAAGCGCTCCAGCACCTCGGCCTTGAGTTGGGCCAGATTGGCGGCGGCAACACCGGCGCCTTCGTCGTCCTCGTCTTCTTCGGCGATGTCTGCCTCTTCCGCGGCTTCACTTTCCGCCATCTCCTCGCCGATATCCTCGGTGACATTGGAGTTGACCAGACCGTCGACCAGTTCGTCGACGCGCAACTCCTCGCGCTCCACCTTGTCCGCCAGGGCAAGGATCTCGGCGATGGTGGTGGGACAGGCAGAGATGGCGAGGACCATGTGCTTGAGGCCGTCCTCGATGCGCTTGGCGATCTCGATCTCGCCTTCGCGGGTCAACAACTCCACCGAGCCCATTTCGCGCATGTACATGCGCACCGGGTCGGTGGTGCGGCCGAATTCGGAATCGACTGTGCTAAGCGCTGCCTCGGCCTCTTCCACCACGTCCTCGTCCGCCACGGAGGGTGCGGCGTCCGACATGAGCAGGGCCTCGACATCGGGCGCCTCGTCGTAAACGGCGATGCCCATGTCGTTGATCATGCTGATGATGCTCTCGATCTGCTCGGCGTCGAGCATGTCGTCGGGCAGATGGTCGTTGATCTCGGCGTAGGTCAGATAACCCCGTTCCTTGCCCAGGACGATCAGGTTTTTCAGCCGCATGCGCCGTGCCTCGACATCATTCAGCTTGATCTCAGGTTTGTCGTGTTCCGTCGCCATCACGTTATCCAGAAAATTCATGGTAAAAATCCAACAATTATACAGCAAAATCGCGCCGCGGATTCACTTCTGCGCGGGAATGCCGTCGCGCTGCAGCAACTGCTGCAACTCCAGCTTCCCTTGCTCGGACAGGCTGCCGCTACGGGCCTGGTGCAACAACTCGTCGACCCGCTTCTTCCGTCTCTTGTCGCGAAGTTGCTCCAAGGCGGCTTCGAACGCGGCGGCCTCGGCTTCGAGATCGAGGTCTTCGCCCCACTCCATGATCTCTCCTGCCACTTGTCGCAGCAGAGGTTCATGGGGGCTGTCGCGAAAATGTTCCACCAGCGCGGCAACATAGCTAATTTGGGGGTGGGATCGCAAGAACTCAAGCACTGCGGCAAGGGTTTCCGTGTCACTGTCGAGCGCATCGAGCAAACCGGTGTCAACGCGCTGTGCGAAGGGAGGCTGAAACAGAATCCACTGCAGCAGCCTTCTCGACAGGGTGGAGCGCAGCTTCCGATCGGCGTGGGGCGGCGCGCCTGCCCTCCTTGTACGTTTGATCTGAAACAATTCCTCAAGTTCCGCCTGGGAAATCCCCGCGAGTTCCGCCAGTTGCTTGCGGATCATCAGATGGAGGGCGGGCGCCTTGATCCGGCCCAGCAGGGGGCGCGCCAATTGCAGCAGGCGCGCCCTGCCTTCCCGGGTGCGGGTGTCGGCCCGGGCCGAGAGCCCGCGTAACAGGAAACCGGACAAGGAGATCGCCTCCGTCTTGAGCAGCGCCTCCAGGCCCGCCTTGCCCGCTTGCCGCACATAGCTGTCCGGGTCCTCCCCCTGGGGCAGGAACAGGAAGCTTATGTGCTTGCCGTCCACCAGCCACTCCAGGCTGTTTTCCAGAGCCCGCCATGCGGCGCGCCGTCCCGCCTCGTCGCCGTCGAAACAAAACACCACGTCGTCCGACTGGCGCAACAGTTTCTGCACGTGCAGGGGCGTGGTGGCGGTACCGAGGGTGGCCACCCCATAGCCGACGCCGTACTGAGCCAGCGCCACCACGTCCATGTACCCCTCCACCACCAACACCCGCCCCGCCTCGCGGATGGCCTGGCGCGCCTGCCCCAGCCCGTACAGCTCCCTCCCCTTCTCGAACAGGGGGGTCTCCGGCGAATTCAGGTACTTGGGCTCGCCCTGTCCGAGCACCCTGCCGCCGAAGGCAATCACCATGCCGCGCTGATTCTGGATGGGAAACATGATGCGGTCGCGGAAACGGTCGTAGCGCTTGCCTTCTTCCGTGTGAACCACCAGCCCGCACCGTTCCAGGACCTTGGAGGCGTAGTCGGGAAAGGCCTGCGCCAGATTCTGCCAGCCCGGCGGGGCGTAGCCGATGCCGAAGCGCGCGGCGATCTCGCCGCTCAACCCCCGATTTTTCAGATAGCCGATGGCCGCCTCGGAACCCTTGAGTTCGTTGCGGTAATACTGGGTCGCCCGCTGCATGGCCGCCAGCAGGGCCTCGCTCCCCCCTTCGTCCCCGCCTCCGGATGCCTTCCATGGGGTTTGGCCCGAAGCGTCGGCGGGCATTGCGGGAACCGTCATGCCGACGCCGGCAGCCAACTCCTTCACCGCCTCCACAAACCCCATCCCGGCGTATTCCATGACGAAACCGATGGCGGTGCCGTGGGCGCCGCAGCCGAAGCAATGGTAGAACTGCTTGCTGGGGCTGACCGTGAAGGACGGGGTTTTCTCGGTGTGGAACGGGCAGCAGGCCGCGTAGTTGGCCCCCGCCTTCTTGAGAGGGACATAGCGCTGCACCACGTCCACGATGTCCACGCGGTTGAGAAGATCCTGGATGAACGACGGGGGGATCATGGTGCCAAGTGGGAATTCATCAGCGAGCCCGAAGCCGCCACACCGGTCCGCCCCGCTGTCCGCAAGGGGAATTACATGGGGCGGAGGAAGATTATCGTGACCGCTCGGCCGGTGCGCGGCTATCCGCCCAGCCTGGCCTTGATCATGGCGGACACCCGGCCCATGTCGGCCCGCCCGGCGAGCTGCGGCTTGAGAACGGCCATCACCTTGCCCATATCCTTCATTCCCGCCGCGTCCGTGGAAGCGACGGCCCGCTCCACCAACCCCTCTACCTCGGTGTCGCTCAACGGCTGGGGCATGTAGCCTTGCAGCACGGAGACCTCGAACGCCTCGGTGTCGACCAGGTCCTGGCGCCTCGCGGCCTCGAACTGGGAGATGGAGTCGCGGCGCTGCTTGAGCATTTTCTCGATGACCGCGACCACCGCCGGGTCGTCCAGTTCGATGCGCTCGTCTACTTCGCGCTGCTTGATCGCCGCCAGCAGCAGCCGGATGGCCGACAGGCGCGGCGTATCCTTGGCGCGCATGGCGTTCTTCATGTCCTCGGTGATTTGTTGTTTCAGGTTCATGATCTGCTGTATTCGGGTGAGGATTTGCCGGGGCTTCCGTACGGCGTGTTTCTTACATAGCGGATTGCCGGGCGGACCGAGTTCGCCAGTCTCGGCGACAGGGAATCAATTTTGAATTATATAGCAGACCGGGGGTACGATGCGACCGGAGCCGGTGGCGCCGTTCAAGCGGCGCGGATGGCGGGGCGGCGGGAGGCGCCGCGGAGCCAGCCATCCTGGCCGCCCGGCAAAGCAGACCCGACGGCTGGCGCGATGACCTGCCTAGGAGCTTGTCGGACTTGAAGAATCGAAGCGAAAATTCGGCTGGCCGAGGACAGATTTTGTCGATTTTGCAGGTCAATAGTCGTTCTATTGACCAAAAAAGCGGCGAAATATGGACCGGTCAGGCGGATTTGCAGCCGATTTCCTTTAAGTCCGACAGGCTCCTAGTACATCTTGGGGGGCAGGGTCTGGCCGCGCAGACGCTTGTAGTGGCGCTTGACGGCCGCCGCGAGCTTGCGCTTACGCTCCGCCGTCGGCTTCTCGTAATGCTCGCGGGCACGCAATTCCGTAAGCAGCCCAGTCTTTTCCACGGACCGCTTGAAACGCCTCAACGCCACTTCAAATGGCTCGTTTTCCTTTACCCGTACGCTCGGCATCTGGCTTAAACCCTTTCGGAACAAATTTTTAGAAAAGCGGTGATTATACCAACCCCCGCGCTCTTTTGAAAGGATCGACCGCAAATTCCCGGTCCCGGCTGATCTCTCCGAATTTACCGGGCACGGCAAACCGGTTATGCTTCTGCTTTTTTCGCCCCGCCCCACCATGCTGGTCCTTGGAATCGAGACATCCTGCGACGAAACCGGCATCGCCCTGTACCATACCGAGCGCGGACTGCTCTGCCACACCCTGTACTCCCAGGTAGGCTTGCACGCCGAATACGGGGGGGTGGTGCCGGAGCTGGCCTCCCGCGATCACATCCGGCGGGTGCTGCCCCTGATCCGCGAGGCCCTGGGCCAGTCCGGCCATACCCTGCATGACCTGGACGCGGTCGCCTATACCCAGGGGCCGGGACTGGCGGGGGCGCTGTTGGTCGGGGCGAGCGTCGGCTGCGCGCTGGCCTTCGCCCTGAATATTGCGGTGATCGGCGTCCACCACCTGGAGGGCCACCTGCTGTCCCCGCTTTTGTCCCAGACGCCGCCCACCTTCCCGTTCGTGGCGCTGCTGGTTTCCGGGGGGCATACCCAGTTGATGCGGGTGTCGGGGGTAGGGGACTACGAACTGCTGGGCGAGACCGTGGACGATGCCGCCGGCGAGGCGTTCGACAAGACCGCGAAGCTGCTGGGCCTGGGCTACCCCGGGGGACCGAGGCTTTCCGCCCTGGCCCGGGACGGACGCCCCGGCCGCTTCAGGCTGCCTCGCCCCATGCTGCACAGCGGAGACCTCAATTTCAGCTTCAGCGGCCTGAAGACCGCGGTGCTCACCCTGGTCAACGGCCGGACCCCGGAGCCGCAGGACCGCGCCGATATCGCCCGTGCCTTCCAGGAGGCAATGGTGGAAGTGCTGGCGGCCAAGGCGCTGGCGGCCCTGAAGCAGACCGGCCTTGGCCAGCTTGTGGTGGCGGGCGGGGTGGGGGCCAACCGCCAACTGCGCGAGGGCCTGTCGGACCAGGCCCGGCAACTCGGGGCGCGGGTATTCTACCCGGAATTGGAGTTCTGCACCGACAACGGCGCCATGATCGCCTTTGCCGGCGCCATGCGCCTGGGGCACCGCAGTGCACCGGATTGGCGCTTCACCGTAAGGCCGCGCTGGGACCTGGAGCGGCTGGCCGCCGCGGAGTGGCCGCCCCCGCTGCCGTTCAGCCGGCGCCCCTGAGCCTGGCCGCCCATTCCATCAGGGTCTGGTTGCCGGACAGGCGCGCCAGTGTCTCCGGGAAGAATACCGCCGCCACCAGGATCGCCAGCAGCAGCAACAGCACCATGTGGCCGAACAGGCTTTCCGGGCGCAGCACCCCCCAGTACCTCATGCTCACGTAGACCACGTCCTTCTCGTGCTCGGACATGCTGCGGTACTTGCGGAACAGGCTGATCACCAGATAGGCACCGTAACCCCCGATCAGCGAGGCGAACAGGATGCGGAACAGCGCATAGAGATCGAGATGGTACTGGGCGACCCGCTGGTACATGAGGGACACCACCCCCATCAGGATCGAGGCGGACACCGCGATCAGCACGTTGGCCAGCAGCCTGCGGCGCTCCCGGGCCAGGTCCTGCTGGCGGCGCACAAAGAAGCTGTCCACCTCCGCCTTGAAATACTCGACCCTTTCGTCCACCAGGGTCGCGATTTCCGATTTCATCACCTGCACGCGCTGATCGATGGTGGCCGCCAGCTTCTCCGAGGCGTAGTCCACCAGTTCCTTGACGTCCGATTTGGTGAAGCTGCGCTGGTTGTGGAGTTCGTCGGAAATTCGCTCCAACTTGGCGTCCACCTCGCGGCTGGCCTCGGTCACCACCTGGCGCAGCTCCCCGCTGGCGCCGGCGATGCCGGTGCGCACCACGTCGCCCAGTTTGTCGCCGGCGCGCTCGATCGCGGACTCGGAGGCCTCCTTCAGGCTCTCCCGCGCGTAGTCCATCTCCTGCTTGAACCAGACCATAGGGCGCTCCTAATCCCTTATTCCGGGGGCATTCCGCCGGGGCGATCCGCGCTTCCTACGGTTTTCTCCCTGCCCGACAGGAGATTGCGGATATTGCCCTTGTGCCGCCACACCAGCAGCAGGGACAACCCCAGCACCGTCAGGCTGAAAATGTGAAACCCGAATGAAAGCAGGGCGTAGAGCGGCGCGACGGCCGCGGCGATCAGGGCGGAAAGGGAAGAGATGCGCCACAGGTATGCCGCCAGCAGCCAGGTTCCGAGAACCCCCAGGCCAACCGCGGGGCTGAGGGCCAGCAAGATGCCCAGCGCGGTGGCCACCCCCTTCCCGCCCTGAAATCCAAAAAAAACCGGATAGACGTGGCCCAGGAACACGGCCACCGCGCTGGCGGCCACGGCGTGGTCGCCGAGCCCGTAGGACGGGGCAAAATGCTGTGCCAAAAAGACCGCCAGCCAACCCTTCGCGGCATCGCCGCCCAGCGTAAGCGCAGCGGCGAGCTTCCTGCCGGTGCGCAGCACGTTGGTCGCCCCCGGATTTCCCGAACCGAAGGTACGCGGGTCAGGCAGCCCAAATAACTTGCTGACCAGCACCGCAAAGGATAAGGAGCCTAGCAGATAGGCGAGCAGCGGAAAGATTGCAGTGTACATAGTGAACCAGGTTACAGCGGGTGGCGGCGCCGGCAAGCCGCGCCCTGATCTCCCTCCCGAATCATTGGAAAGCGCGGTCAAACGCTATACAATGGCCGCTTTTCAAGGCCCCCCGGCATTTCCGCCGAAACAGCGGTTGCCGCCGGTACGCTTTCCGGGGGCCCTGCTCCATTCTAAACCATAAAAACGGGCCGGCGTTACCGGCCGGATTCCGCCGGACGGAGTCCGGGCAGCGATCTCACGTCATGGATATAATCTTCCTACGCGACCTCAAGGTGGACCTCTTCATCGGCATCTACGGGTGGGAGCGCGAAGTCCCGCAGACCGTCCAGTTCGACCTGGAAGTCGGGCTACCCCATTCCCGTGCCTGCGAAACCGACGACGTGGAGGATACCATAGACTACGGGCGGATCGTGGCACGTATCCGCGAATCCCTGTCGGAAAGGCGCTTCGCCCTGGTGGAGGCCCTTGCAGAGCACGTTTCGCAGCTGATCCGCCAGGAATTCGGCGCGCCCTGGGTCAGGGTCAGCGTTGCCAAGCTGGGCCTCATCCGCGACGTAAAGCAACTGGGCGTGGTGATCGAAAGGGGGAGCAGGGCTTGAGCTGGGAGGCGGTTTCCGCCGCCGGCCTGGTCATCCTCATGGCGTACTTCATCCGCGGGATATCCGGTCCGGCCTGTTCGTGCTGGACGGCAGATTTTGCATCGCCACCTTCGTCGTCACCGGCCTGCTGCTGCAGAAGGGGATGTTTGCCGCCGCCATCCTCGGCGCTCCAGCAAGCGTTCTATCCCCGGGGATGATGTTTGGCATGCAACTGCTTCAGCCGCTCCCGGGCCACATGGGTATAGATCTGGGTGGTGGAGATATCGGCATGCCCAAGCAGCATCTGCACCACCCGCAAATCCGCGCCGTGGTTGAGTAAATGGGTGGCAAAGGCATGCCGCAGGGTGTGCGGGGAAATGGGTTTGTCCAGCCCGGCGCGGGCGGCATGGCGCTTGATCAGGTACCAGAAGGCCTGGCGCGTCATGGGCCGGCCATGCCGGGTGACAAACAGCGCGTCGGCGCCCCTGCCGCCGAGCAGCAACGGGCGCGCCTCGGCGGTGTAACGCCGGATCCAGTGCAGCGCCTCTTCCCCCAGGGGCACCAGCCGTTCCTTGGCACCCTTGCCCATCACCCGCACCACCCCCATATCCAGGCTCACCTGGCCGGCCTTGAGGGACACCAGTTCGGAGACGCGCAACCCGCTGGCGTAAAGGGTCTCGAGCATGGTCTTGTCGCGCAGGCCCAGCGGGTCGTCCATCGACACCTCCAGCAGGGCCTCTACATCCCGCTCGGTGAGGCTCTTGGGCAGCGTCCGCAGCATCTTCGGCGTATCGATCTGCAGACTGGGATCGGCGTCGATCTTCCCCTGGCGCGACAGATAGCGGAACAGACGCTTTATGCTGGACAGGGTGCGCCCGGTGCTGCTTGCCCGGGCCCCCGTGCGCACCCGGTGGGCCAGGAAGTCCAGCAAATCGGGGTGCGCGGCCTCGATCAGCCTCTTGCCGCGCGTCTTTTCGAGCCAGGCAGCCAACTGCCGCAGGTCGCGGCGATAGCTCTCCAGCGTGTTGCGGGCCAGCCCATCCTCCAGCCACAACGCGTCGCAGAACCGGTCCAGCAATTCACTGTTGGAATCGTTCATGCCGCAGCAGCCATGCCTTGATCGACAGCGGCTCGCCGCTCGAATGATGCATGAACCCGCCCATCCCGTTCTTCGCCAGCACCCGGTGGCAGGGGACGACGATGGGCAGGGGATTGGCGCCGCAGGCCTGTCCCACGGCGCGGGGGCCGGAGCCCAGCGCCCGTGCCAAATCCCCGTAATGCACCGTGCTGCCGGCCGGGATTTCCCGCAGCGCGCGCCATACCCTTGTCTGGAAAGGGGTCCCGCACAGATGCAGGGGCAGGTCGAAGGTGAAGTCGGGGGCGCGCAGGTAGGCCATAAGCTGCCGGCAGGCCGCCTCCGCCACCGGGTCCTGCGGCGCCCGCGTCGGGCTGTCCCACGGCAGAAAGTCGATGCCGCTGAGGAGATCGTCCCGGGTGCTGATCCCCAGCACCGCAAACGGTGTCCGGAGCATTGCCTGATATCGCTGCATACGACCTCCCCCAAGCATGGGGCGCCCCTATCTGGGCTTCGCCGCGCCGTTCGGGCCGCGGCCCCCGGAAAGCTGTTTGACCAGTTGCATGCTTCGCAGCACCGCCTTCGCGTCCTGCCCCAGCCCGGCCCGCCTCAGGTTTTCCACCGCGGCCAGATAGGCCTGCAGGACGATGGGTTCGAGGGCCCCGCCATGCTTCAAGGTCGCCGCCTGCAGATAATAGTCCGCCGCCGGAATGTAATTGTTCTGATTCTCCGCCGACCGTCCCAGGGCGACCAGAACCCGGCGCCGCTGGCTCTCGTTGGCGGAAGCGAGCAATCGCTTGAGCAATAGATCGGCCTTGGCGTCCTGCCCGGCCTCCTGGGACTCTCCCGCCAAGGCCAGCAGCTCCTGCGTCATGATCTGCGGGACTGGCTGCCCGCCGGAAAACAGGGCGTCCAGGGCGCGCTCGGCCTCGGGCGGGGTACCGCCCTTGAGGAAGGCATAGGCACGAACGAACTGCCATTGTTGCGGAGCCATGCCCGAACGCAGCCCATCCAGCCCGACCCAAAGCCGGGCCGCGTACTGGAAATCCCGCTGCCGGAAGGCAATGTCCCCCAGCACACGGCGGGTATCGGCGGCCAGTTCACCCTGGGAGGCGCCGCCTTCCTTGAATAGACGCAGCGCAACGAGCCCCAGTTTCTGCTCCTCGAGCGAAACCGCCAAGCTGGCCTCCGCCTGGTCGCGCAACGCCGCGGTGCCGGCGTGCCCGGACAGATAGGCGAGCAAGGCGCGGCCGTCGGACGGCGCACCCTGCAGCCGTTGCAGGGCCAGGCTGTACCATGAAGCGTCGTCGCCGATAAGCAACTGGGAGCGGTTGCCCAGGGCCTGGGCATGTTCCAGATAGGCATCCCACAAGGTCTGGGCCGTCACCGCGGACAAACCGTCGTCTTTGCCTGGGGGGGCGTTCAGCAGTTGCTCCTGCGCCTCCACCTGGAGGCCCGTGTCTTTCTGCATGGAGCCGACCTGCCGGATCACTTCCCAGTTCAGCCGGGCGCCGCCGTGCTGCAGTGCGGAGCGGGCGGCGGTCAGCGCCGCCGGGGGCGTCACCAATCCGGCCTGCAGCCGCAGCAGCAGCTTGAGCGGGTCGGCATCGTCCAGCCTGGGGAGCCATGTCCCGGCCTGGGTCGCCATGCCGTTGGCCAATAGCAGCTTGATGACCCTTTCCAGGAGCCGCTTGTCGGGCGCGGGATAATCCTGCTGCAGGCGTAGCATGACATGGTACGCGTCGGCCGGGCGGGCCTGCACCAAATAACTCTCCAGCACCCTCTCGCGCGCGCCCCGGTAGGCATTGTCGTCGAGTTCGGATTGCCACAGCAGCCGCGCCAGGTATGTCCTGGCCAGATCGCCGCGCTTGAGTTCCAGGGCGGCGTCGGCCGCAAGCTGGCAGGCCGTCCGGCGCAATTCCGGGGGTGCCCCGGCGGGCAGACTCTGGGCGCGGGCGAGCACTTCCTCGTAGCGTTTCAGCCGGGAAAGCAGGGTCAGGCGCAGTTGTTCCCAGCGGCTCCAGCCTTCCTCGTCTCCGGGGTCGGGCTGGTCGTGCTTCACCCGCGCCAGGGCGAGTTCGAGCGCCCCGGCCTGTGCAAGGCGGGTGGCGATATCCAGAGAATCCGGGGCCGGAGCGGCGCGTAGCGAAAGGGGAACGATCAGGAGGGCGATCAGGATGGAAAAATAGCGCATGCGCTATTCTAACTTGGAAGCCTGCGGCGGTGAAAGCCGCGTAAATCAATGGGCGAGCGCGAAAAAAGGGCGCAAGGGAAGCCCCCGCACCCTCGGCATGGGTCGTGCAACCGCCCGCTTAGGCCTGGGTTTCTTTCTGCTTGATGCGGGAGGGCAGCTTTTCCTTGATGCGGGCCGATTTTCCGGAGCGATCGCGCAGGTAGTAGAGCTTGGCGCGGCGCACATCGCCGCGGCGCTTGATCTCGACGCTTGCGATCAGCGGGGAATAGGACTGGAAGGTACGTTCCACACCCTCGCCGGAGGAAATCTTGCGCACGGTAAAAGACGAGTTCAGGCCGCGGTTGCGCTTGGCGATCACTACGCCCTCGTAGGCTTGCAGACGCTCGCGGGTACCTTCTTTCACTTTCACCTGCACCACTACCGTGTCGCCTGCGGAAAAGGCGGGGATGGTAGCGCCCAGGCGGGCCATCTCTTCCTGTTCCAGTTGTTTGATCAGATCCATTTTCAACTCCTTCAAATTTCAACGCACCCTGAGCGGGGCACCGCTCACAGCGCTCCGCAATGTTCCTGCTTGAACTCTTCCAGCAGCCGCTGCTCTTCCTCGCTTAAGACCCGCTTTTGCAGCAGGTCCGGACGCCGCAGCCAGGTCCTGCCGAGCGCCTGTTTCAGTCGCCAGCGGCCGATGCGGGCATGGTTGCCGGACAGCAATACCTCCGGCACGGCCTCCCCTTGGCAGACCTCCGGCCTGGTATAGTGCGGATAATCCAGCAGCCCGCTCACGAAGGAGTCCTGGACGGCCGATTCGGCATCCCCCAGCACCCCCGGCAACTGCCTGACCACGCTGTCGATCAGCACCATGGCCGCCAACTCCCCGCCGGACAGCACATAATCGCCGATAGAGATTTCGTCGTCCACCTGGCGGTGCAGCAGCCGTTCGTCCACGCCTTCGTAGCGCCCGGCCAGCAGCACCAGTCCGGGCTGCGCCGCCACCTCCATCACCAGATCGTGATTGAGCAGGCGTCCCTGGGGCGACAGGTACACCACCCGCGGCGCCGGGACGCCCATTCCCATCTGCCGCGCCTTGGCGGCCCGGATCGCCAGGTCCAGCGGCCCCGCCAGCATCACCATGCCAGGCCCGCCGCCGTACGGGCGGTCGTCCACCGTCCGGTAATTGTCCGTCGTGAAATCCCGGGGATTCCACAACTGCAGATGGTAACGGCCCTCGTCCTGCGCGCGCCGGGTGATCCCGTAGCCGGTGACCGCATCGAACATCGGCGGAAACAGCGTGATCACGTCAAATTGCAGGGTTCTCACAACGCTAATAGTCCGCGTCCCAATCCACCCGCAGCGTCCCATGGGCCAGACTCACCTCCAGCACCACCGGTCCGATGAACGGGATCAGCCGCTCCCGTTCGCCCCGCACCACCAGCACATCGTTGGCCCCGGTCTCCAGCATCTCGGCCACCCGGCCCAGGTCGACCCCCTGCGTATTGACCACCCGGAGGCCGATCAGGTCGGCCCAGTAGTACTGGTCTTGTGGCGCAGCCGGCAACTGGGCGCGGGGGACGGCGATTTGGCTGCCCTTGAGCCCGCCCGCGGCATCCCGGTCCGGGCAGCCGCGCAACAGCGCAATCAGCCCCTTGGCGTGGACACGGCCTTCCAGAACGGGGAACTCCAGCCATTCGCCATGACGGCCCAGCCACCAGACGGGGTAATCCAGCAGGGCGTCAAGGGCCTCGGTGAATGGGCGGACCTTGATCCAGCCGTGCACTCCGAACGGGGCAGCCACCTGCCCCATCACCACCATCTCGTCAGGCGACGGCTTTCCCACCGGCACGCTTGACCAGCTTGGCCACCGCGTCGCTCAATTGCGCGCCGCGGCCCTGCCAGTGGGTGAGGCGGTCCATGTCGAGGCGCAGGCCTTCGCGGTCCGCCGCCGCGATGGGGTCGTAAAACCCCACCCGCTCGATAAATCTCCCGTCGCGGCGGTTGCGCGAATCCGCAACGACCACGTTGTAAAACGGGCGGTTCTTGGCACCGCCGCGGGCAAGTCGAATGACAACCATAGCTTTGCCTAATTCCTGAAAGCGAAAAGATGGAGATTCTACGATAGTTTGTAGGGGATTGGCAAGAACCGGGCTAGCGCGAGCATCGGAGCATCGCGGCGCTTGACACCCGAACGCCCTCGTTCCTACCATTAATCCTTTTTACCGTGGGCAGTGCCGTGTCAATTGATGCCATCCGGGCTTTCATCGAACAGGATATGCGTGCAGTGGATGAGGTCATCCGCCGCCAGTTGCGCTCCGATGTGGCGCTGATCAGCCAGGTCGGCGAATACATCGTCAACAGCGGCGGCAAGCGACTACGGCCGGCGCTACTCATTCTGTCGGCGGGCGCGTTCGGATTTACCGGCAAGCAGCAGCACGAATTGGCGGCGGTGGTCGAGTTCATCCATACCGCCACGCTGCTGCACGACGATGTGGTGGACGAGTCTTCCCTGCGCCGCGGGGCCGCTACCGCCAATGCCCTGTTTGGCAACGCGGCCAGCGTCCTGGTCGGCGATTTCCTGTATTCCCGCGCCTTCCAGATGATGGTGGGGGTGCACACCATGCGCGTGATGGAGGTCTTGGCGGATGCCACCAACATCATTGCGGAGGGAGAGGTGCTACAGCTGCTCAATTGCCGCGATGCGGACATCGACGAGGAGCGCTATCTGCGGGTGATCCGCTACAAGACGGCCAAGCTGTTCGAGGCCGCCACCCGGCTCGGCGCCATCCTGGGCGGTGCATCCGCTTCCGACGAGGTGGCCATGGCGGCCTACGGCATGCATCTGGGCACGGCATTCCAGTTGATCGACGACGTATTGGACTACTCCGGCGACCACGGGGAGACCGGCAAGAACTTGGGGGACGACCTGGCCGAGGGCAAGCCCACGCTGCCCCTCATCTATGCCATGGGCAACGGTACCCGGGAACAGGCGGAGCTGATCCGCAAGGCCGTCGAACAGGGCGGTCTGGAAGAGTTTGCGCTGGTGCTGCAAACCATCCACGAGACCGGGGCGCTCGAATACGTCCGCGAACAGGCCCGGCGCGAGGCGCAAGGCGCGTGCGCGGCCATTGCCCATCTGCCCCGTTCAAATTACAAGGATTCTTTGGTACAATTGGCGGACTTTGCTGTGACGCGGCAGTACTGAGCCGCAGCGGTAGATGTCGCGTGGCACGGACGACAAGCGGGGTGTAGCTCAGCCTGGTAGAGTACTGCGTTCGGGACGCAGGAGTCGGAGGTTCGAATCCTCTCACCCCGACCAGGCATTTCCCAATCCAATCATCCACTTGATCGGACACCTGCGGTGTCTTGCAGCAGAAAATCGGGTTTTTTGCTGCAATTCTGCTGCAAATCCGAAGAAGTGGCAGGCCAATAGCTATACGTGGCTCCGAGACTTTTGGAGCTCACATGGCCACCATCATCGACCGTTCCCCCTGGGCGGTTTCCGCACGCAATCGCGAGGACCTGTATCGCGAATTTCCCTACAACAGAAAATCCGAGGCCGAGGCTTACGCGGCAACGCTTGGGGATGAGGGGATCAAGGCGGCCGTCAAACGCCTGGCGAACCAGTTCCAGGTGCAGTCGCGCCGCAAGGGGGCTGCCCCGTTTTGCCTCACAGTCGACACCCTCGCCGAGGCGAAGCAGCTCAAGCTCAACTTGGAGGCCGAGCAGTCCCGCTCCGTTTTCCGGGACTACGGGGCGGCCTTCCGCCACACCGTGGCTGATCTCATCGGGCGTTATGTGGAGGAAGTGGTCCCGCAGCACAAGGGCGCTGAGTTCGAACGCTACCGCCTGAACCGAATCTTGCGGGTGGAGTTCTGGGTCGACAAGAAGGTGGGCGAACTCGTGACCGAAGACCTTCAAGACTTCATCAACGACCGGTTGACCGAAGTGGCTCCCGCCACCGTGGACCGCGAGCTCGACGTGATTCGCCAGGTCTTGAACTGGGCGGGCGACGTCTGGAAGATCGCCGCGCCGGAAGACCCCTTCAAGGGGTTGAAGCGCCCGAAATATTTCAACGAACGCGACCGGCGGCTGAAAGTTCGCGAGGAAGACGCGATTCTCGCGGCGGCGCGGGCTGACGAGAACCCCTACATCGAGCCCGCGATCATCATTGCGCTTCAGACCGCCATGCGCCGCGGCGAAATCCTCGGACTCACCCGGGAGCACATCGATTTCGAGGAGCGGGGGGCCTTCCTGCCCACCACGAAAAACGGCCGCTCCCGCAAGGTACCGCTCACGCAAGTGGCCATGGATGTGCTGCGCTCCCTTTTCCAACCCAACGACCCTCGGCTGTTTCCGATCACGCCGAATGCCCTCAAACTGGCGTGGTCCCGGAGGGTTCTGCCCAAAGCGGGGATCGCCGACCTGCATTTCCACGACCTTCGCCATGAAGCCACGAGCCGCCTGGCGGAATCCGGCCAATACACGCTGCTCGATCTGCAGGCCATCACCGGCCATCGCGACATGCGCATGCTGCAGCGCTATGCACACCTGTGCACCCGCAAGCTTGCGGAGAAAATGGACATCGCGCTCCCCAAGCCGACCCGCGTTTACATGCATCGGGGGCGCCAGCGTTTTGTGGGCATGCATCGTTCCGCCGAAGAGACAGCGGCTTGCGAGACATCGACGAAAGCCGCCCTGGCAGAAGTCATCGCGGCGGGTGGCAATGTGATCCTTTTCCCGGAACGCAGGAGGTAACCGCTCGCGCCCCCGGCTCCCAAGCATCGCAAGCCAACAAGGACGGATGTCCTGCGGATATATTGGAGGTTCCGAAGTTCGTACTCCCGGGAATCGACGTCTTGTTTCGCGGGCCCGCCGCGACAAGCGTTGCCCGAGGCAGTGGGCGCCAGCGGCTATACTCCGTCCGCAGTTGCTTCGCAATAAAGTGGACAACCGGTGACTATATGTCCCCGGGGTGTGCAACAGAGCGCACCCTATTTCATCATCAACGAAACGGGGTAAACCGCGTGAATCTGCTCACCAAAAAGGAAGTGGCCGACAAGCTCAAGGCAAGCGTCAGAGCGATCGAATACTGGAGCGCTCAAGGGATCATCCCATCTCCCATCCACCTGGGGCGGCGTGTACTCTGGCTTGAGGAATCGCTGGATGCGTGGCTGCTCCAAAAAGCAGGGCCTGCAGCCCTTTCCACTCAGCCTCGCCCTGTGAGGGTTGAGCGCCCACGAGGCCGTCCGCGCAAGAGCGCGAATCGTACGGCGGTTCAGTGAGAGGAAGCGCGGTGACCATACGACAAAGCGGCCTCTGGAAGCCACTGCATAAAGCTTCGGCGCGCGGATGAGGGTAACGCGTGGCCATCTTTTGGGCACGCTCGGTGTGGCGCCCGCCAGGAGAAAAGGCGAGCTTCTCGCGAAGTGCTCTGGACGGTGTCGAGAGATGCCCTAAATGCGACCCTGGATGTAGTTGTGCAGCGGGGTCACCTTGCGGCCGATGCAGAGTCCGGACGGCGCGAGCTGCAAGCCCACAAACTCGACAGCCAGCCCAATCTCGGACCAAGGGCGGTGCGGCTCCCGCTCAACGCGAGAGACCAGCCGCTTTAGCAGGCGCACGGCTGGCGCCGGGTTGACATAGACGAAGCGGACCTCCACCAGCTTGATGTCGTCCGCCACCCACAGCGGGCGCGACAAGCCGTCCAGCGTGAACTCCAGCAACTTGTGGACGTCGTCGGTTCGCTTCCGGGTATTCTCGCACTCAATCCAGGCGCAGGCGCCCTCCGCGATTTCGAGCACGTCCGCCACCTTCTTGTTCACGGCAAACACCGGGGCGCGGTGAGCCTGAATCTCGAACTCCGTGAAAACGTCCCATCCGTCCGGATCGAGCATGCGTTCGATGGAGTACATGTTGGCGATCGAGCGGTGCTGAAAATTCCCAGGCTCGAGATCCTTGCCGCTCTTGGCATGGATCCCGGCTTCATCCCTTAGTCGGCTCGTCCCACCCAAGGCCAGCACGAAGATCCGCCCGTGGGAAGTCTTTCGTACCAGGATGAGCTTGCGCTCGGCCATACGCTTGAGTACCCGATACGCCATGTCCAAGGGTTCGCGGGCGTTGGGCCACAACAAGCGGGCAATATCTTGCACCCGAAGCCACCCGAAGCGGTGCAGAGCCGCGAGGATCTCGATCTCGTGCGATCGGGCGATCTGGCTTCCGTTTGCGCGGCGCGTGGGGCTGGCATTCTTTGCACGCAAGGGGGAACCGTGCCTCTGAGTGGGGGGTGTTGCCTGCTGCTCGGCCCCAGAGGGCGAGCTACCGCTTGCTTGGGGGGTAGGGCAGACGGCTGGTTCGGTCGTATCCGTGCGGCTGTCTTGGTCCTCGGTGGGCGAAGCGGTAACGGCCGACTTGATCCGGTTGAATATTCCCACGGTGTGCGATCTCCTTGTGATGGTGGCGTGGGAATATAGGAACGAAGCTGCCAAAACCTCCGATTTTGAGCGTCGTGGCAGCGTCGGTGTTACCGTCGGTAGGGTAGGCGCGAGTTTGCCGACAGTGAAAAAAGTCTCGCTTCGCGAGGGATTGCAGGTCGGACGCCTTGAGCCTTCGGCTCAGCCGCTAGGGCGGCACGGCTTCCTGAGCGGGCTGGACGCCCGCTCCCCTGCATTTTTGATAGCGCCCCCACCGGTGCGAGGCTTTGCCTCGCATCCCCGCCTTCGGCGGTGACTGGCGCCGGCGGGCAAGGCATTTGCTCGCCCCTCCCGCGCTGCTTCGCATCGCGGAGGGAACCCCTAGCTCGGAAACGCCTTGCCCGCCGGCTTCGCCTCTGGGGGCGGGGCTGCGCCCCCGCTGCGCGCCCCAGCCTGGGGGCTGGGACGGCCCCGACGCCGGACATGCTGAGCATGTCCGTCTGGGGCCTTACGCTTGCGGCTCCCCCTAGCCCTTCGGCGATTCCGCATGGGCGGAATGCGCCTACGGGGGCGACGGGCTGGACGCCCTTGCCCCGCTGCTTCGCAGCGGCTCCCCACGCTTCGCGATTGCAATTTTTGCGTGCAAGAGATCGTGTTCGCGCATGCGCAAGAAATTCTTGGCATGGGTCGCAGATTCGGACGAGCGGTCGCTATACGTTTTTGTAAAGGCCATGTAACCGGCGTAGAACCAATTGTAGAAGGAGTACCCGTTGTATTGAATGGTTTACACGTTCCTTACACCGCTACATCGCACTTACATTCGTCACTACATTCGTAAGGAGCTGGAAGTGTGTATCGATAATTACATTCGCATCGTTGAGGAAATGCTAGCGCGTAATGAGCGCGTGACGCTGGAGGGGGTCCGCAAGGCGGCTGGTCGGGGCAGCTACTCGACCATTTCGGAGGCGATAAAGGTCGTGCTAAACCGGGGGCTGGTCCCCGCAGAGGTCACCGGGCCCGTGCCCGAGAGCTTGATCGAGGAAGCCAAGCGTGTGTGGCACGAGGCTTGCAAATTGGCGAGCTCGACGGTCGGATCTGAGCGCCTTGCGCTGCATAGCGTACGGGTGGAACTGCAGGAAGGGCACCGGGAGCTGACTGCCCTGGCGGACAGCCTGGCGAAGCAGGTGGACGAGCTAACCGCCGAGCTTGGAGGCACGAAAGCAGAAAGGGACGCGCTCGCAGATCGCGCCGTGACTGCGGAGGCGAATTTGAAGGTCGTGCGTCAAGTGATTAAGGACTTGGGGCTCAAGCTCCCCGGAAAGGCAGGGGTTGAAAAAGGCCAAACAACAGAAGAAACCTAGCGATCCTTGATTTGGTATCAGCATTTACTTGGGGGCGGATTTTCCGCCCCAGTTGTTTTTATTTTCCTCTAATCAAGGCGTACATCAAGAGGCCATCAGTGGCACCATTGTAACCACATCTGGTAAGCTATTTTGGCGCGCCATTGCAACTAGCCGAGCTGAATATACCGGGTACCGGGGCGTCGCTGGACCTTATTTGATGCCGCGATCCCGTTTCGGTGGTAATAAGCAAATGAAATCGCCAGGAGTCATTTTTTCTATTCGAAAGCATTCGGCATTCCAACTCGTCGACGAAGGGCGGTGATCGGATGCGTCCATTGTCACTGCCAAAATTTGATCCAATTGAGGTTGTCCGGGGCGCGGTAGCGTCGCTAAGCGTAACGGCCCAAAGCACCGTTCACGAAGTACATATGGGCAGAATACAAGAGATTTTCTCTCGAACCAACCTGCCGTCACAGGCTCTGAAGTGCGCACTGGCGGACATAAGCGTCCTCAGGGAGGCCGAGGACCTTGGAAAAGGCTACTGGCTGCCGACCCCAACACGAGCCGTTTCCTTAGATGGTGACTCGTCTCTGTTGGTAAGCATTGCACCCACTGCGGAGTTGCAGCGGCATTTTTCAAGCATTCGACGCGCCGGTTTGGGACGCCTCGTCGCGACAGCCCAAGCGAGCCGCCTGCCCACTCAGTCGCTGAAATCCTGGCGTGGGATCAATGACATCGACACAGCAACATGGGTGCGAACCCTAATAAAGTCAGCCACAAACGACTTCAGACCCTCGATTGCCTCGGCAGAGCTTGAGGCTTTCAGCGTGAAATCAGTCAGCCGTGCAACCCGTAACGGATATCGCGAGCCAGCTTGGCTTTCAATCACTGACCGTCGTGTTTCTGCCTGGAACAGCGTAAGCCTATTCAGGTCGAGACTTGGCCCAAACCACTATCGTTACTTTCTTGGCAGGGTAACAAGCAGCCGCGTATTGCTGGAAGGCCCTGGAGTTGTGGACAACCTTAGTTTGCAATACGGATTAGCGTCATTGCTAGGCGAGCCACTGACGGTGTTTACGCGCTCGCAGGCCAACTCGATTCTTGTAAGCTTGCCGCTGATAGTTCCACATTCAGTAAGACGGCTCCTAAGCGCCCTCTGTGAAATGGATCCCCAAAGATTTGGTTACGTTTGGCTATGCCACAAAGCCACGTGCTGGCCTACCGTTAAGTCTGCCCTACAAGACCTCGGATGCGAGATTGCCAACCATGAGTGAAATCAAAACGTATTCTGCCCGCGCGGTTTTTGAGGGCATGAAGCGAAAATTACACCAATACCTTGAGGCTCAATACCACATTTGGGACGAGGGCCTAATTGGCGATCGTGTCAGACTGTTGGAGAAGGAAGGGGGTACGTTTCAGGAGCCAAGGCTTGAAGCAACCCCATTTTATATGCCAGGCAAGGCCTACGGCGAACTCCATATTCCCGAGGCGGCCAAGACAGTTCTGAACACTGCACGTGCGCACAAGATCACAGGCATTCCGGAAACGCCTTATCAACATCAGGCAGAGTCGCTTGAAATATTTGTGGGTGAGGATCGCGAAATTATCGTTGCGACTGGTACCGGTTCTGGCAAGACAGAAAGCTTCTTGATGCCAATTCTGGGGTCAATGGCAGTAGAGGCGGATAGCCGACCTCAGTCATGGCTTCACCCTGGGTGTCGCGCGCTGCTTTTGTATCCCATGAACGCACTGGTCAACGATCAGATATCGCGCCTTCGCCGTATTCTCGGGCAGCAAGAAGTTGCTCATCAATTGCAAGGAAGCCGTGACCATCGTATAACGTTCGGCATGTATACAAGTCGGACGCCATATCCTGGCGAAGAGACCCCTCAAAAAAACGAAATACGTCTTGGATCTTTCATCCAGAAGGCATTCCTTGGCCTCCCGCCTGAAGCTGAAGATAAACTGAAAAAAGAGGGCAAGTGGCCAGCAAAGGACTTAGCACAATATCTCTCATCATCGTTTAGAACAGGTTCGGCTGATACCGAAATGCTGTCGCGACAAGAAATGCAGCACCGGTGTCCGGATATTCTGGTGACTAACTACTCGATGCTGGAATATATGCTGCTTCGTCCTATTGAAGCCCCCATATTTGATCAAACAGCAGCGTGGCTGGCTGCCGATACGCAAAACAAGTTCATTGTTGTTCTTGATGAGGCCCACATGTATAGGGGCTCGGGTGGAGCTGAAGTCGCCTACTTGCTACGACGGCTGCACGCTAGACTAGGTATTCCGCGCGATAGGGTCAGATATATCCTAACAAGCGCGAGTTTGGGCTCCTCCCCAGAAGCAAAGATCCGCATGAAGTCCTTTGCCGCAGATTTGAGTGGGCATGAGGACAGAAGCAAAGAATTTGTTCTCATTACAGGCCAGCAGCAACTGAAGGCTGGCGAAAGAACGGCTACCCCGGATGAAGGGGCGGCATTGGCAGGATACGATTTTTCAACTTTGCACGAAGGGGAAAGCAAACTTTCCGAGGCCGCAAACGAATTTACCCGCCTGTGCGCTGCGCTGAGGTATGCGTGTCCAAATGAGCTTGGTGATACTTCGTCTTTTCAGACTGCTGTGTTTGGCTGGCTCCAGTCTTTTGGCCCTGCTGCTTTCGTGGCGAACAGGATCACATCAAAACCCCAGAAACTGCGGGAGATTGCCGCACAGACTTTTCCAAACGCTGATCTAGCAGCAAAGGCATTGGAGGGCCTGTTGGCGCTCATGTCCTTTGCCAAGGATAAGGGAACAGGTAGGGTGTTTTCCCCTGTTCGATCACACTTGTTCTTTCGGGGGCTTCCTGGGCTATACGCATGCATCAATCCTGAATGTGGCGCTCGAGAGTCAGGCAAAAGTGGAATTCTTGGGAAGCTTTATTCAACACCGAGATTGATGTGCGATTGTGGATCTCGCGTCTATGAGGTCTTGACGCACCGAGACTGCGGGGCAGCTTTTATCCGAGGCTACGTGCATGACGCGCATGGTGAGTTCTTGTGGCATCAGCCTTCTGAGGGCTTGTGGGGTGCAAGCGGCCTGCTTGAAGCCCATTTTCTGGTTGAGATAAATCGACGTGCAATAGATGTGCCTGGGAGGCATGAGGGTTCAAGCAACTGGCTCCACAAGACAACCGGACGATTGAGCATGCGTAGGCCTGAGCAAGCAAAACTGGACCAATATATTGAGGTGCTCAGGCCAGATGGGCTTATGCAGATCGCAGGGCAGCCAACCCTGACGTTTAATAACCAGTGCCCGGTCTGCACGACCAATTGGCGGGCGGGGTCCACCAAGATCATGGACTTGGCGACAAAAGGGGAAGCGCCTTTTGCTCAGCTTGTTCGCACACAAGTTGAGCTTCAGCCACAAACCATACAGTCGAGTGATCGGTCACCCAACGGCGGCCGCAAATCGCTCCTATTCTCGGACGGCCGACAGAAAGCGGCGAGGCTTGCCCGTGACATACCGAGGGAAATTGAAAATGACGTCTTCCGGCAACTTCTTCTGCTGGGGGTTAAGGAACTGTTGGCTATCAATCAGGAACCCCGCCTCAGACGAACGTATGTTGCCGTGGTTCACGCGCTCGCTCAGCACTCGTTGCTCCTGTTTGACGGTAGTGACAGGGATCATTTGCAGCAAGAAGTTAGAAATTATCTGAGGTATTACAAAGGCGATCTAGAAGGCGCACTACAGGATCAGCATACTCCGCCTCCCAGTTTCAATGCGCTTCTGTTAAGGCACCTTGGGTCTCCTTTTTATTCCGTTAGCGCGCTAACGTTGGCATATCTAACTGTGACCAAGATAGCGTATCGAACCATAACGGACGAACTTACCGGTCTTGGCAAGGCGGATCTGGATAGAGTTCTGATGGCGTGGCTTCAATCCTTCGCAAATGCGTTTGCTATCGATAGCAATTTAGCCCAAGGAGTTAGAGTTAAGGCTGCCGGCCACCCACTCGCTGGTGGACTAGATGTAACTGCCGGCTTTAGCCAACAGACTCAGGGATTTCTGCGCGAAAGGATTCCGGATCTCGACAGGGTATTCCGAGTGTTCGCGGGAGTCTTGTGCCAGACAAGCACAAGCCGCGCCGGCCAGTTCATTGACCCCAACAAGCTGTCTCTAATTTTAGCTACAGACGAGCAGCGCTGGTATCAGTGTTCGCACTGCGCTACTGTGTCCCCTGTTGAGTGGTGGGGGCACTGCCCCGTTTGCCTTGCGAGTGGTGTCGTGGCCGTCAACCCAGGAGCGACTGACTATTTGCGCGCGCGGAAGGCTTTCTTCAGAGATCCCGTGGTCGATGTGCTGGAAGGTAAGGCGCGTCCATTCAATCTATCGGTTGAAGAACATACGGCACAGCTCTCATATCGCGATGTAGACGATCCTAGCACGACTACCGAGGACTTCGAACGTCGTTTCCGCGATATATTGGTGGCGCCGACAGATACCTCCATCGATGTTCTAAGCAGCACGACCACGATGGAGGTAGGAATTGATATTGGGTCATTGGTGGCTGTTGGTCTACGTAACGTTCCGCCGCTTAGACAGAACTATCAGCAGCGTGCAGGACGCACTGGACGCCGTGGCTCAGCCATTTCTACGGTTGTGACCTATGCGCAGAACAGCCCGCATGACAATCATTACTTCGAAAACCCTGAGCCAATCATTGCGGGGGAGCCAACCCTTCCTGGAATCGACATTGGTAACCCGAAAATTATTGAGAGGCACATCCGTGCCCAACTGATACAGTCGTTCTTCCATTTGGAGAGTCCGATTCCAGGTGGATCGGATATTTTCTCTGTGCTGGGAAAGACCATGGCCTTTTATGGCGGAGAAGGCACGTTTAGCTTGCAGGCGTTTGAAGAGTGGCTAAAGACAGCTGAATCGGCTCAATCACGTTTCTCCGCTATTCAAAAATGGCTCCCTGTTTCGTATGAGAAAATGCCTGCTGAGGTAGCCGACGAATTCCTTCTTGAACTTGAGCGTATTCGTCCCACGAGCGAGGATGAGCTTGAAGCATCAGAACTGAACCTTATTGAGTTTCTGTTCAGTCGCGGTTTCCTTCCCTCCTACGCATTTCCGCGCGATCTTTGTGCCCTTCAGATCGAAGGTCCGCTGGATAGAAGCAATGGCTTCACCAAAGTTAATATCATTCAACGACCACAACAAGGGCTTAACGTGGCACTGTCCGAGTATGCGCCAGGCCGATTTGTGGTCGTTGACAAGAAGACCTACCGGGTGGGAACGGTTGCTGCAAATGGTTCAAGCGCAGTTGAGAACCGGGCCGTGCGCCTATTCTCTGAACGACGTTATTACATCTATTGCCCGGAGTGTGGATTCACGCCGGGGTTCAGGCACAGTGAGCCAGTGGGGGAGGATTGCCCGTTATGCGGTGCTGCGGCTCTTGAGGCGAGGACCGTCATTGTCCCGCAGGTTGTATTTCCGGCAGGATGCCGGGAGGTTGATGAACATGACGACGAGCAGGTGTTTACTAATGCCACCAGCGCTCAGTTGTCCGTTCCCGAGCATGGCAGCTTTAACTGGAAGCGGTTCGGCATGAACGGCCAGATTGCTTTCACGCGTAACCAACAGTTGGTGATGGTCAATAAGGGTGAAGAGGAAAACGGCCAGCACGATGGGTTCCGTATATGCAATCAGTGCGGGAGGGCAGCACTTGACGACAGCGATATGGGGACTCATGACCGCGATTACTATGTTTCGGGGCGCGCCCGCCCTACACGATGCCAGGGGCAGTATAAGCGGGTATACCTTGGCTACAGTTTCAACTCAGATACGTTGTTACTGCGAATGCCGTTAGGCGATGCGTTGCGGTTCGATCCGGTGGATCGCACCGAGCGAGCTCCTATATCCGACGCTATGCAATCCCTAGCCGAAGCAATAGTGCTGGGCATTGGGAGAGAGTTAGATATCGATATCCGGGAAATAAATGCGGGATTCCGGTTCCTGCGTGTTGGGAACGAAAATTTTGCAGATATTTTTATTTACGACACGCTCTCGGGAGGGGCCGGCTACGCAACCCAAGCCGGGGAGGTGATGGATAACGTGATGGTGCGAGTCGAAAGTTTGCTGGATGGTTGCGATTGCTCCTCGTCATGCGACAAGTGCTTGCGCCACTATGGCAACCGTTTTTATCATGCGACTCTCGATCGCATACTGGCGCTTGATTTGTTACGATTTATCAGAGATGGTGTGCTTCCGGCCAAACCGCCGGTTGAGGAACAACACAACGCGTTGCGCCCGCTGATTGACATGCTGGAGCTGGCTGGATGGCAGATTGCCCACACCAATAGTTCCCCCGCCACGGCCATACGCAACGACGGAAAGACAGTGGACTTGTATTCATACCCCTCGCTCGTTCGCCCAGAGCATTATGGGTTCGCCAAGGCAGGCACTAAGGCCGCGTTTTCACCCTACGAACTGTCCAGGGACCTGCCAGGCGCATACGGAATAATCGCATGAAGAGCGCTGCAATAATTACGATCCCCGGCGAAGAGGCTCGTTTGCGTCGTAGGGTTCGCAACCACTTTAAACAGTTGGGGTTCACTAAAGGCCCTGACGGGGCCCTTGTGCCTCCTGGCTTGGATAAGCAGACCTATCGCGACATGCATGCGCATCAGAGGGAATCCAAACTTGTTGCCAACAAGGAGTGGATCGACCACCATGCGAACAAGCTAATTCTGCATTTTGCATCCGGTTCCGACCTCAATGTGGAGAAGATTCGACCGCGTTTAGAGGTTGTCTATGCAAATACTTGGCAATCCGATCTATTTCGTCTGGCTACTTACTACTGGCGGATTCCAATCTCGGAAGGCTATGGCCGCCGCATGCGGTTTCTCGTTTGGGATGACTTTCACGAGAAGCTTATCGGGATTTTTGCGCTCGGGGATGCAGTGTTCAATCTGAAGGCGCGCGACGAATTCATTGGATGGGACCACCATCGAAGGGCGCGAGCGCTTGTAAATCTGATGGATGCCTATGCCCTTGGCGCCGTCCCTCCTTATAACATGCTGTTAGGTGGCAAGCTTATCGCAGGCCTTATACAGACGCGGGAGGTGGCGAACGCCTTCGAGACCAAATATCGAGACTCAGTAGGCATCATTTCCGGAGAACGCAAAAACGCAAAATTGGTGGCGGTTACAACAACATCCGCCCTTGGCCGCTCCTCCATCTACAACCGGCTTCGAATTGGGGGAGAATCAATTTTTCAATCGATTGGCTATAGCTGTGGTTGGGGCCACTTCCACATTTCCGATGCCTTGTTTGAGGACCTTAGAAACTACCTTGAGACGATCGGTGATGTCTATGCCGGTTCTCACGCCTATGGGCAAGGGCCCAATTTTAGGTTGAGAGTGGTCAAAAAGGCCTTCGCCAGTCTTGGAATGAATCCGGATCTCGCTCGCCACGGCTTGGCCCGGGAGGTGTTTTTCTCCCCATTGGCGACGAATGCCCTGCAGGTACTGCGGGGAGAGCATACGCAAGTCCGTTATAAAGGGCTGCCTACCGTCGAAGATCGAGGCAATGCAGCCCTCGCCCGTTGGGTGATACCTCGATCCGTGCGGATGCCCGGGTTTCGTAATTGGCAACAACAGGACTTTCTTCAGGGAATTGCATCTGAGAGCGACCTTTGCACCACGTGGTGCGCGAATAAGGCCTGTTAAACAGTGGACTGGGCCAAGGACTACCGAGGAGAGATTGTACCGGCCCGAAGAGGAGCCTACTCCGGTTTTGGCCTGACGTGCCCTACATGCGGGGAGCCCGTGTATCTGCGAGCGGGTAAAGAGCGGCGGCCTCATTTTGCTCATTACAGCAAACGCGCCAAGCCAGATTGTGAATACTACTACCCTCCTCCGGATGTTCTGCAACGATTCGTTCCCCGACTATCGTCTGACAATTCAATGCTGTTCCCAAAGCGTGACTCCTTGCGTTGTGGGCTATTTCTCGCTCACCGTCCCGAGCCTGCTGGGTTTGAACTTTTCGTGCGGATACCGTCCCTAGTCTCTGTCGGACAACTGAATGGAAGTTTGCAGATACAGCATGGCAGGGGGGTCAAAGTATTTGCTGCCACGCAGTTAACAAAGGCCTATAAGGTTTCGGTATCACCTGCGGTCCCGCTTTTAGAATGCGCTGGGACTGGAGACCTGTTAGCACTATCGGACCATCTCGCGTCGCAGACTGATTCGTTTGTGCACGGCATGAACCTGTTTGCCGCAGTAGAAAGCGTCGGAAGGTTCTTGTTTCCTCGGGAGCCGCTGGAATGGGGGGGGCGCTACTGGGTCGTTACAGATGTCCCGGTTACTCCGCCCGATCGAGTCACAGCAGTCATCGAATGGAGCCGACGCGGTTCGCTGGCGCAGTGGCATGTATACGAAGCGGAGCTTCCTGCGACTCTTATTGCATCGCGTTGGGACGCGTATGAGAAGATGCTCGCTGAATTTTTTGGCCGGTCCATACGCCCGCGTCAGCCACGCGCGTATATTGTGCACCCTTCTCCTCATCATTTAGCGGCTGACGGGGCATACGTATACCCACAACCCCCCGAAGTCCTGTATGTCCGCAGAACCTCGAATCGTGAGGTTTCAGTCGAGGGCCCGCCTGATCTGCTTGCAGATACACGAGTTACCGCACTAGCAGATGACTGGGTCCAGATAAATGGGATTCGGCTAGGCACCCAGGATGTGGCTATTCTGATTAACGGCGTCGAGCAAGCAGTCATCCGGATCGAAGCGTGTGACCTCATCCAGCCAGGTGGACTTCGTGCCCATACCAGGGAAACACGCTGGGACCTGCTTATGGACACGCCGCTCTCCTCAGAGCAACTGTTCTCGCAGGAGGTTAGAGTCGAATGTGGTAGTAATCGACTGGCGGAGCACGTTGCCAAGATCAACGAAGGCTGGATTCTCAGCGGGGCTGCAGTAACGTTGCCGGAGAACACTGACAAGACTCTAAGTGCAGGTGGCTTCGGAGAAATCAGGCCGGAAAGTTCCAGGCTGGCGGAGAATCAAGACGGGGAGCAGAAGGCGGAGGGCTGGCATCAAAACAGCCAGTCACCTAAGGGGACGTGGATCGACGGCCTAATTCGGGCGAAACACGGTCCGCAAATCGCGGCCTTTGTTCGGGATTTTATTGCAACCCCAAGCCAAGGCAATATGCAAAAATTGGGGCCAATCTTAACGAGCCCTCTGATGGTGTACATTCGTGCTGCAGCGGAGCATTAGCGATAAGGATAATAATCGGAACGAGATCTACCATGGCCTACCTACGAATCAATAAAGCACGCTTCGGATACCTGTTGGCTTACGGGACAGGGGACGATGAGCTTCGCCGCTTTTTCTTAGACAAGCGGATACCTCTCCTTCAGAAGGGCGCCAAAGTACAGAACCAACCTCACGGGTTGAAAGCTCGAATAGCCGCAATGGTAAACCTGCCCGCAAGCACAGACCTTATCGTGCAAAAGTGGTTTTCAACGAATCTCACAATGATCAACCCTGAGCCGGTTGACGAGGTGATTGAGACGTACCGCTTATATGAGAGTGCAAGTGAAGACATTCCGGAAAGCGATGCGAAAAGACTCTCTCGTTCTTGTCTACTCCACTTGTTTTCCGCAGACCCTTCACCAAAACTAATCGAGTTTCTCAAATCGCCGGTCGGCAATGGGCAGGAGCTCGATCGCGAACCAGAGCCTGACAAGGAAGCCCTGTCCCAAGAGTCACAGATGGCCGACGAGCTAACGATCATCAATTCCGGACTTGCCCGCGCTATGGTGGCTTTGCTCGAGGGCAAAGATCCCGATGAGCATCTTTCCGACCTGCCTCCAGCGACTGCAAGCCTCGTCACCGGACTGTATGCCATAAAGGAGGGTCACTCCGAAGAGGCAAGAAGCGCACTTGAAGACCTCAGCGAACTCGGACAGGTCAAATTCATTCTTTCTGAGTATGCGGGGCGTCTAGCAAAGATAAGAGAATCATCCAGGCCAGCCGCGTCGGGGATTCAGCTAATCCGATATGAGGAAGTAGAGAATCCGGAGTTCGACTTCGACAGAGACCAAATTATTGGCAGGTGCACTAAAGACTTTCCAGAAACGGCGGTCTTTATCCAACCATTTGCCATACGGGCCTTTGATGGCAAATTGCTGTCGTTAGAAAAGCTAGAGACAAGAGAGACCTTGTTCCCCGAAACAGGCGATGTTCAGGCCTTTGCGGGCCGCTCTTACCCCAGACAACCTATGCGGGGCGAAATAGGCATTTGGCACATTGCCCCTAATGAGCCACATGGCTCTATAACACATCCCAACAACTTTCACTTAAGAAGCGCTAAGACTGACCTCTATGAGGTGCAATTGGTCCCGTTTGTCTCGACCGACTATGATTCGGTTCGCGAATTCATCAAGCAGCAAATAGCCCCGTCTGGCAAGAAACAATTGGAACCCCTCCTCTTCCTCTTACGTGACGACCTTATTGTCGGATGTCCTTCTGGCAAAGATCTCACTAGAGACGATGGGTTTGACGAGGGACTGCCTTGCTGGCGGGCTCTAAGCGCTTTTAGTTTCGAGGGCAGGATGCTTGTGCCTGGCCCGCTCCCAGTACATGAGCAATACGAATGCGCAACATTGGCGTCAACGCTGAAGAAATTGTTCTCCTGCAAAAAGACTGACTCCGAAAAACTTACAAAGGCGCAGCAGAAGTATCTTCTGGATAGTATCAATTCAGGGGAGACGCACGTTAATGCTGCGCGTCGAGCTAGATTGCTTCAAGAGCTTAAATATATCGAGAACGACGAGGGCGCCGTTGCCCTCTTGCTTGAGGAGGTAATGAAGGGTGAAAAAATTGCGGCGAGGATTGAGCGGTCGATTCAAGAAAGAGTTGATGAGCAGACCGGGAAGAAAAACGCGCTGATTAAGGAACTCGAACAGTTGGAGAAGGAACGCGATGCCCTAAAAGAAAGCATTGCCAAACAGGAAAGAGAGCAGCGTGCATTGCCATCCTCGGTATCAAAGGCAATTAAAGAGTCAATCAAAAGAGCTAAAGAGGATGCATTCGGAACGCTTGGTCAGGTCGTGGTGTTCAAGGCTCTTATAGAGGAATTGGGCAGCTCTGATAATCCTGTGGGTGCCGTAGTTGTCGATTCATCACCCAGTAAATTCAGGACGGCAGACTATGACGCTACGCCGTTCTTGGACATCCTGAAATCACTTGGGTTAACAACTCGGCACGCCAAGGCATTAGAAGTCACGGGAGAGGCCGTCTCTTGTGCGGGCATGATCCTTGTAATTGAAGGCATCGCGGCGCGTCTTGCAGCGGAAGCATGGGGCCGCAAGGATCCGCCGGGCTGCATGGTCATGGACTGCGCGATTGGATTGACCGAAGATGGGCAGATGAAGGGGATTGTGGAGGACGAGACCCGGTCTGTCGTGATTCTGGATGCAAACCTCTCGCCGCTTGACGTCTACGCCCGCCCCCTCATTGATAGTGTGCAGCGCAAAATCATCGGCCCCGGGCGTACAAGGTCCCCCAGGATTGTGATGTCCATGTCCGAGGGTGTGGCTAGCTTGCCTCTGCCGAGCAATATGGCAGCCTTGGCGGTGCGTATTTCACTTGATCACAAGCCAGAATTCATACGGGAGGACGACGCGGCGGCAAGGATTGAAGATGCGCAAGATGAGGACGCCGGTGAAGGCTGGGCACCGCAGCTTTGGAAGCCCGCCCTTACTGCTTTGCTGCAATGCCTGAAGGGTATGCATGCTGAAGACGCCGCCCTCGTGCTTTCGGTTCTTGAGATGGGACATACTTGAGGCGGATACAAGCTTTTCGCCGCGAGCGATTAAGCGACCCTGCCCCCAATGTAAAGGACAGAAATCGGGCCGTCCTCTGCTGCAATTCTGCTGCAACAACATCGTCGGCTCTTGCGTCTTCATTCGTTTTCGTGCAGAATAATGCACTGAATTTATTGATAATTAATTTGCGAACCACGTCGCTAGAGGGCCGAAACCGGGTTCGGGACGCAGGAGTCGGAGGTTCGAATCCTCTCACCCCGACCAGGCAAATGCAAGCAAATCAATCACTTCAGAGTGCATAAAAAGATGGCAACATCTGAATAAAAGCCCAGAAACCGGGCTTTTTTTGTGATGGGGTGTGATGGAATTGTGATGGGAATTGATCCCTGTTGACCACGATTGACCCCCGTAGTGTGATGGTTTTGTGATGACAGGGCATCATTTCTTGCGGCTTTTCGGCACTCTGATTTCTGGTATCCCCATCAGGAGATTTCCGGGCTGTATCAGCAAGGTTGTTTTGTCGAGTTCAGCTTCGAGCGCCGTTTCCGCGCGCATCTGTTCCTCATAACTCATCTTTTTGATCTCGCCAGACGCGAGGCCCGACGCGACGCGGGCTTCGTCTTCGAGCCGACGTTCTTCCCACCGCGCTTGCCGCTCATAGTAATCCGTTTTGGCTTTGCGCTTGGCTTCCACTACGGCCAGCCGGTACAGGCGCTGCAGGTGTTTATCAATTTCCTCCTTTTCTTCGGCATCTCCTTTGTAACCAGGGATAAATGACGCCAGGGCGTTGGCGATCTTCCTCACAGCGGCCAGGCGCTCGGCGGCATGAGCTTCGCTCATTGCTCGCATCTCCCGTTGATGCGCCGAGACTAAGATTTTTTTCGCGACCGGCCCGGCGTAGTCGTTTTCCCAGGCCCAAGTGGCCACGTCTCTTAGACGCTCATCGCTCATCGCTCATCGACGCGAGGCCAGACTTGTACTGCCGCCACAGGCTACCACTCTCCGCCAGACTTTCCTCGCCTGGTCGCGCATGTTTACTCAGTCCCATTGCTTTGACCAGCGTATCAAAGGTAAGGGAAGGGAAGGGAAAACCACCTCCCCTACCCCCGACGGGGGGGTGGCGGTGGGGATGAGGAAGAGGAAGAGGAAGAGGAAGAGATAGTGCAGGCGGCGATCTGGGCAGGCGGCGATAAGGTAAAGGACGCAAGCGGCGACGACTTGGCGACGCTGGACGATTTTCGGGGGTGGAAGGAGCGGCAGAGAGAAATTGAGCGCCGCCGGGCCGCACCGCCGCCGGGAATGCCACCAGCGGCTCTTCACAAGGGTGGCGAGGGGAAGGAGAAACGGCTAATGGAGCGGCTGAGGGAAAATGGGGTCACCCTGCATGGGTGACCGCCCATGGGGATGGGGCGCGCGCCCAACCTCACATCAGCGCATCTTGACAATAGTAGGCCATTGGCCTACTGTGTGTATATGGAATTCGAATGGGATCCGGACAAGAGCGATGCGTGCTTTGCAGAGCGCGGATTTGATTTCGCCTATGTGCTGCGCGCATTTATGGATGCCGATCGACTAATCCACAAGGACACGCGCTGGGATTACGGCGAGGATCGCTACCAGTTGCTGGGAGCCATCGACGGGCGGGTGTTTTTTTATTGCGTACGCCATCCGTGGAACGATTATCCGGATCATTTCGGCACGCAAAGCCAACCAACGAGAGGTGTATGATTATGAAAACAGTACACGTGAAAATTGACCCGGTATCTCTGGCCGGTTTGCCCAAAGGCCGAGTGGACAAGCGCCGCCTGGATGCCACAAGCGAACGGGACATTGCCTTGCAAGCGGCTGCCGATGACGCAGAAGCGATGCAGGATGTCGCAAAATTTGCACGCCGCGTGCGCAAGCGTTTGGGGCTTAGCCAGCTTGAGTTTTCGCACCGCATCGATGTGTCGCTCGAAACCATCCGCAACTGGGAACAGGGCAAGCGTCGTCCGACCGGGGCGGCCAAGGCGCTGTTGAAAGTGCTCGACAAGGCGCCGGAGGCTGCGCTGTCCGCTTTGGGCTGAAATGCGCGGCGGGTGGGCCAATGGCGAAGAAGCCGGATGCCCCACCCCTCCGCTGATTTTCTTCCTTAGACGTTTTTTTCCATCCCCTGCCGGAGGGGATCGGCCAAAAAATATAGAGAGCCGATTAAATCCCCACACCAAGAGGGCCGCCAGGTGCGGCAGGATGCTGGCCAGGTCCAGGCACAAATGCGTGAGCGGGAAACCCTGGACGGCGTCCGGGTGCACCCGCAAATCACGATCTCCCGCGCCAGGGAAAAATAGCACCTCCTGTTGCCGGGGGGGACCGGCGCGGGCAAAACTCAAATTTATACGCAATTCCTCGATATCCTTCCCGCGTTTGGATGGCACAACGTCTTTGAGGTATCGATCGAGGAGAGAGTAGAGGGTTGTGGAGTCGGCGCTGGACCGATCGCGCCACGAGCCGCGATTGATGTCCGTTTCTATCGCCTTCGCCCAGTCTTGCGCTTCGGTTTTAGTCTGGAAGGTCTTGCTTTGATCCGGATACAGTCGCGCCGGAAGGGTTCTGCCCTCTTTTGCAAGACCGTCGATACGCTCGCTGAGGCGAAACAGCTCAAGCTCAATCTTGAGGCCGAGCAGTCCCGGCCGATTTTCCGGGACTACGGCGTGGCTTTTCGTCACACAGTGGCGTATCTCATCGAGCTTCGGGATTGGCCAGACGCACGAACAGACTCCACCAATTGTAGGCCAGTGCCACGCCCCGGGCGGCCAATTGGCAGCGATGCAGATCATGCGTGGTGAAACCGCCCCAGCCCCACTGGTTCTTGAGTTCGTCAAAGGCATTCTCGGCATCGGCCCGATCACGGTAAAGTTGCGCAAGACTGAGCACGTCGTAGTCGGTGTTGGTCACCAGAACCGCGTACTCGTAACCGGTAATGCCCTTGCCGGCCTTGCGGTCGGCCTCGTCGGCGCAGCACGACGACACGGCGTTTTTCTTGCCAGCCGGTCAGAGCCAGCTCGCCGTCCTTGCCTTCCCAGCCTTGCCCGGCGTCCGTCCAGCCCGATTGGCGAAACAGGCTGCCGATGTGGCGCTTGACGTTCTTCGAGAGCTTGAGCTTGAACAGGTACGGCTGCCGGCGTTCTTCCAGTGCCATCATCAGCGGGTCGTTGCCGAAGGCGTTGTCGCCTCGTACCAGCTTCGGCTTCCTTTCCGGCGGCAGGGCATTGAGGGCCTTCAGCAGTCCGGGTTGGGCATGCTTGGCGCTGTGTTCGTTGCCGGGACACACCTCAACGCCGAGTACCTGACGCAGTCCGGCCATGAGGTAGCTGTGGTAGGCGTGCGACGGCCGGCCCGGCTTCTTCGGGTTGTAGCCGATCACCGCGCCTTCCTGGTGACCGTAGAGCGGCTTGATGGTGGTGTCGGTGTCGAGAATCCACGGTGCGTCGAGCGGCGGCGCGACACTGTCGGCAAGGTGCGTGTCCAGCCACGCGGTGCCCTCCGCTTCCGGAATGCGTTTCAGGGCACTCCGCATGCGGGCAACTCAGGTTTTTATTCTTTTATGGCTGCCCGACGTTGGCCGAAACGCGGCTATACCATCGTTCGTTGTGCCTTGGACATGGGATTGCGATCCGGAGAAATCGCGCATCTCATGCTGGACGACATCGACTGGCGCGTTGGTTGCGTTGTGATTATGTGAAGGTCGAAATTCACGCTTGCCGCTGCCAATCAGCGCTTAGTGCGCATTTCAATCCTTCACTTCACATAATCGAGGACTGTGCATAATCGCACTTATGTGGAGCTTCACATAAGGCCGACAACCGGACCGTCGTGGCGATCATATTGACAGTCCGCTCCTGGCACTGAACAGACATTCACCAGTTCACGGAAGCCGGCTTCAGAATGCTCTTGTAATAGTCGCTTGGCAATCATACATTCCGGTATTGGTCACGGGGATTACGCACTGGAAAGCGGAGCGGATCAATCACGGATTCCGAATACTCCTATTTCCTGCCCGGTTGGCGGACCGCCCAATGCGGCAGAACCAGCGAAGGCCGAACAACGAGGGACCACCCGCTTCCCCCGCCGCTCACCTCCCGGCGGAGAAGGGTATCTGCACGCTGTCCTGGTCCAAGGTGAGCGTCATCACCCAGTCGCGGCGGCCTGTGACGCACATCGGCAGGACGACCCGGGCGCGCCACAGGCCGTTGCCCGCGGGGACAAAGTCATAGCGGTTCAGCCCCATGTCCATGCCCACCATGGCGAAGCTGGCATGGACTTGTGTTGCCCTGGGGGCGGTAACCAGCAATTCGAACGCCTTGAGGGCGCTCGGGGGTTCGGAAAATCTGACCTCCACGGGCTGGGAGGCGAGCTCGATCCTGCAGCCGCGAACCAGGTCGCCGCAACCTACCGCGCGAACATGCTGGGCGGGTGGTTCGTGGAGGACGCGGTACAGCAGCGGGGCTGCGAAGATCATCAGCAGCAGGGCCATGGCCACGATTTTTTTCACGCCGCCCGTTCCTCGCCCGGTGTCAACCGCGCCAGGCGCCGCGCAGCATGGCGATGCCGTGGGCCCCGTGCCGCCAGGCGGTCTCCAGGTCCGCCGCGGCCAGCCCGCCCAGCCCATAGACCGGCAGCGGCAGGTCCTTGAGGGTTTCCGCGAACACGGGCCATCCCATGGCCGCCGCGCCGGGATGGCTCAGGGTCGGCAATACGGGCCCCAGCAGGGCATAGTCCAGGCCCAGGTCCGCGGCCCGCTCCAGTTCGTCGCGCCGATGGCAGGAGGCGCCGCACAGTCCCAGATCGGGCCGGCGTTTCAGGCGCGCCAGCCGATCCGCCGTCAGGTGCACGCCGTCGGCGCCCGCCGCCTGCGCCAGTTCCGGGTCCGCGTTCACGGTCACCTTGGCGCCGTAGCGGTGGGCGAGTTCCGCCACGTCCCGGGCGAAGCGGGCCAGTTGCTCCGGCACCATCTCTTTTTCGCGCACCTGGACCAAGCGCAGGCCGCGCTCTAGCGCCGCTTCCAGGCGGACCATGAAGGGCCCGGCCCCAAGTTCGGCGGCGTTGCTGATGCCCAGGACCGGCGGCAGCCTCAAGGCGCGCAGCACCGGGGCATTGGCCGGCAGCAACGGCGCGACCTGTACCCGCTCCGGGGGCTGCCAGGACAGCTCCTGGCCTTCGTGGGGGTGGGGCTCGCCGCGCCATTGCACCACCCGGTAGAAGTGCAGCTTGACCGTGGCATGGGGATAGCGGAAGACCTGAGTGATCCACGGATAGGCCTGCTCGACGCAAGTCCCCAACTCTTCCCGGATTTCCCGTGCCAGGGCCTGCGCCACCGCCTCTCCCGGCTCCACTTTGCCTCCCGGGAACTCCCAGTAGCCGGCGTAGGGTTTGCCCTGGGGGCGGCGCGCAAGGAGAAAGGTCCCGTCCGGCCGGGTGAGCACCGCGACGGCGACGTCCATAGGGCGAGCCGCAGGCGACTCCGGGATGGCCGAGGCCCCGATCATCGGTCCCGTCCCGCCGCCGGTTCCATGCGCTGCCTGCCGGCCCAATCCCGGGCGAACTGCCATGCCACCCGCCCGCTGCGCGACCCGCGAGCGAGCGCCCACTGCAACGCCTCCCGCCGCACGGCCTCGCTGTCGGACGCAGGCGCCTTGAGGCTGAGCAGCCAATGGCGGACGATTTCGAGATACGCCTCCTGGTCGAAGGGATAGAAATGCACCCAGAGGCCGAAGCGGTCGGAGAGGGAAATCTTTTCCTCCACCGCCTCGCCGGGATGGACCTCTTCTCCCGCATAACGGGTTTCCAGGTTTTCTTCCATGTATTCCGGCATCAGGTGACGGCGGTTGGAGGTGGCATAGATCAGCATGTTTTCCGAGCCTGCGGCGATGGAGCCGTCCAGGGCGACCTTGAGCGCCTTGTAGCCCGGGTCGTCGGCCTCGAAGGACAAGTCGTCGCAGAACAGCAGGAAACGCTCTGGGCGCCGATAGACCTGCTCCACGATGTCCGGGAGATCCACGAGGTCGTGCTTTTCCACCTCGATCAGGCGCAATCCCTTGCCCGCGTGCCGGTTCAGCAGGGCCTTTACCAGGGAGGATTTTCCGGTGCCGCGGGCGCCGGTCAGCAGCACGTTGTTGGCCGGCAGCCCCGCCAGGAATTGGCGCGTATTGCGCTCCACCAGTTTCTTCTGCCGGGCGATGCCCAGCAGGTCGCGCAGCAGGATGCGGTGCGGATGGCCGACCGGCTGCGCGAAACCCTCCCCGCCGCGTCTGCGCCAGCGAAAGGCGATGGAGGCGTTCCAGTCGGTCTCGTCGGGTACGGCGGGCAGCACCCGCTCCAGCCGGGCCAGCAGATCGTGGGCGCGGTCGAGCAGCCGGTTCAAGTCATCCATACGGAACGATCCTCCCCGCTAGGAGCCTGTCGGACTTAAAGGAAATCGGCTGCAAATCCGCCTGACCGGTCCATATTTCGCCGCTTTTTTGGTCAATAGAACGACTATTGACCTGCAAAATCGACAAAATCTGTCCTCGACCAGCCGAATTTTGCGAGCAGCCGCTACGCGGCTTGCCTGCCTGACCCGCTTCGCTTCGATTCTTCAAGTCCGACAGGCTCCTAGCTGCGGTATTCCGCATTGATCTTGACATAGTCGTAGGAAAAATCGCAGGTCCACACCGTGGTGGACGCCGTACCCCGGTCCAGCGCCACGCGCACGGTGATCTCTTCCTGCTTCATCACCCGCTGCCCGTCGGCTTCCCGGTAGCCGGCGGCCCTGCCGCCCTTTTCCGCCACCAGAACGTCTCCCAGGTACAGCCTGATGCGTTCCACCTCCAGGTCGGCGATGCCGGCATAGCCGATGGCGGCGAGGATCCGTCCCAGATTGGGGTCGGAGGCGAAGAAGGCGGTCTTGACCAGGGGCGAGTGGGCGATGGCGTAGGCCACCTTGCCGCACTCTCCCTCATCCTTGCCGCCCTCCACCGCGATGGTGATGAACTTGGTCGCCCCCTCCCCGTCGCGCACGATCGCCTGGGCCAGGCGGGTCGCCACCGCGGTGACGGCCGCCTGCACGGCGAGAAACTCGGGGCTGTGGGGATCGACGATTTCCGGCAGGTCTGCCGCGCCGGTGGCGAGCAGTATGCAGGCGTCGTTGGTGGAGGTGTCGCCGTCCACGGTGACGCGGTTGAAGGAACGTCCCACCGCGTGCCGCAGAGTGGCGTCAAGCAAGGGTTGGGCAATCGCCGCATCGGTGGCGATGAACCCCAGCATGGTGGCCATGTCGGGATGGATCATGCCAGAGCCCTTGGCAATCCCGGTCACCGTCACCGTCCTGCCGTTCAGCTCGATCCGGCGCGATGCCGCCTTGGGTACCGTATCCGTGGTCATGATGGCCTGGGCGGCATTGAACCAGTTGTCCTCCCCCAGGTCGGCGACCGCCGCGGGCAGCCCGGCCGATACCCGCTCCACCGGCAGCGGCTCCATGATCACGCCGGTGGAAAACGGCAGCACCTGGGTTTCATCGCAGCCGAGCAGGGCGGCCAGGTCGCGGCAGGTGCGCCGGGCATGGGCCAGTCCTTCCTCGCCGGTTCCGGCATTGGCATTGCCGGTGTTGACCAGCAGCCCCCTGATTCCCCGCCCTGTGCCCAGGTGCGCACGGGACACGACTACCGGAGCCGCGCAAAAGCGGTTCTGCGTGAATACGCCGGCCGCCCTGCCGCCCTCGCGCAGGGTCATCACCAGCAGGTCCTTGCGCCCGGGTTTCTTGATGTTGGCCGCGGCCACGCCCAGCGATAGGCCGGCCACGGGGAATAGCTGATCGGGCAGGGGCGGGTTCAGATTTACCGGCATGTTCTGGTCCTGGTAGGGGTGGCAAGGCGAGGGTGCGGGCCCCGCGGGCTCATTTTACTCCAAAACCGGGGCGCCGCTCTACGGCGGCCAAGCCCGACGGGCTCCCAAACCGGCCGGATTCCGGGGCACCGGGCGCTTGGTCGAGCGCCTTCCCGGCGCGGCGGCGCTCCGCGGTAACCGCTGCTTGACATGGGTAGGGGGCGATGCTAGCTTTCTGGTAAGCTAAATCCTTCCCTTCAAATCCGCAATGAGGCTTTCGAAGTTCGCGCTGTCTTTGTTGCTGGCCTCGGCGCTGGGGGCATGCGCCACCGCGCCGACCCAGGAGATGTCGGACGCCCGTTTCGCGCTACGCGCCGCGGAAGATGCGGGCGCCCGGGATTATGCCGGGAAGACCCTGGCGGCCGCCAAGACCACTATCGCCAATGCCGAGCAGCAGTTGGAATCGGGCAGCTACATCCAGGCCCGGAACTACGCCATCCTGGCCCGCGCCGAGGCCATGAGGGCGCGCAATATTGCCATCGCCCTGGCCAAGGCCAAGCAGGCGGTCGAAGAGTCGGCCCAGGCCCATGCCCTTCCTCCCGGCGCCGAGGAGGCGCTGACAAGCGCCCGGGCGGCTGCCGAGCAGGGTCAGGGGGAGCTGGCCTTGGCCGAGGCGGCCAGGGCCACCGAACTGGCCCGGCAGGGCACGAACCGGGCGCACCTGGAGAAGGCACGGCAGTTGCTCCGGGACTGCACCGACGCTCAGCGTGCCGCCAACGCCGAACCGATAAAAAAGGCCCGGGAGGCCATCCTGGCCAACCAAGGAAAATTGGCCGAGGAGTACGCCCAACGCGCCTGCGGTGGCGGACCGCAATAGCACCGCGGCAAAGCCTTGCCGGGCCACCCGCGGCGGCCTCTCCTGCCCTCCCCGTTGGTGCTCCTACATGATCAACAAAATCGCACGTCTGTTGAATTTCGCGCGCTTCGTGCTCAGGCGGTTCGGCGAAGACCGCTGCCTGCAGATCGCGTCGAGCCTTACCTACACCACCTTGCTCTCCCTGGTGCCCTTGGTCACCATCACCCTTACGGTGATCGCGGCCTTCCCGGTGTTTTCCGGGGTGCTGGCGGAGCTTAAATTGTTCATCCTGGGCAACCTGGTCCCCCAGGCGGCGGCCAAGGTGATCACGGTGTACATGCAGCAATTTTCCGAAAACGCCGCCAGGCTCACCATGCTGGGCATCGTGTTTCTGGGGGTCACCGCACTGATGCTGATGCTGACCATAGACCATGCGTTCAACACCATCTGGCGTGTAGCCAGGCAGCGCCCTCTGCTCAATCGTGTCCTGACCTACTGGGCGATGCTCACCCTGGGGCCGCTGATGATCGGCGCCAGCCTCTCGCTCACTTCCTACTTGGTCAGCCTTTCCCTGGGCTGGGTGTCCCACATCCCCGCCATCGGGGTGCTCGTGCTGAAATGGATCCCGGTGTTGCTCACCACCCTGGCCTTTGCGCTGCTGTATTCCATCGTGCCCAACCGCTTCGTGCCCCCTTCCCACGCGCTGGTGGGCGGTGTGATCGCGGGTCTGGCGTTCGAGGCGATGAAGAAGTTCTTCACCCTGTACGTTACCAGTTTCGGCTCCTACAAGCTGGTGTACGGGACCTTTGCCAGTCTCCCGATCTTCCTCCTGTGGATCTATCTGTCCTGGGTCGTGGTCCTGCTCGGTGCCGTGATTGCCGCCAGCCTGTCTCACTGGCGCGGCGAGGCGTGGCGTATCGAGAAAACGCCCGGCAGGCAGTTCTACGATGCCCTGGCAATCCTGATGGCGTTGTGCCGGGCCCAGCAGAGAGGTGAGCCGGTGCGGCTGCAGCAGCTCACGCGCGAGGTGCGGCTGGGGCTGGACGACCTGGAGGATATCCTGGAGCAGCTCGGCCAGGCCAATTGGGCGCGTCGCATCGTGGGCGGCGGCTGGGCGCTGGTGCGGGAACCGGACGGCATTCGCGTGGCGGACGTGTACCGGCTGTTCGTCTTCCTGCCGGGATCGGGCGGCGGGGAAGAGAAATTCGGCCGGCTTACCCGGGATATGGCCGCGCACATCGATGGCGCGCTGCAGTGTTCGCTCAAATCCCTCTACAGCGGCACCTGTTCCGCAGCCGCGGCGGGCGGCGACGCCAACGGGGCAACCGGCACGCATCCGCCGGGGGCGCTACACTAAGGACCTGTTAATGCTTAACAGGTCCTAACTAATCGGCCCCAGTGATATCCCGAACTGCTCCTCAATGTGGTATGGGATGCCATGCACGACTCCCTCGCCGGTCGCAATGCAAAGCTTGCGTGCCCGCACGTCTTCGACCCAGCGCGGATTGGCGGCCTCGGCGCGGCGGTTGGCCACGATCACCATCCTTCGCACCTCGAGGTCCTCTTTTGGCATGCCCGGGGGCAGGCCGCCGAAATCCCGCAGGATCTGCGCGCGCACCAGGTCGCTGATGCTGCCGTTCTGCACCTTGATGTCGAACATCAGGGCCGCGGCGCGGGCGCTCCGCAGATCGAAGGTCGAGCACAGATCGAGCGCGGAGCGGAACAGCCCCGCCGCGTATTCGAGTTGGATCCCCTGGAATTCTTCCGTCCTGCCCAGGGACTTGAGCATCCCTCGCCACGGCTCGTACAGGAAATGTTTCAGCGGGTGCTGGATCGACCGGGCGAAGTCCATCTGCTCGTCCTGGTCGGAATTCAGGGCGGCCAGCAGCACGTCGTAGTGTTCCTGGAAAATGGATTTCACGGCCTTTCCGTGTTTCTTGACCATGTCCTTCAGCAGCGGCTGCAGCGAACCCTGACCGAAGTTCCACTGCAACACGCCGAAGCTGATCCCCTGGCCGTCGAAGTCGCCGCTGAGGCCGGCGAAGCAGTCCGGCACCCCGGCGCCGGTTTCGAAAGCGCCGGTGAGCGCCAGGCAGCGGTGGTTCAGCGGCTTGTCCCGGATGGCGGGCGTGGGGATGGCCTCGCTGAACAGGGCGTCCCAGGTGATCGGGCCGACCTTGCCGTCCACCTCAAGCTTGTGGGCCTTCTGGAATGCCTTTACCGCGGCCTCGGTGCCGCCCCCGAATTCGCCGTCCAGGGGGCCCTTGTAGTGGCCCAGGGAGCGGAGCTTGGTCTGTATTCTTACGACTTCTCCGCCCCTTGAACCCGATTGGTAAACGGCCATGACGCCCTCCTCAGAGGTTATGAATAAACCTGCTGCGCGACCGGATTGCTTCGTTGCTCACTCGCTCACTCCTCGCCTATCCGTTTGATATGTCTCGTCGTTCGCATCGTTCGCGCCTCGCCCTTCGGCCGCTCGCGACGGTTTCTTCACAACCTCTCAGTGTTTCGCGGCCGCGCACGCCGGGGCGCGACGGCCGGCTCCCCGGGATTTCCGCGTCCCCGTGCTACAACTTGAATGCGCCGGTATCGATCCACTCTCCCTTGATCAATGCCCACCAGTCCACCGCCAGCCCCTTCAGCACGTAGTCGTAGGGCAGCCAGCCGTAGCCGTGGTCGCCCCAGCCGGTGCCCCAGGAGTTGCGGATCAACAGGGCGCCGGTGGTGGCTGTGCCGCAGTTGCCGTTCTTGATCTTCATCTTGTCGTCGTAACCTACCGCCGCCACCGCATGCCCCCCGAGGACCTTTTCCCCCGGACAGGGATACGGGATGCCGCCGCTTGCCCCCGCCTGGGATATGGAATTGTAGACGGTAAAGCCGAACATGGCGGGCAGGCCCGCCGCCAGATAGGCCTTGATGCGCGCCAGCAGCACATCTCGCGCCGTTATCGGCGGATCGAGACGTACGTAGCTGATGGCTTGATAGCTCTGGGCGAAGGCGTAGCAGAAGGCGCCGGGTTCCTTCTCGAAGTCGGCGATTACATAAGGCCAGTACTCCTCCGGCGGGACGCCGAACAGCACCAGGGCGCTCATGGTGGTGCGCAGGTAGGCCCCGGTGTCTCCCGTCCAATGCAGGAGATTGCGCGTTGCCTTGTACAAGAACAGCCTGGAGGCGTCGATGTGCTTGCCGAAGGCCCGCCGCTCGAAGTATTCCACCACCGCGACCCCGGCATTCGCTGTGCACGAGCCCAACGCCCCTTGATTTTCCACCGGGGAGCACCAGGCGCGAAGATCGACCGAGGGCGGAAGCGCCTTGGGCACTTTTGCCAGGTTGGCCTTCTTCAGCATGGGAGCGATCTGGTCCGTTTCCGACGTATAGTCGCGGAAATCGGGATAATCGGGGCGCCACCCCATTCCGAATGTCTGAAAGTCGTCCATTTTTTCTCTCCTTCCTGAAGTCAAACCATCACGGTGCCGCTCCCATGGGCGAGGGCCTATTGGGGTTGTAGTCAGCGGCGCTTGGCTGCGGCATAGAGCGTGCGCCCGTCCAACAGAACGGTTTTTCGCACGACCCCTTTTCCCACCAGTTGCTCGACGGCATGCTGAACCGTGGAGGTCTCCCTTTTGGTTTCCCCGCGCGGCAACCACCACTCCACGACGCCCTCAAGGCTGTCCGCGGCGCGGGGGTGGGCTTGCAGGTAGCATTCGATCTCCCGCGCCAGGCGAGACACGTCGGGCGTCGCAGGTTCCGCCATGGGCGAGCCTCCTATGGAATAAGGCCGTTGCCTGCCGTGACATTAGCAAATCGCGTGCCACCGCCTTATTTTGTGTAAGTTACGGATATTTAGTAGGTATGAGCCATCGCGACGGGGTGTTCTGTACCCAGGCGGGACGCGGGGAGGCTAGGCTGAAATGCAAGAGCGACGGACTAACAATGAGAGGGGTGGAAGATACCCGCAGCCGGGTCGTAATATACCCGCAACGAAAAGGGGTGGAGTTACTGATTGGAAAGATAGGGGGTCTTGTCGATGCCGTGTTTTTTCAGCAACTTGCCGAAGGCCCGCCGTTCCTTGCCGGCGATTCTTGCCGCGTGGGTGACATTGCCCCGGGCTTCCGACATGAGTTGGCACAGGAAGGTCCGCTCGAACTGCGCGATCGCCCTGGCCTTCGCTACGCCGAAATCGAGTTCGACCGTTTCGTAGCGGCGGCGGTCGGCGAGCCTGCGGCGCTCGATCCGGTCCGGGTCCCGCACCAAGTCGATCGCCGGCCCGTCGGCCAGCAGAAATTCGCGATGGATCACGTTTTCCAGTTCCCTCACGTTGCCTGGCCAGGTGTGGCTGTTCAGCCAGGCTATGGTGTCCGGGTGCAGCGTCTTGACGGGCTTGCCGTAGCGCGCGCTGCATTGACGGATGAAATGCCGGGCCAGTAGTTCCGCATCGCCGGTCCGCTCGCGCAGGGGGGGCAGTGCCAGGGATAGGATCTTCAACCGGAACAGCAGGTCGGGTCGGAAGGAGCCGGACTCAACGTGCTTGAGGAGATCCACGTTGGTGGCCGCGATGATGCGGATATCGGCGCTTTCCTCGCGTTCACCCCCCAGCGGACGGTATTGCAGGTCCTGGAGGAAACGCAGCAGGGTCACCTGTCCCTTGGCGGACAGGGCGTCGATTTCATCCAGGAACAGGGTCCCGCCGCGGGCTTGGGCCACCAGGCCGCGCTGCGAGTCCCTGGCGTCGGTGAACGCCCCCTTGCGGTGGCCGAACAACTCATTCTCGATCAGGGTGTCCGGGATTGCGCCGCAGTTCACCGGGACGAAAGGCATGGGGCAACGGGCCCCCAGGTAATGTATGGCGCGGGCGGCGAGCTCCTTGCCCGTGCCGGTCTCTCCTTCGATCAGCACAGGCGCATCGCAGGCCGCGATCTTCCGGATCAGCCGCGCCATTTCCTCGAAAGCGGGGGAGTGCCCCGCCATGTGGAATGCAAGGATGTCGGTATCGGAATCAGTCCCGTCCGTTCGGGTCGAGTCGGAATTCATGGTTCATGCCCTCCGAATAATGCGGGTAGAACGAAAGAGCAGGTACTGCGCGCCCGCCGGCCTATCCCGCTACTCTTTACGGGTAGTGGGGCTAGCCGAACTGGAACATCTCATAGCTCGCCGTCTGTTCCAACAGCTTGATCGCACGTACGGCTTTCATGTTGCCGTCTTGCCCCAGGTGATACTCTCTCAGGTTATGGTAGGTGCCGCGGGGGACCAGCAGGGCCGCCGGCTGCTTGAGGACCGGCATTTCCGGCAGCAGCAGCGCAGGCTGGGTGAGTTCCGCGGCGGAGGCGATGGTGGGCTTGGCCGTAGCGGCAACGGCGGACGGGGCGAGCATCTGGATCCCCACCTCCAGATGCTCCGGATTGTCACTCTGGACCCAGCGCACCGCGCCTACGTTCCAGGCGTCCCCGTGCCCGGCATTGAGGCCTACCACCTCCCCGACCCGGATTTGGACCGGATCGTCGGAGACCTTGCGCACCGCCAGACCGCCCGCGCTCTCGTTGAGGATTTCCCATCTGGTGGAGTCGAAGGTCTGGGAAGCGGTGCTGTTCGGTGCCGGCCCCGCAGTGGCCACGGTGATGTCGCCTTCCCCTTGCGCCACGGTTTCGGGCGGTTGAAAGGGCGCCTTTCCGCTGAGGAAGTAGTGTATCGCCCGGATACCGACGCAGATATCCACCGTCGCGTCGTTGCGGATGCGGTTGAAATGCCGTTTCGGCGCGATCCCCCAATGGCGGATCAGGCGGCGCATCAGACCCGGATAGTTCGGCCCCTTCGCACTTTCCGGCAAATCGAGGGTCTTGTGGGGTTCGCCGGCTTCAAGCCGGGTGAGCTGCTGATGCAGCAGGCGCGCGAGATCGACGGTATTGAACAGCAGATCGGTGCGGGCGTCGGTCGCCGCGCTGTCCTGGGGCAGCGGCCGCGGCGGCTTGTCGCTGTCCAGCCGCACCAGGAACAGACCGGCGCTGCTGGTTGCCGCGGCCATGGGGAGCAGTTGTGCCTGGTTACCGAAACGCTCCAGGTACTCCAGGGTCTTGCCCACCTCGCCCTGCATCAGCCGGTACGGGTCCGCCAGGGCCAGCAGCAACGCCTGCTTATAGGTATGGCCGATGCGGGTGGACGCGCTGCCTTCCAGCACCTCGTCATGGATATCCTGCTGAGCGGCAAAGCGGTAGAGCTGGTGCATTTCGGACCAGATGCCGGCGGGGGTGGGGGCATAGGTCTGGTAGCATACCACGAGGATGTTTCCCAACGCGGAAAGCGCGCCCTCCACCGCCTGGGGCAATAGCTTGTTGGCGCCGAAGCTGAGACGCTTGCCAACCAGTTCCAGCAAGACGATCTTGTAACCGTAAGCCAGTTCGACCTGCAGGTCGCGCGCCAGATTGGCGGCCTGACGGCTTTTTTCCGGCAACGGCAGTGGAACCCCGGAGTACAGCTCCTCGACGGCCGGAACCAGGTTGTGGATCGTCGCCTGGTATAATTCCAGCAATTTCAGGCGCTGATCGGGGGCGACCTTTTGCCTGTTCAGGGTGGCAAGCCCGTCCCGGGCCGTGCGGGAGGCCTCGAATGGGTGCCCCATCGGGAGCATGTCAAGCCATTCCTTAACTTGCTTCGGGCGCGTTTCTACGGTTAAATTCGCGCTCCTGTCTGCTGCGGGCACGGCAAGTTTGAGCGGCATGCTGGCGGTCTACCTCTGCTGGTGATTTCCGGTAACTGATAAAGAGATTATACAATCTGCGGAAAGAAATGGGTAACGGGGTGATGCCTGTAAAGATGCGCGCTAAACGGATGATGTGGCTGGCTGCCGCCTTGGCGGAGCCGCTTGTTTTATTCTCTTGGCATCGCTGGTTGGCGGTGGCCGGGCCGGCTCCGCTTGTCTGCCTGCAGGCCAGCTACGGGCTGGGTTTTGCTTTGTTTGCCCTGATCTTCCTCGGCGCCCTGGCGCGCTGGCGGGTGACGAGCCACCCGGCGTTCTGGCGCATGGCCACGGTGCTGGCGGGGGCCGCGGCGGCCGCCGCCGAGATTGGGCTGCACGGCTATCCGCGGGCGTATTTCATGCCGCTGTGGGCTGCGGCGCTGGTTGGGGTGTCCGCGGTGACCTTGCTGGCGCGGTATCTGCCGGCGGGGTTGCGCGCCCTCTGGTTTGGTGGGGAGGTGGAACAGTGAGATGGCTTGAACGGGTGTTCGAGGGGGTGCTGTGGAACAGCCGCTTTGTCGTGCTGTTCGCAGTGATCGCCAGCATGGCGGCGGGTTTCGCGGTGTTCTACATCGCCACCGTGGACGTGGTCTACCTGGTGGGGCATGTCCTGCATTACGCGGACCCGGACATCCCGGCCCAGGCGCGCAAGGCCCTGCACGACGAGACTATCACCCATATTGTGGAGGTGGTGGACGGCTACCTGCTGGCCACGGTGATGCTGATCTTCTCCCTGGGCATGTACGAGCTGTTCATCAGCGACATCGACCAGGCCAGGGGCAGCCGGACCTCCAGCAAGATCCTGGTGATCGAAAGCCTGGACGACCTCAAGGCGCGGCTGGCCAAGGTGATCATGATGATCCTGATCGTGACCCTGTTCGAGGAGGCCCTGACGATGAAGATGGAGGGCCCCGTGGATCTGCTCTATATGGGCGGGGCCATCGCCTTGGTGGGACTCGCCCTCTATCTCACCCATGCCTCGGAGCAGCCCCACGGCGAAAAACGGGAAGGCCGGCAGCCCCACCTGTGATGTTCAGGCGTCGAGAAATAATAACCTGGACATTTGTTGCGGCGAAGCCG
>JAJZUU010000089.1 GCA_021848325.1 Pseudomonadota bacterium | reverse complement strand
CATGCGGCGTTGCGGCTCGTCAGCGTGGAATAACCACGCCTTCCTCCCCGCGCCTTGCCTGCGGGCTTTCTGGGGGTAACGCGTGTAACACTTAATGCTTAACAGGTCCTTAACAACCCAGCGGCGGTTCGTTGAGCAGCAGCCAATACAGCCCGAGTTGGCCCGCCGCCCGGATGAATTCGTCGAAATCGACCGGCTTGCGCACATAGCTGTTGGCACCGAGGGAATAGCCCTTGAGCCGGTCCTCCTCTTCATTGGAGGAGGTCAGCAGCACCACGGGCAACAGGCGGGTGCGTTCGTCGGCGCGGACACGCCGCAGCACCTCCAGGCCGTCCACCTTGGGCAGTTTGAGGTCCAGCAGCGCCAAGGCCGGAATGTCTTTCGGGTCGCGCCCCTCGTAGGCGCTCCTGCCGAACAGGTAATCCAGCGCCTCGACCCCGTTTCGGGCGACCACCACCGGATTTCCGATCTTGTTCGTCTCCAGGGCGTGCAAGGTCAGGGCCTCGTCGTCCGGGTTGTCTTCCACCAAAAGAATGACTCTGTCGTTCATGACTCCTCCGGTTGCAAGGTGAAGTAGAATGCCGCCCCCTGGTTTACCGCGCCTTCGCCCCAGATCCGTCCGCCGTGCTTGTGGATGACCCGTTGCACTGTCGCAAGACCGATCCCGGTTCCGGGAAACTCGCTCGCGTCATGCAGCCGCTGGAAGGCGCCGAACAGCTTGTCGACATAGGCCATGTCGAAGCCCGCACCGTTGTCGCGCACGAAGTAGACCATAACGCCATTATGCCGTTCCGCGCCCACTTCGATCTGCGCGTCGGCGCGCCCCCCGGTGAACTTCCAGGCATTGCCCAGGAGATTGTCCAGTACGATGCGCAGCAGGCGCCGATCGCAGTAGGCGCTCAATCCCGGGCTCGCGGCGAAACCGACGGCCCGTTGCGGCTCCTGCTTGCGCAACTCCTCGAACACCTCGTTCGCCAGGGCGCTCAGATCCACCTCTTCGCGCTTGAGGTCGGCGCGGGTCACCCGCGACAGCTTGAGCAAATCGTCGATCAGCGCCCCCATGTGCTGGGCGGCGCGGCGTACGCGCTGGAGCCGGTCCCGCCCGGCGTCGTCCAGGCGGTCGGCGTAGTCGTTGGCCAGGATACGGCTGAATCCGTCGATCGCCCTGAGGGGGGCGCGCAGATCGTGGGAAACCGAGTAACTGAAGGCCTCCAGTTCGCGGTTGATGGTCTCCAGTTCACTGGATCGGTTTCGGAGGCTGTCGTTCAACTCCCGGATGTGGCGCTCGGTAGCCTTCCTTGCGCTGATATCCGCGACGATGCCGTCAAAGTATCTATTTCCGGCCCCGTCCTTCTTCATCACCGCGGTAATCGCGCCCCAGAATACCCGACCCTTCAGGGTGATCAGTTCCAGTTCCTCGTTGGCGACAAAGCCCTGCTGCGTGATTTTGTCGTCAAACGCCCGGCGCCCGTCCGGATCGCGGTAATAGTGGCTGACCGGATGCCTGATGAATTCCTCAACGGAATCCGCCTCGAACATGGCGACGATGGCGGGGTTCACCTCCAGGAAACGTCCTTCCGGGCCCACCGTGTTGCGATACATGCCTACCGGCAGATTGTTGACCAGGTCCCGGTAGCGCTCCTGGGCTTCGATGCGTGCCCGCTCGGCCTGCCTGTGCACCGTGACGTCGCGGATGATGCTGGTGACGACCACGCCCCGGGGGGTTTCCAGCGGGCTCAGGCTGATCTCCACCGGGAACTCGCTGCCGTCCTTGCGCCGGCCGTAGAGATCAATCTTAGCCCCCATCGAGCGGGAGGTGGGATTGGCGTGGTAATGTTCACGGTGTTCGCCATGCTGTTCGCGGAAACGGTCCGGCACCAGCAATTCCACCGGCTGCCCCACCAGTTCCGCGCGCCCATACCGGAAGTAGTTTTCGGTCTGGGCGTTCACCAGTTCGATCCGGCCGTCGCGACCGATGGTGACGATGGCCTCCGGTGCGGATTCGAGCAGGCCGCGGAAGCGGATTTCGCTGGCGCGCACCTCGTCCACGGCCAGGCGCCGCTGCGTGCTGTAAAAGGCGATCGCCCAGGCGGTCGCCGCCAGCAGCAGGGTGAGCAGGGCGAACACGATGCCGAGGCTGCGCGACAGGCCGGCGGTCTGCGCGGCAAGAATCGCCGCAGGCGCGCGGCTCACCACAATCCAGTGCACTGAAGCGGAGGGCGAGACCTTGCGGTAGGTGTACAGCCCGCTGCCGGTGACGAACTGGGCCTCCTGCGGCCCCTGCTCGATCAACGCCCAGGCCCTTGGGTGCCGTTTGTCGAAACGGCCCCGGTTGCCGCCCGGGTGCATGAATCCCCACTCTTCTTGCGGACGCGGCCCGACCAGCCAATAACCGTCCCCATTGAGCAGCCACACGGCACCGGCCCCGTGGGAGGGCTCCATCCTGAGGCGGTCGATGAGCCGCTGGCCCAGGTAATTCAGCAAGACCATCCCGCGTTTGCGGCCCTGCCGGTCGAACACCGGCGTACCAAAGCGGATGGTGGGTTTCGGCGGCTGCTCGATCGTCCCGTGTTCGATATTGAGGTCGAAGGGGGACATATAGACCGAGCCGTCCGCCAGGGCCAGCGTCTGCCGGACATAATAGCGGCCGGATTTGTCCTGCAGCTTGGGCGGCGGGACCACGGCCGGCCGGCCCCCCTTCCAGTTGACCCGCACCACCTCCCGTCCCGCAGCATCCACAAACCGCACCTGATCGTAGAGCCGCTTTTGCTCGGCGAACACCAGGAAATCGGAGGCGAGCCGCTGGCGCCACACCGGTGCGCCCGTGGCAAGGAAGTTCTGGAGCGTGCTCTGCCGGGCCAGGTAAAGAAGGTCCGAGCGGATGTTCGATAGCTCCGCACCGATGGCCTGGCGCGCGATCTCCACCTCTTGCCGCTCGGAGGCCCTGATTAGGGTGTGGGTGTTCCGCGCCCGGTCCAGGTAAAACGCCCAGACGATTCCCCCGAAGATGAGCGTGAGCGCTATCCAGATCAGCAGGAAACGCCGAACGGCGAATTGCCTTTGCCGCTGGCGGGTGTCCCTTTCTGTCATGGCGTCCCTTCGGCAGCACTGAGAGGTTGTGAAGAAACCGTCGCGCAGCAGGTTTATTCACAACCTCTGAGTCGATGAGGGCAATTGGCCCGGCCGGGTGTTCCGTACCGGTGCCGGCGGCTTCCGTGATTTTCCTTCCGGGCGTAAACGTTGGGTTCCGGCATCGTGGGAAAAATTCCCCGCAGTTCAAAATCGCCCCTACGGAGGCCCTGTCATCTCTTCAGCTATGTCATCCTCGATCAATACTTTAGCATTTTAGTCAGCGTTTGTTCAATTTTCATTAGACCAATAATATACAATAGGTTGTGCGAGAAACGAAGGGATAAAATCTAGCGTAATATACCAATGGCTTGGTGCGCGTTGCGCGATTTACTTGGGGCCGGGGCAATGCAACCGGGTGGTTAAGCCCGACAATACCCATCGCACGAGTGATGAATGTCGGGTCCCGGCCGCGACCCAACCCGGCAGCACTATTTTGTCGATTTCGTGTTAAATTGGCGTGCCGTAGAGTACGGACATTTTCTTAATGCATTGGAGAAAAACGTGAAGAGAACCACCATCCTTTTCCTGATTGCGGCGCTGGCCGCCCTGACCGCCTGTTCCAAGTCGGGCAATGAGCCCGCCGCCAATACCGCACAACCGGCCGCGCCCGCCCCGTCGGCGGCCGCTCCGGCGCCCCAGGGGCTGCCGCCCGGACATCCGCAACTCAGCGATATCGGCGCCCCCCCGGCCGAGGCCGCGACCCAGCAGGGCAAGGTGGTCAGCGTCGCCCAGGTGCCGGGCTATACCTACCTGGAGGTGGAAACGGACGGCCGCAAGATTTGGATGGCTGCTTCGCCGGTCACTGCCAAGGCCGGGGATACCGTGAGCTGGAGCGGCGGGATAGTGATGCACAACTTCACCAGCAAATCCCTCAAGCGCACCTTCGACGAGATCGTTTTCCTGCAGACCGTCAACGTCGTGAAGTAGGCGGCACCGCTGTCCCGCGAGGGCTGGTTAAAACCTCCGGCGCTGCCGGCTGTCCGATGGCTTGGGCGGATCGCGGGGGCGCCGGGGTTTGCCGCTTCAACCACGCGGGAGGAATCATGTTTATCGCAATGAATCGCTTCAAAATCGCCGTCGGCCGGGAAGACGAGTTCGTCGCCATCTGGAAGAACCGGGAAACGCACCTGGACGCGGTCCCGGGGTTCAAGGAATTTCACTTGCTCAGGGGGCCGAGCGACGAGAAATCCACGCTGTTCGCGTCCCATTCGACATGGGAGTCCCGGGAGGCGTTCGAGGGGTGGACCCGATCGGAGGCGTTCAGGAAGGCCCACGCAGCCGCGGGCTCAAGCAAAGACCTGTACTTGGGGCCGCCGCAGTTCGAGGGGTTCGAAGCGGTGATCTGAGCGATACGGCGCGGCCGGCCCGGTCATTCGGACCAGCCGGCCGTGTTGACAGTGCGGCTCAGCGACCTCGCCCGGCGGGGCGCCGCGCCACACCCTGCCTGCCGGCGACGGAACCGCCCGGCCCCGCCTTGGGTCTGGCCGCCCCCGGGGCCGGTGACCGCGCGCCCGGGCGGCCGCCCGGCTGACCGCGGCCGGGCATCGACCCGCGGTTGCGCCCGTTCTGGATCGGCTCCGGCTTGGCATGGGGGTCGGGCTCGAATCCGGCCACCACTTCCCTGGGCAGCGTGCGCTTGATCAGCCTTTCGATGTCGGCCAGGAGCCTGTGCTCGTCCACGCACACCAGGGACACCGCCTCGCCTTCCAAACCGGCGCGGCCGGTGCGTCCGATGCGGTGGACGTAGTCTTCCGGCACGTTGGGCAGTTCGAAGTTGACCACGTGGGGCAGTTCGCTGATGTCGATGCCGCGGGCGGCGATGTCGGTTGCCACCAGCACCTGCAGGCTGCCGTCCTTGAACTCCGCCAGCGCCCGGGTGCGCGCCGCCTGGCTCTTGTTGCCGTGGATCGCCAGGGCCGGGATGCCGTCCTTGCCCAGTTGCTCGGCCAGACGGTTGGCGCCGTGCTTGGTGCGGGTGAACACCAGCACCTGGCGCCAGTTGTTTTGCTTGATGAGGTGGGCCAGCAACTCGCGCTTCTTTTCCCGGTCCACCGGATATACCTTCTGCGCCACCGTGTCGGCGGCGAGGCTGCGGCGCGGCGCCTCGATCAGCGACGGGTGGTCGAGCAGCCCGTCGGCCAGGGTCTTGATCTCGTCGGAGAAGGTGGCGGAGAACAGCAGGTTCTGCCGCGCCTTCGGCAACAGCGCGAGGATGCGGCGGATGTCGCGGATGAATCCCATGTCCAGCATGCGGTCGGCTTCGTCCAGCACCAGGATCTCCACCTGGGACAGATCCACGGTTTTCTGCTGCACGTGGTCCAGCAGGCGCCCCGGGGTGGCGACCAGGATGTCCACGCGGCTCTTCAGCCGCTGGATTTGCGGATTGATGTTGACCCCGCCGAACATCGCCAGCGAATTCAGTTTCGAATACTTGCCGTACACGCGCACGCTTTCCTCCACCTGGGCGGCCAGCTCGCGGGTGGGGGTAAGAATCAGCGCCCGGATCGGCGGGCGCCCGCTGGACGGGCCCTTGACGCTCCTGTCGGACAGGCGGTGCAGGATCGGCAGGACGAAGCCCGCGGTCTTGCCGGTGCCGGTCTGGGCGCCGGCCAGCAGGTCGCCGCCCGACAGCACGGCGGGGATCGCCTGCAGCTGGATCGGCGTGGGTTCGGTGTAGCCGTGCTCGCTGACGGCACGGACGATTTCTTCGGACAGGCCGAGGGTAGAGAAGGGCATAGGACTCCGGAAATAACATCGGCCTGTCGCCGTTGGCGGCGCCAGTCTTAGGCAGACGGATAAAGGTTTGAAGGGCCGGAATGGCCAGCGGCGCGAAGACTGGGAGCAAACGCCGCAGGGCTGCATTGTAACAGAGAGCGGGCCGCCGTGCCGGTTATTCTCAATGGCCGGGTCCAGGCAGGCAAACCGGCATGACGCTCGTCCCGCCGATCCGGTCCCATTCCAACAATCGTGCCCGAGGGAGTATGACGTAGGCACGGATGGGGCTATACTTCTTAGCGGCGCCGTCTGGAAAGGATTGATTTGCGGCAAGCCAGCAGGGGCGGTCCCAGTGCGTCTTCACCTTTATTATTACCCCAGATCCTTCTCAAAGCTCATTCTGGCAGGTTTCACCCTGGTGGCCCTGCCGCTGATCTTCTCGTTCATTCACGCCGCCATCTACGTGGACCGGCTCGCCGAACAGAGCGAGAAAGCGGTGTATCAGGCGGTTCTGGCCACCCAGGGCAGCCGGATGCTGGTGGAGCAGGTCACGGCCATGGAGCGTAGCGCCCGCCAGTTCATGGTGCTCGGGGACAAGTCGATCTTCGAGGGATACATGACGACTTACGCCAAATTTCGGCAGACGGCGGAGAGTCTTTCCAGGCTGCACCTGGATCGCCCTCAGCGACAGGAACTGGAAGCACTGATGGAGGGAGAGGACGCGCTGTTCGCGTCGTTGCAGAAGGGGCCGCGAGAGCCCGGCACGGGCCAGGAGACCGAAGGGCAGTTCCTTGCGCTGGCTGACCTGGCCCGCTCGATATTGGCCGGAAACAATCGCCTGATCGACCGCAGCGTAGACGTGATGCGAGGCATTGCTGCCGATGCGCACAAAGTGCTGGTGCTGCATGGGCTGTCGCTGGTGCCCATGGCCTTGTTCCTGGCGGCCGGCTTTACCTTTCTGATCGCACGCCCGATCCGGCAGATCGATGCGGCCATACGCCGCCTGGGCGATGGTCAATTTTCCGGCGGGATACGGGTAGACGGCCCACAGGATCTGCAGAACCTCGGCAACCGCCTGGACTGGCTGCGGCTGCGGCTGATCGAACTGGAGGAGCAGCGGGGCAAGCTGTTGAGACACATCTCCCACGAACTCAAGACCCCCTTGACCTCGATTCGCGAGGGGGCCCAGTTGTTGGCGGACGAGGTAGCCGGCGAACTCAACGGCCAGCAGTCCGAGATCGTGCGCATCCTGCAGCAGGGGGGCTTGCAGTTGCAAAAGCGCATAGACGACCTGTTGAGCTTCAGCGTCGCACAGTTGCGCGATGCGGTGCTGAATATCGGCCCCGTGAGGCTGGACCGGCTGGTGGAAAGGGTTATCGGGGATCACAGGCTGCCGCTGATGACCAAGGGCCTGAAACTGGAACTGGCGACGAAGGAGGTCACCGTGGCGGGAGACGAGGAGAAGTTGGTGGCGGTGGTGGACAACCTGCTGTCCAATGCGGTCAAATATTCCCCGCCGGGGGGGACGATCAGGATTCTGCTGGAGCAGAAGGCGGACGGCGCCGTGCTGGATGTGATCGATGGGGGGCCGGGGATCGCGGCAGCGGACTGGGACCGGGTCTTCGATGCCTTTTACCAAGGGGCGGCCGCCCGGGAGGGGCATGTCCAGGGTACCGGCCTCGGGCTCTCCATTGCCAGGGAATATGTGCTCGCCCACAAAGGCACCATAGAGATCGTGAAAGATAGCGTCAAAGGGGCGCATGTGCGCGTGACCCTGCCCGCCGAGTCGCCGGAGCGACCAGGATGAGGCATTACCTGCGGCGTTCGCTGCAAATAGCGTTGCTGAGTTTGTCGCTCGGGGGATGCGCCGGGTTCGGGGATCGTGTCGCCGCTCCCGGCGCATGCCTGTGGGGGGCGGGTGGGGCCGGGGATGCGGCTCAGTTGCTGGCCTATGCCCAGCGCCTAAGGACACTCTCGAGCGACGATCTGCAGCGGGAGCGGGACGCGGCCGCGCGTGGTCTGGCCCAGAAAAAGACCGCCGCGGACCGGCTCCGCATGGCGCTGCTGCTGATGGGGCCCGATCCGCGATTCAGGGACGACGCCCGCGCCGCCGCGCTGTTGCAGGAGGTGGTGAAGGGCAAAGGGGGCGGCAGCCCGGCGCTGAAAAACCTGGCCGCCCTGCTGCTGCAAGTCGCGGAAGAAAGGCTAAGGCAGGAGGAGCGCTGCCAGACGCTCGCCGACAAAGCGAAGGAGGAACAAAAACGCGCCGATGCGTTGCAGCAAAAGCTCGATGCCCTGAAGGCCATCGAGAAGAACATCATCAATCGCGACCCCATCCCGCCCCTGCCGGTGAAATGATGGCTACCAAACCAACGATCTTGCTAGTGGACGACGACCCCGACCTGCTGCGGCTCCTTTCCATACGGCTGACGGCGGCGGGCTACGCAGTCGTGGTCGCCGAAAGCGGCGAAAGGGCCATGGCCGTGCTATCGACCTGCCGTCCGCAACTGGTCGTCAGCGACCTGCGCATGGGGGGCATGGATGGCATGGCGCTGCTGGAAGCGATACACGAGGCGAGCACCGGGCTGCCGGTGATCATCCTTACCGCCCACGGTTCCATCCCGGACGCGGTGGCGGCCACCCGGCTCGGGGTCTTCAGCTTCCTGACCAAACCCTTCGACAGCAAGGTACTGCTGGAACAAATCCAGCGGGCGCTCATGCTGAGCGGGCATGCGCCGGGAGGCGAAGGGCAGGAGTGCCATGCCGAGTGGAGAAAGCGCATTGTCACCCGCAGCCCCGCCATGGAAGACCTGCTCTGTCAGGCAAAGCTGGTTGCGGCCGGCGACGCCAGCATTTTCATCCATGGCCAGAGCGGCAGCGGGAAAGAACTGCTCGCCGAGGCCATTCACCAGGCCAGCCCCCGCTGTGGCCGGCCGTTCGTGGCCGTCAACTGCGGCGCGATCCCCGAACAGCTCCTGGAGTCCGAGCTGTTCGGCCATACCAGGGGGGCCTTCACCGGGGCGACCCAAGACTACAAGGGACTTTTCCAGGCCGCGCACCAGGGCACCCTGTTCTTGGACGAAATAGGGGATATGCCGCCGGCCCTGCAGGTGAAACTGCTCAGGGTGCTGCAGGAAAAGCAGGTGAGACCGCTGGGATCGACCCGCAGCGTTCCGGTGGACGTGAGGGTAATCTCCGCCACTCACCGCGACCTGACCGACGAAATGGCGGCAGGGAATTTCCGCGAGGACCTCTACTATCGGCTCAAGGTCGTGGCGCTGGATATCCCTCCCCTGTCCGAGCGGCGCGAGGACATCACTCTGTTGGCAGGGCATTTCCTGGCCAAGCTGGCGCAACGATACGGCAAAAAGATAACCGGCTTCTCTCCCGAAGCCATGGAACTGCTGGCGGCCGCCCCGTGGCCGGGAAACGTCCGCCAACTGCTGAACGTGGTGGAGCAGGCGGTGGCCCTTTCCACGGCTCCGGTGATCCCCGGTTCCATGGTGCAAAGGGCCCTGCACGATGCCCCCGCGTCCATCCCGTCCCTGCTCGAGGCGAAAAGGCGTTTTGAACGGGGCTACCTGACCCAGGTGCTCAAGATCACCGGCGGCAATGTGAGCCAGGCGGCGCTCCTGGCAAAGCGCAATCGCACCGAGTTCTACCGTCTTCTGCGCCGCTACGAACTGGACCCGGAACTGTTCAAGGTTCCCGCCGGCCACCCGCGATAGTGATTTCGTCGCCGTTTGAAGACATGGCAAAATATCGGCATATCATGTAGTTGCAATTCGTTCTTAAGGTAGCTGTCGCCGATTGGCGACGGCTACCGGATGGAATTTCTCCAGGAGTCCCCCGTCTCTCTCATAACCAATTGATTTGATGTTGTAACTGCATCTGGCACAGCGCTTGCTTAGGTGTCCCGGGTCTGCACGCGTATTGGATGGAGCCAAATTCCGCCCATGCCTTTCGGTGCATGACAACAAAACGCTGTGTCGAAGAGGAGATGTGGTATGCAATCGGAAATCTTGAAATATGAACGGGCCCTTGAGGCCTTCGCGGTGTCGCTCTGGAAATCGGCCGACAGTCATGACACTCCCGCGGAATGGGCGCATGCCTACGACGAACTGTCGGCGGTTGAAAGATATCTCAATCAGCTCCATGTTTCACCGGCGCGGGAACTGGCCGGTGATCTGAAGCGCCTTGCGGGGCTGAGGGCAGAGATGTCGCTGCCCCTTCGCGGCCGCAGGGACGAGGAACGGGCCGGCGGCCTGCTCGGCGCGGCCCCGTTTGGCGTCGGCGGCTAGGAGCCTGTCGGACTTAAAGGAAATCGGCTGCAAATCCGCCTGACCGGTCCATATTTCGCCGCTTTTTTGGTCAATAGAACGACTATTGACCTGCAAAATCGACAAAATCTGTCCTCGACC